>JBEBGH010000143.1:0-12880 GCA_040081565.1 Pirellulaceae bacterium
TCCTTGGCGGAGAATTCTAACAAACCCACGAAATTACCGGATGGACCAAACAAACGTCAGCTGACGGCGTATTGAATTTATCGTCTCAAATCAATGGGGTGGAGCATGGGATTGGCGAAACGATCGGATTTGTTTGGTGCGTTGTTTGTCGGATCACTCTTGTTAGTCGTCGGCGGATGTGAAGGAAGTTCGCACGATAGTAATGCTAAATCCATTCACGTGGGATGCACTCCTTTGCGAAAGCCCTTGCCCACAAAAATGAATTAATCAGACGCGCGGGGGATTTGCGATGGGAATGATGTATCGCTGGCTGCTGCGGCCTGAACCGGACCCGAGACTTCTGACGGCTTGGTCGCTCTCGCGATTTTCCAACTGGGTTATGCAGGCAAATAAATCGTTGAACAACGCTGAACTCCAAGTCCGTTGAAACTCCGCGTTACATGGGAGCCCATTTGGCGGTACGAATTGGGTAGAGTCGACGGCTGAAAAGTTGAATTTGGAATCAGCACCTCGCCCGCCCCCACATTTACTTTGATGCCAACAAAACGATGAGCCCCGCTCCTTTTAATCTTTCTGATTTCCTGCAGCTTTTACCAGCCCAGACAACAAAAACCTCGGGCCTGCCTGAATTTTCCAAAGCAGGCCCGAAGGTGCGTTTTGAATAGCAAAAATTGATCGCCTTAGTTAAGGCCCAAAGTCCGGGTCAGGCAGTCCAACTACGGCATGAGCAATCACATAAACGCGTCCACCGCTGAACGGGCTGCGATTGTAATAGCTACCCGGAGCAACGGTCGGCCGACCGCGGCGATCAAGTGGGAATTTCGTGGTGCCCGCATAAACGTGGGTTTCGTCCAAAATGAATGGAGCACCGACGTTGTAAGTAACTGCCACAACACCGTTGGCGCCATACACGACCGTCACCGTGCCGACCAAAGTACCTTTAGACGTGTCGCACTGTGCGGCACCTGCCCATAGATCCATCTGATAGGTACCTGGCATGATCGGATTGGTCCAGCCCCAATTGGCGAAGGTCGGCATAAAGCAATCCGCGAAGTTGCCCTTGGCATAGGCCGTTTCGTAGACGAAGCATTGAACGCTAACTTTGAGCGTCGCTTCTGCGACTTGACCAGTTTCATCGATCGTAGCGATATTGTCATAAACGTAATCCCCGCAACCATCTGCGCCGTAGCCCGCCCATGCAAAGGCGTTGCTATAAGTGAATTCTTCGTCGTTTGGTGCCGTCGCCGTGCCCAGTGGCACAATTCCATAGAGCGTGCTGAAGTCGCTGATACTGACGGTTTCGTTGATCTCAGTCGTCGGATCCCCCCAAACGATCTCGGCTTCGTCTTCATATTCATCGCGTTCAGTAGTGACAGTTACCACGTTGATGCCCTCAACAAAGCCATCTTCACTGTAGGTAAACGTCAGGCTCTGGCCAACCGTCAAAACGTAAGGAAAGGTCACGCCACCAAAGTCAACATCTATCGGATTACCGTCCAGCAAATCCTCCACTTCTGTGATCACGGCGTCCAACGTGCCGGTGTTCTCGACGGTGATCTCGCCGGAGACATTGAAAAGACTGTCTACAAATTTCCCATAGGTCACATCCACAGTCCATGTTGCGGTTTCATCGCCGCTGCCATCAGTGTAAAGCCAAATCTTGGGGTCTCCCTCATGTAAGAAGCCGAATTCCGTCTCGACCTTCTTCGCAATATCCCAAAAATGTTCGCGCGTGAAAGAAGTGACGGCAGTTTTTGTAACAGTCAGGGCTTCATGTTGGTTCACTCCGGGAGTGCAAACATGGCTCAGATTGAAAAAATTGTTGGCTCCATCCGACGTTGCTCCACCACTTAGCAGTTTATCGTCGGTTGGCGTCCAGATATAAGCATGACTGGCGTCAGGATGCGAAACGAAGACGGGGTTGCCAGGCACGCCTCCCGGGAAAGGACTCGCCGTAATGGTTCCAGCGCTTTCAAAAGTCACGGTCAACGAAGTAAAATTGTTGTTGCCTGGCATTACGAAATGCCAACCGTACCAATCCTCTTGTCCGGCCGGTGGTGTCGGGCATGTACCCTGCCCAAATTCGGAATTCACGACGCCGACATGAGCGGGATTAAGCGCAACAAGATCCTGGGCCAGCGTGGCGCGCACCAGGACAGACATCAAAATCAATAACAGTGCGAAAAAAAGTCGGCTCTTGCACATACTAAACTCCTCGACAAAGAACTGTGAAGTGGATTCCCGGATAGCTCAAAACTCAAGTCGAATCCAGAATGTATCGCAGTGGGTAGTAACACTTCGATTGATTATACTACGCCCCTTAGAGTTTGACGTAATACGCAATAACGCGCAAATTCACAGATCCGATTTGCGCTCAAACAAAATTGACGCGGGAATGAGCAACTAAACTCAAAAAAACAGGCATTATTTATGGCAATTATTTTCGAGTTTGAATTTTGCGAGCGGGGCTGGCGCGGCAAGTCGTGGTCGAAGACTGTTTTCGAAGTTGAATTTACAGACCGGTTGTACTTCGAATCAATGCAGTCGTAGTCGTAGGGTGCGTGAAGGGAATCGATTGACGATCACCGTTTCAATAGCCGGAATAGTCTCGATTCCAAAAGAGTCCGAATTGAAAAAAGCCGGTTCCCGAAAAACACCATCGAGAAGTTATCCAGCGAGACCTCGTTGGGGAATTGGTGTGTTTCTAAATGCCCTTGGGGCCCTTATCCGTTGGTTGTACTCAAACTTGGCCACCAGCCTATAGCCGCGGATGATAGAAACTGTCAATCGAGTCTCGAAAAAGAATTAAGTGCAAATACAAAATGCCAAATGCAGCCACTACGATAAAAAACGTCAATGCTACGACTAAACATCCATCTTTGCTTTCTGCCTTCATCTCGGAGGATTTATCACTTGCATTGAGCATTTCCACCCTTTTCTCCAAATTGAATGACAAAAGCGTGAATTTCACACTGCGACGGGTTCAATTGTTGACTGGTGGCTCTTAGATCGGGCGTCGACCTGATAAGGCATCGGCCAAGATTTCTTTGTTGGTATGTTCGAGGATGCTCCCGGAGGTAATCCCGCGCGCGAGCTTGGTGATGCTGACATTAAACGGACTTAGCAGGTTGGAAATATACAACGCGGTCCCATCACCTTCGACCGTCGGGTTGGTCGCCAAAATCACTTCCTTAAAATCGCCGCCGCGAACGCGTTCCACAAGTGCATCGATCGTCAGTTGATCGGCACCCACATTTTCGAGAGGCGCAATTCTCCCCAGCAACACATGGTACAAGCCGCGATAGGTGCCCGACTGCTCGAGTGCAAACACATCACGTGGTTGTTCGACAACGCACAGCAACGACCGATTGCGCGACAAGTCGCGACAAAACTCGCAACGGTCGGTTTCCGAAAGATTGAAACAATCGGCACAGTAACGAACGTTTTCGCGCACATGCCGGATTGCATCAGCCAGCGCGAGGGCCTCGGTTCGGTTTACGCGCAACAAGTGATAGGCGATTCGCTCCGCAGAGCGTTTGCCGATTCCAGGCAAGCGAGCCAATTGCTCGATTAGATCATTGACAGATTGGGAATACTGGGCCATCAGTTAGTGAGCTCGCATGATTGGAAATCGGGTGCAATTCGTTGCCAATTAGCCGCCCAATCCGAACTTGTTGAGTGCATCGCCGAGGCCC
Source organism: Pirellulaceae bacterium (assembly GCA_040081565.1). Lineage (GTDB taxonomy): Bacteria > Planctomycetota > Planctomycetia > Pirellulales > Pirellulaceae > BJ22. The sequence goes on from JBEBGH010000143.1 coordinate 3,696, forward strand.
GGCAAGTCGAGGCCGCCGGTAAGTTCCTGCATGGCGTCCACGTGTTTTTGTTTGGCTTTGACCGAGGCGTCGTTGAAGGCCGCCACCAACAGATCCTGGATCATTTCCCAATCGGCTTCATCTTTTAAAACCGGATCGATTGTCACTTTGATAAATTGTCCCAAGCCATTGGCTTCGACAATCACCATCTCGCCGCCCGAGGAACCTTGCACTCGCAGTTCCTTAAGTCGCTCGGTAATTTCTTCCATTTTGCCGCCCATGCTTTGCATGTTCTTGAACATGCCGGCAATCTTGCTGATGTCACCCAAACCTTTGAACATTCTGTATCCCTTGGAAGAATATTTCTGACCGCGTTTCTATTTTCCGCCGCCAACTCGTTTACGTCAATCCAACTCGGAAATTGCACGACTTCGCGGACTAAATTCGTGGCCTCAACGTGACTTGCTTGCCCGCAGAGTTCTCGTGTCGAAAGAACCGTTGCTTAGCCGCCATCGCATTGCTTTGCCGTGGTAACTGTCTAACATATTGACGGACGCGGAGCGGGCCAGTCCCTTGGATCCACTCCGCTTGGGACCGTTCATTAATTGATCAGTGCAAGCGATTTTTAGTTTTGGAATAGAGTATGAGCGACTACCGACGAGAGCGAGAACACCAACCGCGGCATCCAATGTCGGCCTTCAAGATTCGTTTGCTTCTGGCAGCCGCGATCGTCGTGTTTTCCGTGCTGGGTTATTTTTCCAATACCGATGTGAATCCAATTACGGGTAAGGCGCAACGCGTTGGTGGGATGACTCCGGAGCAGGAGATTGTGCTTGGCTTGCAAGCCGTAGAGCAAATGGCTGTACAATTCGACGGATTTTCCCGAGACATGAAGGCCGCCATGATGGTTGAAGAGATGGGGCAATCCCTGGTAAAGAAACTGCTCATACGCCTTGAGGAAAGAAACCAGACACTGCCATACCGTTTTCACTTTCATTTATTGGCCGATCAACAAACGATCAATGCATTCGCTTTGCCGGGTGGACAGATTTTCATCACCGAAGCCCTTTATGAACGCCTGACGCATCCCGGCCAATTGGCTGGGGTTCTGGCTCACGAAATCGGACATGTTCTCGAACGACACAGCGCACAGCAAATGGCGCAAGGCCAATTGTTTGCGGGGATATCTTCAGCTGCCGGCGTGGCTGCGGGAGATGTTTCGGGAGAGAAGGCAGCGCGGATGGTCACCGGTCTTGTGGGGATGCGTTATGGTCGGCATCACGAATTAGAGTCTGACCGTTGGGGCGTCGAGTTGATGGTCTTGGCGGGATACGACCCCGTGCATCTGCTGGAGTTGATGGACATTCTGGAAAGTTTTTCAGGTGGCGGACGACAGCCGGAGTTTTTGAGCACTCATCCCCTGCCCGCCAATCGGAAAGATTACATCGAACGCGTCGTCGGGGAAGTTTTTCCAAACGGGAAGCCGGCAGGCCTTCAATAATTTTTCGAACCTCCGATAGGGATGACAGGTCCTAAGGGCATGGCGAAACTCGCGCGAGCCAAGTAGCCGAAAAAATATTTCCCTTTAAAGCAGAAAAATGAACAAGAAAAAGCTGTTGCACTTGGGTCTGCACCCGGACTGCGTGGGCGAAGCGATTAAATGCATTCAAGTTGCCTCGGATGCCGGCGAAGCGGAGCACCCGAAGAGGGTCATCCCGCTGATCATTGAATCGCCAGAGACGTTTTTGGCGGATTCAGTTTGGAAGCCACTGGCCGAGTCGATCATCGCGGCGGGCAAACCTCATGTGTTCGAGCCGATTGGCTATTTGAGTTGGGGGCAGGATCTCGATGAAAACTCGTTGCGCCAAATGGAGAACGCTTGTCGCCTGCCTGTTTCGCGCGCAGCTGCGTTGATGCCAGATGCGCACGTTGGTTACGGATTGCCGATTGGGGGCGTTCTGGCTTGTGAAAACGCCGTTGTGCCTTACGGCGTGGGCGTCGACATTGCGTGTCGTGTGAAGCTGACGATTACTGACCTGCCCGTGATGCTGTTGGATGAAAACGAGCCCAGCGTTTGCCGCGAACTGGATGCGGCTTTGGCCAAAGGCACTGTTTTCGGAACCGGTGGTCGGCACAAGAATCGACAACAGCACGAAGTGATGGATGAAGACTGGACGGTTACCGCAGTGACTCGCGAGATGCGCGATCGCGCCTGGGATCAACTCGGAACCAGCGGCAGTGGGAACCACTTTGTCGAATGGGGAATCGTCGAGTTGCCAGATGCGTCGTTGGGTGTCGAACTGGGCCGCTACGTGGGTTTGTTGAGCCACAGCGGCAGCCGCGGCACGGGCGCTCAAGTTTGCCAGCGCTACACGACCATCGCGCGGCAGAACGCACCGAGCTATATTCGCAACGATCCACAACTGTGCCATTTGGCTTGGCTCGAAATGGATACCGAGGCTGGTCAGGAGTATTGGGCCGCCATGAACTTGATGGGTCGGTACGCTGCTGCGAACCATGCGATCATCCATCGCAACGTGGTACGTTTGGCGGGCGGAACCGCTTTGGCGACGGTGGAGAACCATCACAATTTCGCTTGGCTGGAACGCCACGGCGATCGCGATCTGTACGTGCATCGCAAGGGAGCAACGCCGGCGGGAGTTGGCGATTTGGGGATCATTCCCGGTAACATGGCGGATACATGTTTCATCGTTCGCGGAAAAGGCGAATCGCGAAGCCTGAACTCTGCCTCGCATGGTGCGGGTCGTCGTATGTCGCGGACGGCAGCCAAGAAGCAATACCGCTGGCGAGATTGGACCGACCACCTGAAGGAACGCAAGGTCCGACTGTTGGCCGGTGGTATTGATGAAGTGCCGGGGGTCTACAAAGACATCCGCGAGGTGATGGCAGCCCAAACTGATCTGGTTGACCCAATCGGTCAGTTCACGCCGCGCATTGTGATGATGTGCGGCGACGACAGCCCCGCCGAGGATTAGATCTCGATTCGAACTCATGGGCTTCAGTCAATTGACGCGTAACCAATCGCAGATATTGACTGAGCCCACGCTCGATTGGAATCATGGGGTGAAGCGCACAAGTTGCCGAGGGCTTTAGAAATTTTTCATCGCCGAGGCAATTCAAGACAATAGACACGCCTAGCATCACGGAAATACAAGCGGCCATGAGCTAGGATCGGCGCGGCATAACAAGGCGCTGAGAATTTTCGTCCGTCGGGTGCAGCGTATTTTGCGGTCAGCGAAAATTTCTCGGGATTGGCTTGCACCACGATCAGCGAGCCGAATTCCGCCATGCAAATCAACTGCCCATCGGCATACAGCAAATTCAAACGCCCAAGGCCCGGTTCACTCCAACGTACCTTGCCGGTTGCAAGCTCGACGCAACGCAATTCGGATTCGTTGACTTTTTCGCCGTGACTCGCATAGGCGAATCCATCGACGATGATTGGCGTGCACCAATGGCAGGCGAGGCGTTGATCGCGAACATTCCCGTCTTGCCAAACGATTTTCGGTTCGGCTCCTGCAATATTCAGCAGCGCACCTCCAGGGCCATAAGACTCGGTAATCAACACTTGGTCGCCGGACATCACGGGAGTACTGGCGTTAACGCTTTCGTATTTCCTCGCTCGCCATGGGAAAGACCATTTCGCCTGGCCGTTCGCCGGATCAAACCCATGCAAACGCTCGCGACAGAATGCCAGGCCAGTCGGTTTGCCTGCCACATCGACTACGATCGGTGTAGCGTAACTCGCCAAGTCATCAATCGTTTTGTAGCGAACTTCCCCGGTCTTTTTGTCAAACGCCACGATCGCGCTGCCGTTGGGTTCCGCCGCGTCAATTCTGATTTTGCGTCCTTCGGCGTCTTCGGTCGCCGGACTCCCGCCGATCATTGTGATTAACAAGTCGCCATAGACGCTTGGAGTACTACCGACGCCGAAAAAGTATTGAACGACTTTGAATTCCGCCGCGGTGTCAACTTTCCAAAGGACCTCACCAGACGCCACCGACAAACAATGCAGTTTGCCTTCCGCTCCGAAAATGTAAACGCGATCTTCATCGACCACTGGACTACAGCGTGGTCCATTGTCAAAGCCGTACATGTCCTCGTAGGCCGTCTCATATTCGAACTTCCAAAGTAGTTCGCCGTCGGCCGCGCTCAAACACAATAGCCGCTCAACATCACCCATGCGATCAAAATGAAAGTACTTTCCGTTTGCAACCGAGCCGATCCCATAACCGCCCGGCGACTCTTGTGACCATAGCAATTTTGGCGGTGCCTTCTTCCAATCCCAGTCGAATCCCGCTTCGGACGACTTGCCCGTTTGCTTCGCTCCCAAAAATCCTGGCCAGTCTTGGCCTTGTGCGGCACATGGCAGAGTTGCCATCAGCGTGTACAAGAACACCAATGCGGCAGTCGCGAAACAAGCTCGAGATGAGGCGTGCATACTAAAAAATGTTCCTGGGAATGGGGCAAGGCCAAGGCTCATCAATTATTCGACGAGCAGAAATCGCCGGAAAATCTCGATCGCGGATAAGGCAACCATTAAAATTAAGAGACGGTAAATCCAAACCGTAATATTGGGAACGACTCGAGCTAACCAAACGCCGAGATAAGCGCCGATGACCTGAAAGAACGCCATCGCGAAACCAAACCCGTAGTGAATCTGATTTTCCATCGCAAAGATAATTAGCGATGGAACACTGAGCGCCGCGGTAACCGCAAGTTTGATCGCGTTGGCATCCTTCAAATTATAGTTCGCTGCCAATACCAATCCCGCCAACAAAAAGATGCCGACGCCGGCCTGAATAAACCCGCCATAGAAACCAATTGCCAGGAAGGTTGCAAGGCACGGCCATTGTCGCATTTTCTTGGGGTCTTGAATCGAATCTCGCAACCAACGAATTGGATCGACGAGCAAGACGATCAGCATGAGCAGCATCAGCAATCCGATCGCCACAGCCACGGCCCGTTCACTGGCGATGACAGCCGCTCGGGCCCCAAAAATGGCACCAACAATCGCCGGCATCATGACCCACAACGACGAATGAAACGCGGCCGGGTTTTGTCGCCAAAAAGCCCAAGCCCCGTACAGGCTTTGCAAAAATGCACCGATCCGATTCGTGCCGTTCGATAGCCGAGGCGACAATCCGCACACGACCATAAACAGTGGCAGCGTGATCAGTGAACCACTTCCGGCCAGCGTGTTAATCGCTCCTGTCAAAACCCCAACGACGGAAAACAAAACCCATTGCGATGGGCTGAGCGAAATGTCAAGCACAAAGTTCTTTCATCAGTTGGGTTTGCTCTCGTCTTTAACGATCGTTAAGGAGCAACGAAAAATCGATGACTTCGTTTCCGGAACATGTCATGAGGGCCTGCAACTCTTTTTCAGGAAAATTGGGCTTCAATAGGTGCACCGAACCATCTGCCATCCCGACGATTGCTTTTTTATCGGCTCCCCAGAAAAATGCGAGTTCTTTAGCCAGGTTTTCTGGGTGTTGCTCGAAATCGAAATCCCCGGGCGCGGTCCAAGTGACCGCATTTTTTTCTGCGACTTCGACAATCATGATGGTGTTCGACATTCCGTCGAGTACGGAACTGGATTTTCGCCAATGTGCCGCTTTGAGAATTACCTGAGGCGCAACCAAGAGCCCGTCTTTTCCCGTTACTCCCAAGTAAACCGTTTTTCCTTCTGCCAGCTTCAGGCGCGGATGTTTGAACACATTCGGCATCTTTGCTGCCAGCTTTAAATTGTGCTCGCTGTCCCAAGGTTCATCGTGATGAAATTGGGCATAAAGTTCTTGTTCACCCAGGAATGGCAACAGGTTCACTCGCCAACTCAAGAGAGGTTTGTTTTTGGCATCGGCCGTAAAAGATGATGGAAGGTTCTGATAGGACGACTCGTAGTTATGGGCTGCAAGTATAAGCTGTCGCACATTGTTCTGAGATTCCGCAACGGCACCCAAAGGTTGTGCGGCGATCGAAATCGGTATCGCGAATCCTAATGCCGCACCCGCGAAGGGCAGGGGAGAAGTGCCGGGATAGGTTTGTCGATGGACGACTTGAAAACCCGTATCGGTTTTGAACAAGGCGGTCAGATTGGGCGTGACTTGATCCGTCAGGACTTCGACCGAAGGCAAATCATTAAAGACTAATTTTCCGCCTGGGGTCAGCGGCTGATGACCCAAAAATTGCATTGCCAAGGGGAAGATCAGGTTGGCGATTGCTGCTGTATCAAGTTCAGCGATCATCGTCGGTCGCGGCAGCTGAAATCGCTCGCAATCCGTAAACAAGGCTTCCACCGCGGGCTTACGCGAGAAATTGTCTTCGCGCCGCAAATTGCGAACAAAATTCCCGATGGTTGCCGCGTCGAGACTGAACACCAGGTACTTCTCGACCAAAGCGTAACTGAATTCATTTGGGATACCGAATTCATTCACCTGGACGGTGTGAATCGTCACGCCATTATTTACAACTTCGCGAAATTGCATGCCGTTGTTTTGCATGAATTCGCCAACGCGAACATTGATGCGATTCAGCATGTCTTGGAAACTCATCTCGTCTCTTAGTCGAACACCCAAGACCCAGCCCTTGACCGGATCGGCCATATTAAATTTGCTGTAAACGAACGCGAAATCGTCCATGACCTCCAACAATTCTTCTCGTAGTCGGACGCCCAGAAAATCGTTGGAGCTTTCCAGCATTTGTTCGAAGGCACGGCCTTCACCGGTTGCTGATTCGACCTGAACCTTGAGATCATCGAGAAATTGAGAGGGTGACAATCGCATCGCAACCCCGCCAGTAAGATTTCCGGGTAAGGCCTCGAGCAGCTCGGGCGAAAGCGGTCGGCTAGGCAGCAAATTCATGACAGTCTCGCCAGCCTTCACATCGAATTTGGCACGCGTCAGGAATCCTCGCGAATCTAAACCGGTCACAAACGAGATCGACTGCACGTTCTCTAACTGCTTTGTGAGATAGGGTATCATCATGTCAAAGTCAGCGAATTGATCTCGCTCAGGCAAAAGCTCTTTTAATTTGCTCATGTTCACGTAGGCGACCGAACTGCGACGCTCAACCGCGAGTTCTTTCTCGATTTTGGTCAGCAATTCGCTCTTGGGAGCATTCGCATTTTCTTTCAGCGTGCACGATGCCATCCATTTGACGTCTGTACCGAACAACAAGTATCCATCGCGAACCGTAAGCTTGAATGGCGGCAACGATCGATTGACGTTCAACTCGACAAACTCGATTCCATTTTCGGTTGTTACGGATTCGGCGTCATCCTTTCGCGCGGCAGCGGCCCACGCTTTGAAATGTTTCGTAACGTCAGCGGTTTTCTCTCCAAGTTGATTGACGAACGCAAATCCCAAAAACGGCTTGCCGTTTCCGTCGAGCGGTTTGTAGTCGGTCATGACGGTCAATGTTGGTCGGTACATTTGCCCCCAGGCAATTTCATCAATCACCGCCGCCATCGCGTCGTTGGACTCTGGCAACGCATCGACTAGAGATTCCTTTACTTCTGCCAACAGCGCCTCTCTCGCTCGTTTAACGAACGCCCCCAATTCGGGTTGGGCCATGAATTTCTCCGTCGGATTGGCATTTCCGTCCACGGCAGCCATTCCCGGCCAATAGGCGAAACCAACGTGATCCGAGGAAATTAGGGCCATCAGCACTGGATCATCTGGCCCTGGGGGCATTCCCGTCGGCAACCCCGCCCCAAACAGAAACGGGAACATCATGAGAATCAATTCGCTTATACCGAGGCCCAGCATTTTTCGTCTCCAAAACCAATTGGGTGTTTGCCGAGTATTGTAAGGCTTCGAGAACGTTTGCGGTCTATCGCCTCTCGTTTTTTCAAAAAAATCAAGCGACTCGATTCCGCCAAAGCATGGCAATCTGCGGTAGAATTAGCGAACGAGAATTTAACTGTTTGAACTCAAGGAAACTCCTATGAAAAAAGCATTTGCGTTTGGGCTGACCTTTTCCCTCGCCATCATTGGGGCGCTGGCCACGTCACCCGCTGTAGCTCAAGACAAACAGGCGGAGGAAAAGAAAGAGCAGGAAGTCGATATTTTGGAACTAGTTCAGGAAGGCCAGCAATGCATCGAGTCAAAAGACTTCGAGGGTGCCGCCAAGGCCTTTCAAAAAGTAGTCGACGCCGAAAAAGACAATTCTCAAGGCTGGCTGATGTTGGGGTATGCTTTGCATTCCGGCGGTAAAATGGACGAAGCCATTGTGGCTCACAAAAAGGCCGCCACTTTTGACGACGTGAAGTCCACCGCGCTTTATAACCTTGGCTGTGCCTATTCACTGAAAAATGACCTCGATCTTTCGATCAAATACCTCCATGACGCGATTTCAGAAAACTTCACTGACCTGAGTTACTTCAACGACGATACCGACTTGGCCAACGTCCGCAAGGACAAACGATTTGAAATGGTCATGGCCCGGGCAAAGAATCGCGGCAAGGATCCTGGGTTCGCTAACGACAAATTGCTCGGCGATTGGAAAATCGTTTCGGGCAAGAAGGCTGGCGAAGTTGTAGGCGACGAACGGCTGGCGACGGTCCCTAAGTTTGAAAAGGACAAGGTGACCATTCCATCACCTTCCGAATCTTTTGTAATGTCGTACAAATTGAACACGCGTAAGTACCCAGTGGAGATCGACCTCAAGATTGAAGCGGGCCCAGCTCCTGAAGGTACCGCTCTGGGAATTATGCAAATCAAGGACGACGAGTTGACGTTCTGCTACGATCCAACCGGAGCCAAACGTCCTGAAAAATTCGAATCCACCAGTGACAATGGCTTTTACATGTTCGTTATGAAGAAAGTAAAAGCGGACGATGCAGGCGGCAAAGAAGAGCCTGCTAAAGACAAAGCCGGGACAGGCAAGAACTAACGCCGTGCGTTTTTTTTCACTCACAAAAGAGGAAGCCATCGATTTGATGGCTTCCTCTATTTGCGTTCGTGCGGAAACTGACTTATTTCTTGTACAATCGGCGGCCTTCCTCCAAGGCAGCGTTCAGTTGTACTAGCATTTGCTGCTCTCCCTCCAGTTGCGACTGCAGGCGTTCGAGTTTTTTGGCTGATTCTTGACGCTCATCACGCAATCGCTGAACGGCCTGTTGTTGTAATTCGATTTCGCGAATCGATTGTCTAGCTGCAGCTGCCGATTTCAGCATCGATTCA
>JBEBGH010000463.1:0-3423 GCA_040081565.1 Pirellulaceae bacterium
GTTCATGAGAATACCGCGTGGCAATTGCCGCCAGAAAATCTGCAGCGCGCGTCCCGCGTAGAGGCTCGACATAAATCGTCGATAAAATTCCCCGGTCCATCGGGATCAGGTGCGGCACGAAGTTTACGGAAATTGGCTTTTGCGTTCCCCTCGCAACAATCTGCTCCATTTCCGGACCGTGGCGATGGGTGCCCACGGCATAAGCGGAAATGGATTCGTTGCATTCCGGAAAATGAAGACTCAATTTGGGAGTTCGGCCGCCACCCGAAACTCCGGTTTTCGAGTCAACAATAATTCCGTTGCTTTGGATTAGACCTGCGGCGATCAATGGCGTGAGCGGAATAATTGCCGTCGTGGGAAAACAACCAGGGTTGGCCACGAGGCTGGCGTTGGTAATCGAATCGCGAAAGATCTCTGGAATGCCATAGGCGGTCTTTCCTAATCGATCAGGGTCGGCATGTTCCGCCTGGTAATGTTTTTGGAACGAAGCCAAATCATCGAGGCGATAGTCGGCACTGAAGTCAATGGTCTTGATGCCGCGGTCGACCAGTTGTTTGACTACGGGTGACGAAGCCGCGTGCGGAAGGCAACAGAACGCACAATCAACCGAGCGAACAAAATCGTCGATCTCGAATTCACTGAGCGACAGATTCAATTGGCCTCGCAATGAAGGATGGGTCTTCTCGAGCGGTTGGCCAAAATCCGAGCGACTAGTCGCGCGGGTGATTTTGACTTCAGGGTGGCGCAACAGAATTTTGATCAACTCGATGGCGGTGTAGCCCGTGGCACCGACAATTCCAACACGGATGGTCAAATGAAATCTCCTTGTGAAGCGAACACTGAAAATGTAGAGAGCAAAGCCATTTCATTCAATTGCCCCAGAATTGCAGCGGTTGCCGGCGGCAGAATACCGCGACAACTATTTTGCTACAATTAGCGTAAACACTTTGGGAAACAAAAGCAGATCCATTTTTCGATCAGGAGCATCCGACAATGATTACACGACGTGGAATGATGGCTGGAGTCGCGGCAGGTGGCGCTACCTTGGCGTTGGCGAAGTTTTCTTTGGCAGGAGCCTCGCTTGATTTTTCCTTGCCCAAATTGCCGTATGCCGTCGACGCCCTGGAGCCCCATATCGACGCCCAAACGATGACGATTCATCACACCAAGCATCATCAGGCGTATATCGACAAGCTGACGGCGGCCCTAAAAGAAGGCGCACCGGAGTGGCTAACCAAACCGATTGAGGAAATTGTCGCCAACTACAAGACGTTTCCTGAGTCGATTCGCGCCGCGGTGCGGAACCATGGCGGCGGGCATTACAACCATTCTTTGTTCTGGACGATGATGGCTCCGGCGAAAGACGCAGGCAAGCCGAACGACGGGGTTGCCAAGGCGATCGATGGAGCTTTCAAGAGCATGGACGAGTTCAAAAAGGCCTTCGCCGCAAAAGCCGCCGGCCAATTCGGCAGCGGATGGGCTTGGCTGGTGATGGACAAAGCCAAAAAGCTATCGGTTGTTAGCACGGCGAATCAAGACAATCCGATTTCAGATGGATTAGTGCCCCTCTTAGGAATCGATGTATGGGAGCACGCCTATTACCTGAAGTACCAAAATAAACGGGCCGATTACATTCAGGCTTGGTTCAACGTCATCAACTGGAATCGCGTCAACGAACTCTTCGATGCGGCCAACAAATAGCTGAGATGGCAGCGGCCGAAAAGAAGATTGAATTGCGTGGCGTCCGCGTCAACAACTTGAAAAACATTGACCTCGAAATTCCTCATGGTCAACTGGTTGTTGTTTGCGGACCAAGCGGCAGCGGAAAATCTAGCCTTGTTACGGGCACCTTGTTCTGCGAGGGGCAAAGGCGCTACGTCGAAACCTTTTCGCCATACGCCCGCCAGTTCATGGATCAGGTCGAACGTCCTGCCGCCGAACGAATGGTGGGGATTCCTCCAGCGATCGGCTACGTGTCTCGACCTGGTCGATTCGGCCGCCGGGCAACGATTGCCTCGACGATTGAGTTCCTCCACCATTTGCAATTGCTCTTCACTCGCATTGCCGAGTTGATTTGCCCTAAATGCGAGCGATTGGTGGAAAAACACAATCCCCAATCGATCGCAGACTGGGTCGAATCGTTAGTCGCCGGCAACAAATTGCAGGTAGGTTTCATTGCCGGCCAAGAAGACCGACATTCGTTGCCCGAGCTACAAAGTGCTGGTTTCGTCCGCGCAATTGTCGGTGAATCGACGGTGCCGCTTTCGGAGCTACTGTCGGACAGTGTTCAAAAATCGCCCTTGGTGATTGTCGACCGGTTTGTAGCCGGAAAGGTCGACCGGCAGCGCTTGTTGGACTCCTTGACGACGGCATTCGATTTTGGTTCCGGTGCGCTGGTCGTGCTCGTTGAATCTGATCGAGCAGCCAACAGCGGCGCGATCCGCCAGGTCGATGGCGGCAGTTGGATTGATCGCCGATTTTATCGCGAGCTGGTTTGCCCAACCTGTTTTCAGCGGTTTGCCGAACCCGATTTGCAGCGGCTAAGCGATTCGAGCCCATTGGGCGCCTGCCCCAAATGCGAAGGCCTCGGGAGCGTCAGTGAATACGACATGGCCAAAATCGTGCCGGATGATGAAGTCTCGATACGCGATGGCGCGATTGCTCCATGGAATTCACCGAATTATGTCCACGAACGTGACGAGCTGTTGGCGCTGGCTCCCGCCTACAAAATTCCAGTCGACGTTCCCTTCAAAGAGTTAAGCAAGGCCGCACGGCAACTCATTTGGGACGGCGTGCCAGAACGAAAGTTTGGCGGACTCGCGGGATTCTTTCGCTGGGTGGAAAAGAAACGCTACAAAATGCACATGCGAATTTTCGCAGCGCGCTGGAAGAGTTTTCATGTGTGCGAACAATGCCATGGCCGGCGGTGGCGCGAGGAGGCTCTCGTTTATCGCGTCCAAGGCCTGCACATTGCCGACCTGACCGCAATGTCACTGGCGTCGGTGTCATCTTTTTTGCAATCGCTTCTTGAAAATGCAGATGATTCGTCAGTCGATGGCCGTGCTGAGAGTCGTGGCATGGAATCTAAGCCGATTTCGCACTCCGGAAAATTGATTGTACGGCGGTTGCTGGAAATGACGGAGGCCCTAAACAGTTTGGGGCTCGGCAATTTGGAACTGAACCGACCGATGCGGAGCCTCAGCGGCGGCGAGCAACAACGTCTGATGATCGGTCGACTGCTTCGCTCATCGCTCGTCAATTTGGTGTATGTCTTTGACGAGCCTACTACCGGTTTGCATCCCGGAGACGCCGAGCAAATCGTTCAAGCCATTCAAAGCCTGCGAGACCGCCACAATACGGTCGTCGTTGCCGATCATTCTCCGCAGATGATTGCCTTAAGCGAGCGGGTTGTGGAGTTAGGGC
>JBEBGH010000464.1:0-3414 GCA_040081565.1 Pirellulaceae bacterium
GATTGGTACTTACCCTTGGTCATCGCTTCGTTAATGTAGTAAGAAGCGGCCGATGCCACAATCATCATAATACGCATCACGAAGATCCAAACCAGCAGTTGCACTTGCAGTGAAGAAACGGTTTGGTTTGCGCCGTCTTTTACACCCAACATGATGAACATGATCAAGGCAACGCCCGTCACGCCGTAGGTCTCAAAACCGTCAGCACTGGGGCCGACCGAGTCACCCGCGTTGTCACCCGTACAGTCGGCGATCACTCCAGGATTTCGAGCATCGTCTTCCTTGATCTTGAACACGATCTTCATCAAGTCGGAGCCGATGTCAGCGATCTTGGTGAAGATACCACCGGCGATTCGCAAAGCCGATGCACCCAGACTTTCACCAATCGCGAAACCAATAAAGCAGGCTCCCGAATAGCTTGCAGGAACAAACAGTAGAATGCAGAGCATGATTAACAATTCAACGCTGATGAGCATCATACCGATGCTCATACCGGCCTTCAAAGGAATAGCGTAGCAAGGATAGGGCTTGCCTTCCAAACTCGCAAAAGCGGTTCGCGAGTTGGCAAAAGTGTTAACGCGAATTCCGAACCAGGCAACGCCGTAACTTCCCAGAATTCCAATAACGCTGAAGATCAAAACGGTGACGACGAAATTTGTATCGCGATTTTGAACATAGCCATAAAACAGATACATGACGGCTGCGATAAACAACCACAACACAAAGATAAACTTGCCTTGCGTGAACAGGTAAGTTTTACAGGTCTCATAAATCAACTCGGAAACTTCCAGCATTGATTTGTGAACCGGCATGTTCTTCAAATCGCTGTAAATTTTCAATCCAAACGCCAATCCCAAGGCACAAATTACCAAGCCGATGTAGAGCAAAACGTTGCCTTGAATTCCCATGAAGGACTCACTGGAAAGATCGGGCATCACCATGTCTGCCTCGCTCTTGATGTGAATCTCGCCTTCTATAGCCAAAGCGGGTGTAGCAGGCGCGACGGTCGCCGCAAAGGCAGCCAACGAAACGAGGACCACGGCCAGCGATCGAATCGGTAGAAAAAGTTTCTGAAACATATCTTGATAACTTCCTGATTAAACAACCTGCGAATTTCTAGGTCCGCACAGTTTGACGGAATTTCGGTTTTTATCAAGACGTAAGTTAGTCACACGTGACGGTGCTCGACGGCCTGAAATGGCCCGCTCATGCAGACGAAAAACTGGTTGATATTAGCCGTCTTGATTTTCGCTGCAAAATCGCGTTTCCGCGAATGAGACCGTTGGTCTTGTTCATTAAGCCGGCGGGGGAAAGCCAAATGCCCCGCGATTTTGCGGTCAAAATGACGCATTTTAGGGGATGAAAAAGTTGTGTCGTTGAGTCCGAATTATTCGTTCGACAACCACTTCATCGCTTCTTCGGCGACCTCAATCGTTTCATTGATATTGAGGTTGCCCTTGGTAATCTGGGCGGAGTTCACGACGTAAACATTGGGAATCGAGGTCTTCGCAGGCGGCAACTTGTCAGAGTAATTGAGCGTCGGCAAAGCCATCACGTTTCGAGCCCTCGCCGTTTGAAAGGCCAACACCTGATCGCGTCGAAACTCGGGGTACATCTTGTCGAGCACTCCCAACAATCGTTCCTTGATCGCGACATCGTCTTCAGCAAACGCGGCATCGTCTTTGGCTAAGACATACTTTGGCAAATAAACCAAATGCTTGTTGCCGAAATCAGCCGGGTCGACGATGGTGGTCAGGTTAATCACGCCTGTCAGCGGCACCCATTCGTCCGTAATGTTCGTCACGTAGTAAGGACTCAAGGGTCGGTCCAACAAAACCGACGAACAGATCACGCCCAGGTACTCACATTCGTCATAGCTGGATTTTTCGCCACTGCTCAGTTGCGGGCACATTGGTGCAATGTGAGGCGAGGGAACGGTGATGACCACTTTGTCAAACACTTCGGAGGGTTGCTGCGCGAAAACAACTCGGACTTGTTCGCCATTTCGTTCGATCGACTGTGTGGCGTAGCCTACACGCAGATCAACCCCACGTTCCTGTAACTTCTTCGCAAAAGTATCCAACACCTTCGCATAGCCACCCGGAACGTAACCAAACATTTCCTTTTTCAAACCGCTGTTTCTCGCGCGGTACATTCGAGTGATATAGGACCAGATAAAAGAAGCCGAGACTCGTTGGTAGGCGTCACCCAATTTGGCCTTGAGAAGTGGCCGCCAGATTTTTTCAAAGGTACTGTTACCCGACCATTTGCGCAGCCATTGTTCGACCGGTATCGACTCCATCCGCTTCCAGTTCTTCAGCTTGGAGCCAAAGAAAATCGTGCCGCCTAATCGGAACTTCTCGATCAGTGACAACGGGGGAAACTTGAGAAACTCAAGCGAATTCGACATCGAATAGAACTTACCGGACGAATAAAATCCCGTCTTCGTCTCGACCCAGCGAATCGACTTTTCCAATCCAATTTCATCCAGCACTTTTCGCAGCGCCAAATCGGACAGCAAGATGACATGGTAGAAACGGTCCCAAACGACATCGTCTAATTGCCACGCGCTAGCCAGTCCACCGAGCGTTGGTGCCGCCTCGCAGACGGTAACATGATGCCCCAGAGCGCTCATTCGCCACGCCAGCGTAAGCCCCATCATTCCGCCACCAACGATACAGACCCGTTGTTTTTTCATCGTCATTTGATGGGTTCAAGCTTTTGGATCAACGTTTTGTTTAATAACCCAAGCGACGCTTGAGCAGTAGCTTGAATGTTTGCAGAGTGGTCTTTACGACCTTCATTTTGCTGGGCGATGTTTTGTTTTGGTAGGCCAAATGCAGGGGAACTTCGGCAAATCGCAGTCCTCGACCTCGCAGGCGGAGCAGCAAATCCGCCGTTACCGTAAACCCTGTTTCCGTCATGAACCGCGGGCCGAAATCTTGAGCGGCCTGTTGCAACGCACTTGCTCGAAATGCCCGAAACCCGCAAGTGAAGTCACGCACGCCTTTGATCGGCATCAAACCAATAAACAGGAAGCGGCCAAATCCACTCAACGATTCACGGAACGAGCTTAATCCATCGACTGAAGCTCCTTGACGGAACCGCGAAGCAATTACCACATCAAATCCGCCGTTAATCAGAAACGTCATTTCGCGAATTGTCGCTGGGGGATGCGTGTCGTCTCCATCCATGGTCACAATGATGTCGTTGGGGTCCGCTTGGGCCAAAGCAATTTCGAGTCCTCGCTTCAAGGTTCGTCCCAAGCCCATGTTTTGAGGATTGCGATAGGCCTGTAGTGGATACTTCTCCGCCAAACTTTCCAGCGATTCTGCGGTTTCGTCGGAACTTCCGTCGTCCACCACAATTACTGAATAATTAAGGCCCGATTCGACCAATGTTTCGTCGAGTCGA
>JBEBGH010000465.1:0-3406 GCA_040081565.1 Pirellulaceae bacterium
TGTCATGTCAGGGCATCTTAGTAAGAGGCAAAGACACGGAAAAGCTTGCACTTGATACTTCAAAACAATCGGTCGAATTCATTGGGAACATTCTTCGGAATGCGGACGAATTGGACGTGCTTCTAAAGGGCAAATACGCAGGCAACCACGAATTTGAACTTCATTGTTCGGAATTTGGAAAACGACTGGTTGCCGATCAAGTTCTTCCTTTAATCAAAAATCACTATGGATTTGATCCATGTTTGCAACCGAATGATCAATCGCTTGTTGAAGTTTTAAAAGCCTCACCGAGTGCGGCAAGATTTGCTGTCGAATTGAAGCCGATCCTTTCAGATTTGGTGAAACGCCGACTTTTGGCAACTGTGGTCGTCGCAGGGTTTTCGAGAGATTGTCTCCAGAACCCGCAGCTCATTTTGAAAAAAACGGTCCGCGACGCCTTTCGAAAGGTCGTCGAATTGTTCACTGCTAACTACGACAGAACAATTGAGTTTTACGAAGAGCTTGCTCTCGTTGGGGGATTCGATTCTGAACAACTCAGCGAAATCATTCGACATTCTGACGAATGGATGGAAGAGAGTTCGAAACAGATTTCCCCTGATTGGGCTGACGCGAAAGTCTCCCTTTCGCAAAACGTCGCGCCCGGCCAACCGACGAACACAACATTGTTTGCATATTTCTTGCTTGCTGGAATTCGTAGTGGGAATCATGTCGAACTGAGATGCAATTACGACGCTTCGATTACTTTGGACACGAGCAGGTTACCGAAAACCGCCGTTAGCAACCACAGCAACCACGAGCCGAAAAGCATGGCTCCATGCAGTTTCGCAGTTGGTCCGGGCGAAGCGCAAAGGCTTCCGTTCGTTGATCTGAGGTGTAATATTTCGCTTTCACCGACATCGAGGAAACTTACACTGACTGCTGTGGAGTTGTCTGATCGGGTGAATCACAAATTTCCTTTGGTACTTTCGCTCCCACGTCCAGACCTCGCCAAAGAAGGTAAAAGCAAAGTAGATATCAGTTTCAATTTGGCAAAGCTTACCGTTGGTGATGCGCTGAATTTAAAGCGGTACGCCAAGCTTTGCCATTCTCGAAGAAACTCAGAAATCAGCGTCTCGTTGCTTAAGACCGGCAAAGCGTTTGTAACACTGAATTTTAATGCCAACTCGTCATTGGATCAAAACGTTAATTTTCCCGATGAGTTAATTGAACGACTGGTGACATACGACAAGAATCTTCCGCTTCCGTGGTTCATTCAGAAGAAGCATGAAAAGATGATTCTTAATTCTAGCTCCGACTCGATCGGAACAGTCATGGCTGAAATCAAGAAGGAGTTGCAAGAGAAGAAGTCCAAAATTGCCACCATTGTACTTGTTCAGGAAAACGAAGGAGGTATTCCGTTTCGTGAGGAGTGGCTTGGCTTCTTTCCCGGCTTGAATATGGAACCTCCGAAAATGAGCGTTGAAAGTAACAGGTCCGAGTACACGGCGAGTGACATCGAGGAACTGTGGAATAAGCGCGAAGGTAGTTTCAAGCTTGAAACAAAGCTACGCGAAGATACAGTTGCAATCGCAAAGAGTTTTCGCGATTGGGCAGATAGCGAAGGAAAAGATGATTGGCCGATTTGTATTGACTCGTCAACGCCAACGTTTCACCAGGCAAAGACGATTTTCTCGATGATTCGGCAACCATTTGTTGACCGGTTCTGGTTCCTTGAGGCACCTGATGAACTAGTTGTAAGGCCAACCACGCACGCGGAGCGACTAGAAACCGAAATGAAGTATTGGGCGTCAGTTGGCGATCAAGATCGGGAGGACTTGATAGAAGAGAAACTCGCGCGAATTGAATTAGAAGAAAACACCAAAGTGCCGACGGGTGACGACGACAATAAGAATAATCCGAAGGCTGCCGCGTCAAGGCATTACACGAGATTGGAAACGAGAGCTGACAAAAAGCGAAAACGAAAATTGCGAAACAAGCAAAAGCGCCGAAATCGGAAATGAGTGTTAACGGCGACAAACATCTGTTTGTTCAACAAAGTGCAAAACGAGAGAGCGCCGTTGAGCATTGATTGGTTACAAGGGCCGATGATTTCGAGGGTTAAAAAAGGGTACAGCTCACCTATGGGATATCAGTGTCTTTACTATTGCCCCATAATCTCGCCCGCGAGTTTCATGATTATCAGGACGGGTTATGAAGTTAGAACCCTTTCTATAACTTGCCCATCAGAGGGCGATTGCCGAGAGTTGAGGCGAGAAGTTGCGGGAATTCTGAAGGGTCATGAAAAACGGGCCCAGAAACGCGAACAGGCCGACGTTTTGAAGCGTCGACCTGTCAATTCGCTTAACGGTTAATCCGTAAACCGCAGGGTCAAACAAAATTTGATGCCCTTAATTTAGTTGCGGGAGCCGGATTCGAACCGACGACCTCGAGGTTATGAGCCTCGCGAGCTACCGGGCTGCTCCATCCCGCACCGATATCGTAGCGGAATTCGTATCCAAGTCTAGGGCTGACAGAATGGATTCGATGAATTAGTGCTGCGACATTTTTTGCCCATGTGATTTCGGCTGTTTTCACGCAAGCGGACACGGACGAACTTTTGCACTTGGACCCATTCTCAAACAGCTGCGATGGGGCTCTTGCGACTCGCTGTCGATCTAAAGATCAAGTTGTTGGCGAGGAAGCATTTGCCGGCAGGCTTCGTAGGCGCAGATCGCGACGCTGTTAGATAAATTCAAACTCCGGACTTTGTCGGTCGTCGGAATTCGCAACAAAGTTTCGCGGTGTTGAGCCAGTAATGACGGCGGCAAACCATTTGTTTCACTGCCAAACACCAAGGCGTCGCCGTGGGAAAACGTCACGTCAAAAATCGATCGCTCACCGGACTTCGATAAAAACCAGAAATTCTTGGCGATTAGCTTAGTCTTTAAATCCGACCAATCGTCAACTACTTGCCAATTCAAATGTTGCCAATAGTCCAGACCGGCGCGGCGAAGCGTCTTTTCGTCGATGCGAAAACCCAATGGCCTGACCAACCAGAGCTTGGCGCCCAATGCCACACATGTTCGACCAACCGCACCGGTGTTGCCCGGTATCTCCGGTTGGTGCAAGACGATGTGCAGAAACGGGTTGGTGTCGGACATTTGCTAGACCAGGAAATGACTCAAGGGGTTCAGACTTGAAAACATGGTAGGCAAATTTAATCTGATTCCAAGTCCCTTGTGGATTCAAACGCTCGACTAGTGCAGAGTCAATTTTTGATATTGGGGTTGTCGGGTTGAAACCGGACGGCTCGCGCCGTTCCGCTACCATTTAGGTCAGTTTTTAATATTGGGGTTGGGGGGTTGATACCGGACGGCTCGCGCCGTTCCGCTACCATTTAGGTCAGTTTTTAATATTGGGGTTGGGG
>JBEBGH010000144.1:0-12708 GCA_040081565.1 Pirellulaceae bacterium
TTTTTTTGCGCGCAACAAGTATGTTTCGAAACAAAAAAAAGGGTCGAGGCTTTTACACCTCGACCCTTTTCGGCATCCAATCGCTCTCGCGAAACTGTCAACGACCGCTAAGGGTCGCGACAATTGTTCGGTAATATTCTATCGACCGAGCCAAGCCCTCGGCGAAGGAAATTTCAGGTACAAATCCCAAGCCATGCGCGGCCCGGGAAACATCGGCCAGGCTTTGCCGCACATCGCCCTGTCGGGCCGGTTGAAAATCAATATCGGCTTTAACGCCCAGCATCTCCCCTAATAATTGAATTAACTGTAGCAGCGAAGTCGTCTTGCCGGTTGAAACGTTAAACGTCTCGCCCGCGACGCCCGGAGTCGTCATGGCGAGCAGGTTGCCATCGACGATGTTTTTTACGTAGCAAAAATCGCGCGACTGTTCGCCGTCGCCATAGACAATCAAACGTTGCTCGGCAAGCAATCTGGTAATGAACAGCGGAATGACCGCCGAGTATTGACTGTGTGGGTCCTGACGTGGGCCGAAGACATTGAAGTACCGCAGGATGACTGTCTCGAGACCATATGAATGAAAAAATGACTGGCAGTACCGTTCGCCAGCCAACTTGGCGACCGCATAGGGGGACAAAGTCATCAACTCGTCAGACTCACGCTTCGCGGCAAAAGGCGAATCGCCATAACAACTGCTGGAGCCGGCATAGACAACTCGCTGGACACGAGCGAGCCGTGCCTGGATCAGGACGTTAAGCGTTCCATTCACACAAACATCATTGACGAGTTCCGGATTTTCGACGCTCAAAGGAACACTGGCCAGTGCTGCCTGGTGAATTACGAAGTCAGCTCCGTGGAAGGCCCGACTCAGGCCATCGGCGTCGCGAATATCGATTTCGAAAAATTCGATTTGGTCACCCAAGTGTTCAATGTTTTCCCGTTTGCCGGTGCAAAGGCTGTCAACGACTCGAACGCGGTATCGTTCCGCGACCAGACGTTCGGCAATGTGCGAACCGATAAAGCCCGCTCCCCCGGTGACAACAACAGTTACTGGCATTTTATTAATTTAAGTCCGTGTTAGTTCTTCTCGACGATCGTCGTAATGCAGCCTTCGACCCGTGCCCCAAAGTTTTGCAATTCAGCAACCGCAGCCTTGGCCAGGGAGCGACTCGTGCAAGTTGGGTCAATGGTCAAGAAAGTCATATCACAGTTCTTGCCCCACATCCGCAAACTGGAATCGAAGGCAATTCCGATCGAAACGCAAATGAAATCATACTGGTTTCGAATCGTACCAATCAATTTTTCCGCGTTTTCCCGAGTTAAATTGTTAGCTTGAAGAAAGTCAAATGGCTTCATTCCCGCGGATAAAAACTCGACGCCTTGTTTTTCCGTCCCTTGCATCGTTCCAGCGAATTGTACGTCCCCGCGAACCAGATCGGTCAGGCCCTTGGTCTGTGCAGCCAAAACAGCGCGCGACAGAGACTGGGCTGTGGTATCTGAATCGACTACCAACACGCGATTGCCGGTTCTCGCCGAAAGTTCGACGCCAACCTGAACACAAGTACTTGCGCATCGCATGGCGCTGTCGACATCCGCGAATAAGATTATTTGTGAACCCAGTTTTTCTTGACGTTGAATCAACCGCTTCAGAAAATTCGCATCAGGATCGATCAAATTAGAGCCGACTGCAGTAACCAAAGTCGCTGCGGGCGTTTCCGCCGATCCGAGTCCAGTTGGTTGTTGGAGTCTCTCTTCCGTGCGCGCGGCAGAATTCCGCTCAGGTCGAACGTCGGCTTTGGTCAATTCGTTCAATTGGTAACTTGATTGCTCGTTTTTGTTTTCAGCAAACTTGGGTCGTAAATCAAAACTCGTTGACCGACTCACGTCCGAAATTTCTTCAGCTGAAGAAATGCGAAAGTACTCGTCCATTGAAACCGTCGGCGCTGCTAATTGTGGTTCAGCGGCGTGTGGACGACCCGTGGCAATTGCTGGAAGCTCGCTTTCTTCTGACGAATAATCGGGCATAGTTGCCAGGAAATGAACTGACTGCCCACCGAGCGTCTTTTTTCCACGAATCGAGGCTGCCTGTACAGCGACAACTTGATTGAGTTGTTCCAACTCATGCAAGCTCACGAGGCTCGAATCCTGGTTAAATTTTCTTAGGTTTTCGCTCATGGAATTCATTGGGGAAATTTGGAGCTGGCAGTCACAATATCGGAGCCAGCACTAACACGTTTCAGTTTGACGCAATTGCTTGAACAGGTCGGTGTAGTCCAAGCGAACCGCCCGGCCTTTCATGGGTTTCATCTCCATCAATTCTTGTTCGATGGTTTCAAGTTGCTGCTCTTCTGCGGTTTGGTGGTTCGTCGTCGTGACCGGTGGCCGATTGACGATCAGGATGTCTCGGTCGTCTCCCAGGTCTTTTTGAGGTGATTTCTCTGACATTGGAGTCATGTGCTGGAAGGGTACACTCACCGTTTCAATTCTCATCCGGGCGATGGTTTCAGAACTCGTCGACAGATTACCCTGAGATTCGATCGCACCGGTGCTATTTAAGTGTGTTCCGTACGGTTCAGCAGTCCAAATTTGTCCGATGTCGGTAGAGACAACCAAAGGCGATTCACGTTCAAGCGTTCCGTCGGCCAGTGCCACTTCATCTTCCATGTAAATTGAATTGCTCTGATATTCGCCAATGGAATTGTTTTGATCTGAACTACCCAAGGTCGCAATCTTCGATTCCACTTCGTTTCTGGCCATGTTGCCGGAAAACTGATTTAGCTTTTTGCAGTGGTCTTTCAGGCGGTTGACAACGGCTTGTTCAGAAGCAAATTCTTCCGCAAAGGGGTTTACGTCCTGGTCCAAAGCGGGTTTCGAACGGGCCTCGCCTTTTGGGTTCGGATTGGCGACGGGCTGTTTGATTGGCGTCGTGAACTCGGAATCGAAGAATTTATAGCCAATGTCGATTTCGCAATGGGCGACGTAAGTATCCTTCGCTTTTCCTGTTGAACAACTTTGTGATCCGCAGCATTCCGTCTCTTCGCTCCCCGGCATTCGGTGATCCGTGTACTTTGGGTTTTCAGATGTGGCGTACGAGTCGTTTTTAGCGATGGTGACAATGGTTGGTGAGTCGTCCTCTTCCAACGCGCCAAATTCGATGGACTCATTGTTCAATGTATCGGCAGGTTTAGTGAACGAAGGCGTTGTCTGCGGCCAATTTCCCGGGAATTGCTCGATATCTTGCCAGGCTTTCAGCAAAATGACATCGTCGACCATCTCCTGCCGATGCAACACGCAAGCGATCAAGGCGGCGTCGCAAAGCTGGTTGACTAGTCGCGGATTTCCGCCCGACAACGCATGAATTTTTTCCAGTGACTGCTCATTGAAAAATTGGCGATTTCCTCCGCCAGCTCTACGCAAATGAGCGCGAACGTACTCGGCCGTTTCACGCGCCGTCAAATTCGTCAGCTGACTGCGGCAGGAAATTCGTTGATTGAGCGAATCGTTCTGGGGATCAAGTAAGGTTTCCTCCAGGTGTCGGTTTCCGGTCAGGATCAGATGACAACGCATTTGACCTTGGTAACTGATTCCGCTGAGCATTCGCAGCTCGTCGAGCAAGCCGGAATTTAACCAATGCGCGTCATCGATCAGGATCAGGACGCCATGTCGGCAGCCCTCATGGGGACGAAGGAATTCCGTGAAGGCGAGCCGCAATTCGCCCTCTGCCATATCACGAAAGGGCAACTTCAGACAAAACATGATTGACTGAAGGAGGTCGAGACGATTGTCCAACTTTGAGCATGAGATCTGTGCGATCCGAAATTGCTCGCCATAGTCTTCGGCCAGCATGTTGAGCAGCAACGTTTTTCCTGTGCCACCGTTGCCGATCACAACCGCAGGCCCGTTTCCTCGATCAACTGCCAATTTGCATTGAGCCAATGCAAGCTGAGTCGATTTCGCCGGGTAGTAATGCTCCGGATTTGGGCTAACCGAAAACGGTTGTTTTTTCAATTGGAATACTTGTTCGTACATATCGCAGCTCGATTTATCGATCAATGTTTGAATTAGTTGAAAAACGACCAGATGACGCTGGTCACAGCGTGCAACGGGTTGTGAAGAATCGCCTGTCGAATTTCTGAATTGGTGCTTGCCAGCGTTACTAACAGCAAGACCGTCAGCAGCAGTACAAACTCAGAAACTCGTAAGAACTTCTCATTTAAAGATTGTTGAATCGGTTTGGATTCGCCGAGGGGCTTCAGCGTTGCAACAACTGGCAAATGCAACTCGTCTTCCAGTGAATTACCTTCGGTGAATCCGGGATCGAAAATGCGTGGATTGATGCCGAGACTGATCACCCAACCGATGCAGAACGCGGTCAGCAAAGACCCAACCAAGATTCCCCGATTCGCGATCAATCCAATCGGTTCATGCATCGCACGACGAAGGGAGAATACACGGGCATCGGGCGCTGGCGGCGGGCTTTGTGTTGCATCAAGCATCGGGACCGACAAATTGCGTTCCAGTCGGGACAACTCGTCCGTTAGACGTGTAACAGGCAGTGTCGAAAGAACATTGCGAATCTCGCCCAAAGATCTGGGAGTCATACCGTTTTCGTTTTTCTCAACGCTTCCTAACCGGAAGGGGCTTGCTTCCGTTGTTTTCTCTGAAGCCCCGGTCAATTGGCTTGCGAATCGTTCGCGGAACAAGTTGGCTTCTTCGCTGGAACCGCCGTAAGTTTGCGCGATTTGCAATTCCAGCCAACCCAATTCAGCCCGCGTGATTTTTTCGAGTGACTCCGGTAACAAGAGGCCAAATTGAATGGCCTCCAGGTCGGGATTGACTGTCGATAGTGCTGCCGAGATTTTGTTCGCGGCGGACATTGCCTGTTCGGTCGCCTGGCGATTCTCGGCGAGCATTTCATTTGCCGAGGGTCCGCCGGTCGCCGGCAGTGCCAATGGACTCCAGTCAATCTCTTGGCGCACGCGATTGGTGAACTGATTGACCAATTCACGTTCGATACGGGATGCGGAGCCTGTGTATTCAATTAAGACGCTCTTGGAGTTTTCGTTCTTTCCGGGAGCAATCGCGAACCGCAGCTTCTGGCGAATCTTGTCGAAATCAATCGATTCAATTGGGACCTTGGGTGTAATTCCGGTCGTCGCGTAAACGCCTTTGATCGTTTCGGCCAAGCCTTTGTCTGACGAAGCGGCCCGGATTGAATCCAGCACGCGACGCTCTACCGTTTCAGGAGCACTGCCAGCGTAGGTTCCGACTTCGAGTTGAGAAACTGTACGAAACTCTCGAACGGACAGCGAAAGAAGTCCCGTGATCACCACTAAAATCGCAAGTGAATTCGTCATCCAGCAATAAAGTCGCCGGGACTTCCGAATCTTGTCGGCTTGGGGATGCGACGGCCAATGGGTGCTGGATTGATTCACGCTCAACTCGCTTGCTAGCAACAGAAGGAGACCATGGCGTTACGGCTCCTCTTCACCTTCGTATCGGGCGAAAGGAGTTGGGGACTTAAGTAGAATTTTCCGGTTACAGGGGATTTGCGGGCAGGCAGGGGCGTAACGCAAATCTCGGGCAACAAATTGCCAGCAAGAAGCTCAGCAAGGAAGCTCGTGCTGGCAGAATGCCAGAACTCAACTTTCCGTTTCGACTGATCAACGACGGATAATCTACTTTGGCTGTCCTTGGAAGATCGGGGCGGACTCATCACCTTTTGCGGCGACATAGGCCAACAAATTCAAGACCTCATCCACTGTCAAAGTATCGAGCAGGCCCTTGGGCATGATCGATATCGTGGACGCGTTTCGGTCCTCGACGTCGCGTTTGTCGATCTCGACAATTTCAGTCTTAACCATTGGGTTTTCGACCAATTTGACAACCGAGTCATCTTCTTCCATGACCATTCCGGAGATGGTTTTCCCAGATGCAATGAGGAATGTTTGAGTCTTATACTTGTCGTCAATTTTCTTTGACGGCTCAATCAGGTGGACCAAGATCTCATTGGCATCCCATTTCGGATCGAGCTTCAACAAGTCCGGTCCGAACTCGCGGCCTTGCCCATTCATCTTGTGACAGGCAATGCAATTCGCCGCCGTAAACATTTGGCGACCGGCAGCAAAATCGCGGCCCTTCTCAAATTCGTTCATTGCTTCGGCGAAATCGTTTGTCGTCCACTCGGTTTGAGACACGGTCATGGCCAGCAATGGGTCCTGGATCCGTAATCCGTTCTTATTTACGTACTCCGCCGGATTGATGGCGTATTCGTCTTTCGACTGAACCACGTACAAGGCGCCGAACATCCTGCGCCAATGCCCCGGGTAGGTACACACATAGGGATAGATCCCAGGTTTGCTGGGTGCCGTGAACGTGATCCGTTCGGTTTGTTGCGGCTGCAGCAAAGTACTTTTCGCGAGCACGTTGTTGTTTTGCGGAACAAACGCTCGGCTCATGGCATCAGCGTTCAAAGACTCCGCTTCCGCCTGCTGTCCAATTTCCTCCATGGTTCCAGGATTAGCCAGAACGAAATTGTGGGGCATCATGTCTGTATTTTCGAAGATCACCACGACCGGTTTTCCAGCCTCGACCACGAGCACCGACTTGTCGAAGGCCATTCGATGTGGCTTGGTTCCGATTCGCAGGACCTCAACACCGAGTTTAGAAAGCTGTTTTCGCAATGGCGTTGCCGCCTCCTCGGGCAATAGCGTCGCTGCCGTTTGACCCAATTGAATCAACTCGGCGGACGCCTCGGAACTGCGTTGGGATTCCTCAGTGGCCATCAACAGCTTGACAGCCGCCGTTCCCAAGTCATCGGCCAGTTCAACATTCCATAAACGAGCCGGAATACGTTGGATGGAACGAACGGCATGAGAACCCAAGTCATTTTCCAGAATCAGACGAGCCAATCGGCCAAAAGAATCGCCTTCTTTTCCGCGGACTTGAGAAATCGAATCGATTGCCGCGCGACGAATGGTGGACGCCACGTCCGCCAAACCAGTATCGATGTCGACGCTGGATTCGGGGGCCGGAATTTCAGTCTTCTGGAAAAGCGGTTGGCGATTCTCGTCCAGCACGATGACGGAGAAGCCCTGCAATCGACTTTCAAAACCCTCTTGCCGATTAAAGACGCGAATTTTGTCGATTGCAAATGTGCCTTGCAAGTCCAGTTCCCACCATGGATTCTTGGACGATTCGGCGGTGTGAGTTTGTTTTCCAGCGGCGTAATTAGGATTCACATCGCCGTCGATCGCTCGTTTTGCATCTCCGCCATGAGCGGTACTCGACTGCTTGGCCGTACCACGGCGAGCGATGTTTTCACCACCTGCAAGAACTTCCACTTCAGCCAAAGTCAACGTGCGCTGCTCGCCCGGCAATTCAATGCGAACATACCGCGCCAATCCACTCGCGTTCTGCTTACCGCTGTCCGCAACCAGATTCTCGGGCACCTTCGTCGCCAATTGGGCAACGAGCGGATACAGATCGGCTTGCAACACCGGGTCTGGAACCAGTGCCAAGGCGGCCGAAATATCGGTCAACCCTCGCGGCGATTTGGCCGCTTCGGTCCAGGCCTTTTCTGGCGTATTGTCCGCCAAAATTGTGCCGATCCAACCAACCTGTCGCATGATACTCAAACTCGCAGTTTGTGACATTTCCAACAATCGTTCTCGCTCCGAAGCCAGCGCCTCGGGGGTTTCTTGTGCCAGAAGTCGAACAAGGTCATAAACCACGGACCGATCGCTCGTTTCGTTTTCAACGTTCTTCATGGCCGTCGTCAGTACATTGGCCGTGGTGCGTTTTTCGTGGTTCGCTAAAAACGCAATCGCGTCCTTTCGTTGGGCATCGCCGATTTGCGATCGATAAACCAAGTATTGGGCAAGAGTTGGATTCATTGGAATATTTTTCAACTCCGAGGTAGGAATTGAATCGAGGACGAATCGTAAACCCTGTGGACGAAGGTCAGAGATCCAGGACAACTCGGCAATCTTGTTCTTCCAGCCGGAATCGACACTTCGCATCGATTCGCGAATCGCATAGTCCAGGAATTGATCCGTCGGAAACGAAGCAACAATTGCCAATGGCTTTAATCCGTCGCTACCCGGAAGAAAACTTGCGCCACGGGCAGCCATCAACCGGACCCTGGGATGTGGATCGCTGCCAACCTGAGCCAATTTCTCGGCCGCATTGTCGATTTTGCCGATCCAATAGGTCAAAACCCGAGTCGCAGCTGCTCGTACCCAATCCGTTTTGGCAACTAACATTTCATCAAGTAATTGCCGATTCACAATATTGATCTGCTGGTGGAGCCACAACATTTCCATCTTTGCATCATCCGTGCTGCACTTTGGCAAATGCGCTCTAATCGCCGCCAAAATCTGCTCGTTCGGCCGGGCGGACAATTCCAGCCGAGCCCGATACTTCTCACGTGCCGACGCATTGCACAAACGCTCAAGCAGTTCAGGGGTCGAAAGAGCATTGGCGGGTTTCACCTTTACCAGCGGCTTGTTCTTATTCACCATTCGATACGCCCGACCATGAACCCGGTCGCGACTTGGGTCGCGCAAGTTGTGTTGCATGTGACCGATGATTGGGTTTTGCCAATCGATGAAGTGCAGGCTACCATCGGGAGCAAACTCCAAGTCGACAGGCCGGAAGTTCGGGTCATCGGACAACAGCAATGGCGGTTGCTCCTTACCCGACATGCTGGCTCCGTCATCGGAAATTTTGTATCGGAGAATTCCCAAATCCCCAATTACATTTTCAACCAAAAATTCGTCTTGCATTTCCGGCGGAAAATTCTCGCCACTTACGAACTCGGTTGCCGGGCAAGGCCGCGTGCGTTGCTGATAGACTTGCGGAGCACGGCCATGCTTGTGAGGATGGGTGAGATGCCCCGAAATCAAGGCACCGTCATAGGGATTGGAACCGGTCCCGTCGTGAATGATATCGCGACCCCAGCGATCAAAGGCGTGCCCGTGGGGATTGGCGTATCCGTAGGCGGTATACACGTCCACACGAAAGGTTCGCGGTTCAAAACGAAACGAACCCGCATTTACGCAACGAATTATGCCGTAGGGCGACTCAATTTGACTGTGGTGAAACACGCCCTCTTGAAAGTAAAACGCGCCGTCTTGCCCCATGACAAACGAGTTGGACGCGTGGTGCGTGTCCGCAGAATCGATTCCATGCAAAACACGTTGCCGCACGTCGACCTTATCGTCGCCGTTCGTGTCCTTTAAAAACATGATATCGGGGGCCTGAGCGATCAAAACGCCGCCATTGTAAAACTCGAAACCCGTCGGATTATGCAAGTTGTCGGCGAATGTTTTGCAGACATCGGCGCGGCCATCGCCGTTGGTATCTTCCAAGATCAGCAGCTTGTCATTCATTTCATCTTTGGGTTTCCAGTGGGGGTAACTTGGCCAAACCGCGACCCACAATCTGCCTTTCGTATCAAAAGCCATTTGCACGGGGTTTACA
This sequence comes from Pirellulaceae bacterium, assembly GCA_040081565.1. Classification (GTDB taxonomy): domain Bacteria; phylum Planctomycetota; class Planctomycetia; order Pirellulales; family Pirellulaceae; genus BJ22. Next base: position 9,481 of record JBEBGH010000144.1, read on the forward strand.
AACTCGGGAAACATTTCTTCCGAAGCAAACAGATTCACTTCAAAACCTTCGAGCACGCGCATCTTTTTGATCGCTTCTTCTCCCGAAAGGAAACGATGAGCACCATCCGGACCATCACCTGGCTTATTGGTAATCACCGGCAGGAACGACAAAAGTTTGGAGTCATCGGGGGCCACGATGCGATTATTGGCAGCGGCCCAGATCACCGGATCGCGATTGTCGGTCATCTGGACAATGATCTCGAGTTCCCGAGTCATGACCTCGCGATTGGTTTGTCCATTCACGAATTGAAGATTTCCGCGATCGCCAAAGATCGAATAGCCATCGGTCGCGCGATAGAACTGGAACCAATAAAAGTTTTTCTGCAAGACCGCCTGTCGCACGTCTTCACGGCCCAATTCCGTCCCCTTGGGAACTTCGCCAAACAAACTCCGATTGATGACACTGGCGACAAACTTGTTGCCAGTGCTGTTGAGGTGGATGCCGTTGATCGTCAGCCGCTCCTGAATCGCATCATAGCCCGTCGCGGTTGCGGTGAACAAATCCACGAACGGCAACTTATGATCGCGGGCCACTTGAGCGATGGCCTTCGAATAGAGTCCCAAGTTGGTATTGTTTGCGGCCCCATCGGGTAAATCGGGGTTGTTGAGATTCTCATGCGCAATTGGACTAACTAAGACGATTCGTGGCGACGATTCCCCGTTGTATTTTTGCTTCAACATTCGTTGGACTTCGGCATCGTACTTTTTACGGAAATCCTCAACGCCGGCAGGACCGGCAAACGATTCGTTAAAGCCAAACATCATGAAAATCACATCTGCTTTGACGCGATTAAGATGGTCGTCTGGGGAACCAAATCCCATCGACCGCAGCCGAACGTCAATGGTGTCCCCGGAAAAACCCAAATTGCGGACCTTCAATTGCAAATCGGGAAAACGAAGCTGCAAATTGGTCTCCAGCCAGCCATCATGCTGCATGCGATCGGCCAGCGTATTGCCGCAAATTGCAATGCAATCGCCTTTTTTCAACTCTAACTGTGGATTTTGCGCGGCGGCAATTCCGGAGATTACCAGACAACAACAACATGCGATCAATCGTTTCATCGATTGGGTTTCCTTTTTGACTTGGTTGAATTGCCTGCTATTTTACTAGCAATTTCTGCAGCGTCCTAGTCAAGGGAACAGAGAATCGCAAAACACCAGTTTGCCATTCTCCTACTTGAAAACTGTTAAGATGAAACGAGACATGACTTCCTGAAAAATGCAAAAGTGAACGTTGAAACTTGGCCAATTCCAATTGTGGCCTCGACCACTACGAATTCGCCGTCAAGGCAAAAGGGTAGTTGAATGGTGCGAAATATTCTGCCGTTAGTAATCTTGATTGTGCAACTTTCTTTATTTGCAGAGGTTCACGGACAAGTTTCTGATGAGGCCCTGTTGAAATTCGTGCGGGATAGAAAAGAACACATCCGTGTCACGTCACTTCCATTCCTGATGGATCCGATAACGAATACGCGTTGCCGATCACCCGGTCTCAGCGTGGAATCTAAATGGAACGCTTCGCAGCCTCACCCGACCGCAGCCTTTCACATCTACTGCAACGAGCCGGGGAACGCGCCGCTATGGGATGTTTTTGAAAAATTTCCAGCGGGTGCAATGATCGTCAAGGAAAAGATTCGTGCTGAAGACGGCGCGACCGAGTTGTTTACCGGAATGTTGAAACACGAAAGCGGTTATTCCGCAGAACATGGAGATTGGGAGTATTTCACGGTTGACAGACAGGCCAACAACGTGAAATCGAGAGGGAGACTCAAAGAATGCATGGAATGTCATCAACAGTACGAGGCCTTTGATTTCGTTACCAAAGTCTATTCGGCACGGCTTGGACGGGAAGAGTTTTTCGCCACTCGAATGTTAGCGGAGGATCGGTGGATCGACGCAGATAACATCGTACGCTGCGGCACCAGTCAAACCATTTTTCTACCTGCCTCGCGCGCGGAAACTTTTGGCAGCAAACTCAGTCGTACGGCGGCGGTCGCCAAATGGCGAGAAAGCCATCCCGCGGATCAGAAACCACCGGATGATTTGGAATCAATTGGCGGGCCCAAGTTACTTTATGAAACCAGCCCAAAGAAAAACACGCTCGGTTACTGGGTTCGGCAGGACGATTACGCTGCCTGGGAATTCGAGGTGGTCGAGCCGGGCAATTACGGGGTTCAGGTTTTACAAGGCTGCGGCAAAGGGAGCGGCGGGGCGGAGGTCAGCCTGCTAGTGGGAACGCAGGAGCTCCGGATGACCGTCGAAGACACTGGCCATTTCCAGAATTTTGTGTGGAAAGAACTTGGCCAGCTATCGTTCACCGATACTGGCACTCACAAGCTAACGGTGAAGCCAATTACAAAACCAGGCGTCGCCGTCATGGACTTGCGGCAAATCCGCCTTGTCAGAACTCCTGAAAAGGCACCTGCAAAGTAATCCCAGCAAAAAGCAGCGTTAGGTCCCTCGATTGCTGAACCTCTGGAAAAAGAATGGCTCTTCGATTCAAATAGGACTATCTCCTCGGGACTGGTGTAACGGTAGCACGAAAGATTCTGACTCTTTTAGTTGGGGTTCAAATCCCTAGTCCCGAACTCGACAAATAGCCCGCAAAACGCGGGCTTTTTTTGTTGCCCATGCTTTGGCAAAGCTTCTCATCAATAGCAGGTGCGCTAATCGGACGCCAAATAGAAAACCAAAACACCGCTGGCACGCGAACGCGTTAAAGAAAATTTTATAATCGAAGTTACGATCGTGGGCGACGGCGACTCGAGCCCTTGGAATGGACACGGCCGACAAGGGACCGGCGGGCGGACGACACTAATAGTCTTCGAGCCGAAGGACTTGATTTAGTTCGTTTCTTTCGTGGCGGCTTGCCTGTTCCGAGCCAGTCGCTCCAGCCGTTCCAGCCTTTGTCGGCGTAAGAGTGCCACGGGGCTGCCGGAATATCGTTTGGAAGTCTTCCAGATTTTGTAAAAGCAGTCCATTCGGTTACCGACTTAAGTCCGAGACTACTTGCAAATGCTCTCGCGTTTTCGAAACCCCGATAATTGCGGGACGAGGGTGCAATCGTCCCCGTCCTGAGCCAGTCACCCCACCCTGACCACCCTTTGTCTTTGTAAGTTTTCCAGGGAGCGGTGGGAATATCAGGCGGCAAAAAACTAGATTTGCATTTTGACTCCCAGTCTGATTT
>JBEBGH010000145.1:0-12674 GCA_040081565.1 Pirellulaceae bacterium
ACTGGTGCAAGTTTTTGGCGGAACCGAAGTTGCCTCCGCGCCGAAATCTGCTCTGCCAGACGAGCTGTTGAGGGACGACACCGTACTTACACAAGAGGTGTTCCATCAATACCGCAGCGAAACCGAAATGATGCGTTACCTACGTCGATTGTCAGAGATGGACATTGCTCTGGATCGCGCCATGATTCCGCTTGGATCATGCACGATGAAGTTGAATGCGGCCAGCGAATTGACCCCGGTCACATGGCCAGAATTCAACAACATTCATCCTTTCGCTCCCGTGGATCAATGGAGCGGCTACCTTGAGATGATCGATCAACTTGAGAAGTTTCTCTGCGTCGTGACCGGGTACGACGCGATTTCGCTGCAGCCGAATGCTGGATCGCAAGGGGAATACGCGGGACTTCTGGCTATCAAGCAATACCATGAATCGCGTGGCGATCACGATCGAAATGTCTGCTTGATCCCCAGCAGCGCTCACGGGACGAATCCAGCCAGCGCTCAAATGGCGAACATGAACGTGGTCGTCGTTAAGTGCGATGAGGACGGCAACGTTGATCTGGACGATTTGGATGCGAAGATTGCCGCGAATGCCAACAAAATCGCCGCGATCATGATCACCTATCCGTCGACACATGGAGTCTTCGAAGATGGCGTCACCGCCGTTTGCGAAAAAGTCCACGCGGCAGGCGGTCAGGTTTACATTGACGGCGCAAATCTCAACGCCTTGGTCGGTGTTGCCAAGCCCGGTAAGTTCGGTGGCGATGTTTCCCACTTGAACTTGCACAAAACCTTCTGTATTCCGCATGGCGGGGGTGGACCTGGGGTCGGTCCCGTAGCGGTCCGGCAGCATCTGGCCGCGTTCCTGCCAAAAGACAATGTGCATCCGTCCCGCAAAGGCTGGCTCGTCAGTGCGGCCCCGTTTGGAAGCGCGAGCATCTTGCCGATTTCCTGGATGTACATCCGGATGATGGGCGGCGCGGGACTTCGGAAGGCGACGCAAGTGGCGATCCTGAGTGCCAACTACATTGCCAATCAAGTCAAAAGCAATTACCCGGTTCTCTATTGCGGCAAGAACGGTTTAGTTGCTCACGAGTGTATTCTCGACACCCGTCCGATGGACAAAGCCGCTCATGTCACGGTCGATGACATCGCAAAGCGATTAATTGACTTTGGGTTCCACGCTCCGACGATGTCGTTCCCCGTTGCGGGAACTCTGATGATTGAGCCAACAGAAAGCGAATCGCTCTACGAGCTTGATCGCTTCTGTCGGGCGATGAATCTGATTTATGCTGAATTCGAGAAAGTGAAATCGGGTGAATGGCCGGCGGACAATAATCCTCTGCGAAATGCCCCGCATACACTCGATTCGATTCTGGGAGACGACTCCGGCAGGACTTACACGCGGCAACAAGCGGTTTGTCCAGATCCAGAGACCAATTACTCGGTCAAATATTTCCCACCGGTGGGACGTGTCGACAATGTCTACGGCGATCGCAACCTTGTTTGTGCTTGCCCACCGATGTCGAACTATGAGGAACCTGTCAAGGTCGGTCAATAATTTTCCCAGTTGCCTGGGGTAACTTTTATGAACGACGTGTTAGCAGCATCGCTGTTGCTGAAGTGCAGAGGCGATGAAATCTGGTCGCGTGAGGTTTGCGAACAAGAAGGCGTACCAGAAGCCTGGATCGAAGAGCTTTTCGACTGCTTCGAATCCGGTTTTCGCTACCGCGGACAAACTCTGTTTACTGCGGCGGGAATCACTAATCAGTTTGCTGGGTGTCGTGATTTGGACTTGGCATTCAAGTTTGCGGAGTACCTTGGGGTCGACACGACCACGTTTCGCCAAATGCCTTATTCGCCAATGAAAATCGTCCAACTCCTGAAGGAGGAATTGGACGAGTTATGAAGCCGACTTCTGCTGCTCAACTGCCCCGATTCAACATGTCGCCGCGGCGTGAAACGGAAATCATCATTGGTTCCCAGAATCCTTGGACTTTTCCTTGGATTCCTCTTTAGGCGTTTCCGGCTGGTCTTTGCCTTCGTCCATTTTCTTCTTGGCGGCGTTCATGGCATCACGCATCGAATTACCTGCACCCGAGCCCCGAGCACCACGGGCTCCTCCGCGTCGACCTCCCGCACCTTCTTGAGCAGGATCGACGGCAGGGGCCGTTTCAATCGCAATTTGGGGCGGGTACAAGTTGTTGGCGGGATTCACGTCAGCGGTTTCGAAATTTGGGTCCAAACGCAACTTGGCGATTCGTTTTTCGGTCACAAACAACTTGGTGACTTTTTCGCAATTCTGCCGCCAAACTTCAGCGGGAATGTAACGCGTTTCTTTGGTGCCGTCTTCAAATTCCATTTCCACGATCAACGGCATAACCAATCCGCCGATGTTGCGAAAATCAACCAGATACAGGTTAGGCATTTGATTCATGATCTCGCGATCTTCTTCGCTCATAGCCTCCATCATCTTGTCGAAGGCGATTCGATCTTCCTCAGTCACTTTTAGCGGATCGAACTCGTTATAGAAATCGCGGAGCTCTGGGTAACGCTCAATTCGTTTCTCAATTTCCTTGTTGCGGGTGTTCAACAATGCCGCAGGCGTGGAAGCCTTCGCCTCTTGTTGCTTCGGCTTTTCCAAATACGGTGCCCGCGTATCAATTTGGGTTAGACGAACTTTTTCGACAGCGATGTCGACGTGATCGGTCGTGTAAAACCATCCTCGCCAGAACCAGTCAAGATCCACGCCCGAAGCATCCTCCATCGTGCGGAAAAAGTCACCCGGCATCGGACGTCGGAATTTCCAGCGATTGGCATACTCGCGAAAGGCAAAATCAAACAGTTCACGGCCCATGACGGTTTCTCGCAGGATGGTCAGCGCCGCCGCCGGCTTGGCATAGGCATTGTTACCGAATTGGTGCACGGACTCACTGTTGGTCATCACCGGGGTTTGATCGGCGCTCGCCATGTAGTTGGCAATGGAGCGGGGATCGCCACGCCGGGAGGGATAATTTTCTTCCCATTCTGCTTCGGCGAGAACCTGCAAAAAAGTATTGAGGCCTTCATCCATCCACGTCCATTGGCGTTCATCGCTGTTCACGATCATCGGAAACCAGTTATGACCGACCTCATGAATGACGACTGAAATCAAACCGTACTTCGTACCGGGCGAATACGTCCCGTCCTTCTCAGGTCGCGGTCCGTTGAAACAAATCATTGGGTATTCCATCCCGCCGATCGGCCCGTTCACACTAATTGCCACCGGGTAAGGGTAGTCAAAGGTAAATTTCGAATACACATCCAGCGTGTGAGCCACGGCATGAGTACTGTACTTGCTCCACAGTGGTTCCCCTTCGTTGGGGTAATAGGACATTGCCATGACGGTATTGTCCTTGAGCTTAACACCCATGGCATCCCAAATGAATTTTCGAGAGCTGGCGAAAGCAAAATCTCGGACGCGTTCGGCCTTGAACACCCAAGTTTTCTTGCCGTCCGCCGGAGTGGTTTGGTTTTCCTTGGCTTCTTCCGGAGTAACAACAAAGACAGGTTTTTCAGCGGTACGAGATTCTACGAATCGCTTTTGTTGAATCTCGGTCAAGACTTCTTCCGGGTTCTGCAGTTCGCCGGTGGAGGCCACAATGTGATCATTCGGAACGGTAATGTGAACTTCATAGTCGCCAAACTCAAGCGTAAATTCGCCTCGTCCCAGATACTGTTTGTGTTGCCAACCGTTGACGTCCGTATAGGCACATGCCCGCGGAAACCACTGGGCCATCTCGTAAATGCAGTTTTTGTCTTCTTCGAAATACTCGTAACCGCTTCTTCCTCCAAGGACTCGCGCATTGTTGATGGCGTATTGCCAATCCACCTTGAAGGCATATTTTTCATCCGTCGCGAGATCGCGAGGTAAATCAACCCGCATCATTGTTTGCACGATGGTGAACTTTAGCGGTTCCCCAGAGGCGGCATCCTGCACGCTTTTTATTTTCAACGAGCCGTCGAAGTTCTTCCTCGCGTAAACCCCTTTGACGCTGTTTAAGGAAATGCCAGGGCCTTGCTCGCCGACCGTCGTTGTCGTTTGCGCCGCCGAATCCGGGCTGTGGATGTTTGCGTCGAGTTGCAGCCAAATGTAACGCAAGGGATCGGGGGATTGATTGCGATAAGTCACCAATTCCGAACCAATGATTGAACGCTTCTCATCATCAAGTTCCACGTTGATCTTGTAATCGACGTTTTGTTGCCAATACTCTTTTCCAGGAGCACCGGAAGCTGCACGGTAGTCATTCGGAGTCGGTAGGGACTCCTCCAATTGCCGAAATTTGTCGGGCTGATCAAATTTCTTGACCGGCTCACCGGTGCGTGGTGCCGGCGCGAGATCTTGCGCGAATGTCACCGAACCAGACAGAATCAACAACGTAACGCAGTGCCGTAAGAATCGCATGAATACCTCAAGTCTTGAAGCTCAGAAAAACACCCGCATGGGGAACCATCACATCAATCAGAAACTGGTCCTGAACGATCAGCAGGCCAAGTAAAAATCCAAGATTCTATTGGAAACAGAATCTTCGCCTGAAACAATCACCGAGGTCGTAATTTCCACATTAATTTTCGTCTTTTTCGCCCAAGGTTTTGGTCTTGAGCTAAACTAATTAGATTCAGCAGATTCATTAAAAGGGGTTCCCGTTGTCGATTTCGAAGTGTTTTTTCCTGACCGTTCTGGGCATGACCGCGTCCTGCTCTATTTGGGCTCAAGAACCAACGACCGAAGCGCCACCGGCTGCACCACAAATCACCGATAACAAAACTGGAAAGATTGTCTCAGTTGCCGAGCTGGTTGAAGCTGTGAAGTCCTGCGAAGTGATTTTCCTGGGCGAACAACACGACAATGATTCGGGCCACGCCTTCCAACTGGAGGTGCTGCAGAAGCTCAGCGAGATGGGCTTGGATCTTGTGCTCTCGACGGAGCAATTTGAGCGAGACGTCCAGGGCCCTTTGAATGACTACTTGGCCGATCGTATTACCGAAGAACAGTTCCTTGCCGCTTCCAGGCCCTGGAAAAATTACCCTGAACATTACCGAGCGATGGTCGAGTTCGCCAAGCAAAAGAAAATGCCGGTACTCGCAGCCAATCTTCCGCGTGCTCTGGCAGCCAATCTTTCGAACAAGCAACCGTTGCGAGCACACGAACAAGTTTTCGCGGCTCGTTCTTCCACCGCTCCTGAAGATCGATATTGGTTGAATTTCCTGGACTCGATGAAGGGGCATGTCGGAGTTGACGGAACTGACCAGTTAAAGTCTTTCTACGTCTCTCAGTGTGCCAAAGACGATGCGATGGCCGAGGCGACTACGGATTTCCTGGCGGTGAATCGTCATCGTCCGAAAACCGTTGTCCACCTATGTGGACATTTCCATTCGGATTATGGTCTCGGTACGGCTGGCCGCGTCTTGCAGCGCAATCCGCTCGCGCGTTTGGCCATCGTGACCATGGAAATAACGCCGAAAAACGGCAAATTAAAGACGGACACCATGTACGACCGGGCGCACTTTACCCTTTGGACAATCGAAAATGCTGCTAAACCAGAAGCCGCTGCCAAGTAACTCGACGCGGGTCGCTTAGTCTATTCGATGGGCTTAGGCCGCAGGCTCTCAAACTCATAGAGTGCAAAAACAAAGTGCACGATCAACACGTATAACGTCGCCCACAAGATCGTATTAGTCACGCTGCGACTGACATCTGACGTTGAATACTTGGGATAACGTCCTTGGTAATAGGCAATCGCACCAATTCCCAAGCCGCTGCAAACTAGTTTGGCAAAGAGCCACTCGGCTCCCACAAACCAGAAGCTGTTGATCTGTCGAAGCTTCAAGAAGAAGTTGTAGTCCCAGAAATCAGGTCCCCGTTCGGGATGCGACCAGACGAACGACAACAGGCTGGCGGCGACTGCGGCGAGGTAGGAAACGAAATTCAGGAGCGGTGTACCGACTAAAAAACCCAACATAATAGCGGTCAACAAATAACGATTGGGCGACGCATTAAAGGTTCGCATAGCGTCCAGTTGACTGCCATACTGTCGGCCGCCGACATCCGCCGTGACGGCCGCTCCACATCTGGCTGCAATCAAAATGCACGACAGGATCGGAACAAACACGCGATACAGCGTGAAACCGATGGCCTGCAAAAGATCTTCGATCAGCAATGGCTCGGTGTACAACGCAAAGGGAAAGAATTGAAAGGTGAAAAACGTGGTTACGTAGCCATTGATGAATCCGGCAATCAACAAATAGATGATCGCGGTTGGTCCAAAGATCTGACCCGCATAGTGGGCGACAAACCGCAAACCCCACCGCGGATTCCTCCAAGTCGGCACCAAACTCACCAGTGCCCACAGCCCCGCGAGAACCGCGTCCGTCGTTCGGGAAAACAGCGAGGCGACCAAGAACGCCAACCGCGCCAGCGATGACGAGGATGTCGGCGGTGCGGTCGCCAGTTGCTCCTTCGCAATCGCGACCTGATAAATCAATTCACCCAAGCGAGGCCATTGTTCACGCGGCACCTCGATAATTTTCCTGGCATTGGAGTCGAACAGGAAAACGTGGTCGGCAATCGGCAATAACGTCTGGTAATCGTGAGTGACAACGATCGAAGTCTTCCCAAATCTCGAGTGGGTTTCCCGGATCAGCCCCGCAACCTTCTCCCCGGTTGCCGGATCAAGCCCACTGGTCGGCTCGTCGTAGAGCAAGATTGGAGGGTCGGCAGCCAAAGTGCGAGCGATGGCGAGGCGTTGGCGTTGACCGCCGCTTAACCGCGAAGTAGGCACGTTTTGCGGCACGTTTAATTCTGTAAGCCACTGTTCCGGTGTTCTCTGTTCGCTACCGGCATGTTTCGAGCAGCCATACGCGAAATCAACGTTTCCGAGCGGCGACAGTTCATCCAGCAAAGCAAACGATTGAAAAACCACGCCCGCTTCGCCTACGCTCACTGGCTGTTTGCCGATCAATACCTGGCCGGTTGTTGAAATTCCGTCGTAGCGTTTCGAAATCAAGCCCCCAATAATTTTCAAAGCAATACTTTTGCCGACTCCGCTGGGACCAACGACGATCGAAATTCGCCCACCTGGCAAAGTCAAATTGACATCGGTTAACAACGTTCGTTCACCCGCCTTGACCGATAAATCAACCAATTCGATCGAAGGTCCGGCAGGTTTCAGATCATTCTTTGCCTGATCACTCATTGGCGTTGGGTTGCTGGAACATGGAATGGACGTTTGGGATCGGCTGGACCGGGCAGAATCACGCCAGGGTCGCTTTTCGCCCCCGGAACTTCGCTGAGGGTCAACCACCGACTGTCTTTGAATAGGACTCGGCTGCGAAGCACATCACTGAATTCAGGTGTGATTTTCTTGCGCGGATTTCCAAACAGGGCTTCGCCAATTTGCGTGATTGTCGGTCCGAGTCGTTCGTTGGCCTTGAGCATGAGCGCTTGCATTTCAGCGGATTCCCAAGTGTTCGTCCAAAGTTCTCGTAGGCGTGGATTGTCCACCAACACGTCACGCGAAACTTCTCTGACAAGACGACGAATTTCCTCGTCGCTCGTAATTTTTTCCAGCCCGGACTTCATCAATCTGGTTACCTCAGGGTTACCGGAAATTTCTTGGAAAAGTCTGCGCTGAAGTTCCAAGATTTCCGGCATATGACTGTCCAGAATCGGGCGAGCCTTTTCGTTCAGGAAGCGGTTGAATTCTTTTCTGGTCAAATCACGTTGCGGCAACGGTGACGCATCGTACAGATATTTCCAGGTCAAACGCCACAATGAGGCTTGAGCCCAAAGTTCGGTCCCGATGATTTGCACCAAGGGCGCCGACTCCCGTTCAATGATCGGCCAAATCTCTCGCTCAACAACGGGCAGAACCTCTCGCTCAATAAACTCCGAGCGGTATTTCTCGGCGACTTCGCCAATCAAGTCTGAACGCTGCGATAGCGCCTCGCGCAAATCCTCCAAGATAACCGTTTGCGAATCGCGCATGAGTTTCTCTGTGATTGGCTTGAGATCAGCCCAAAGTTCATCGCGATGTTCACTGAGCGAGTCAACGATCAACTGGCTGATTTCTCGACGTTTCGATTCGGGCAACATCGTTTCCAGAACCCATTCCAACGACAGCGGCGTTTCGTTGTAGAAGAAGCGCGATTGCGGCGTCAGCGGTGGGCCCGTCGAATAAAGTTCAACGATTACGAAATCTGCCCACGTCTCCATTACTTCGGTACTGTCGGAAGAAATCACGCGTTTGATGCGCCCGATCGGGGCGATGATCGTTTCGTCGGCGGAATACACTGGATCGCCGACTTTGACAATCTGTTCTGATTCAAATCGCAATTCAATGGTGCGGGACGGCTGAATCAAATATCGACCAACTTGGGCGATTGGGTGCGCCTGGGCGGGTACAACTCGTTGGGCCTGCTGCCAGAAGAATCCGATTGCGACGAGCCACAGTAAGGCTCCAAATAAAACCTTGATCAACATGGAAATCTTTGGATGACTCGCTGGTACGTGGAAAGTGAGTGATTGTTGGATAAATAAGGGAATCGTCGGCCAGTCACTTGTACTGCGAAAGGGCTGGAAAGATTCAAAAAATCCAGACCGACGTGGAAAAATCCTCTACGGATTCTCTTTTTTCGGTTCCAAGTTGGATGAATGGTCATGAATGACTTTCCAACCGTCGGACATTTTTTTCATGACCAAGGTGAAGTTTCCTTCGCTTACACGGTCCGGCATCGTCAAGTGAAAATCGCCCAATACCATCGCTGCTGAATCACTCAAAAGTGTGACCTCGAGATTGCGAAAATCAAGCTGACCCATTTTTTCCTTGGGATAATTTTTTTTGTATCGATCCAGCGTGGCCTGCCATCCGCGCGCAATTTTCCCACCTCCAGAAAAGGTCATTTCTTCCGACCGCCAGTAACCGGCCATAAAGCCTTCGATGTCGTGTCGATTCCAGCATTCCTTTTGGTCGTGCAATACTTTCTTGATTGACTCGACTTCACCGGCTTTGGCCGCTGCCTTTTCGCTTTGAGCATAGGCAGGCAAAACGAATGCCGCAGCAACCAAAAAAAAGAATCCGACCAATCGCACGCTGTGGAAATATGCAAGATTCATAGGTTCACCTTGGAGTAAGACGGTGCCGTTCCAATGCGATATCGTACCGCGATTTGATCGCAAATGCAGCAGGCGTCGGGGACCGTACCGGCTCGGGGCGAAAGTCAATTGTTATCGGCCGAGATAATCGCTTTCAGCTTCACCTCGCGCTGGGCCGGGAAGTCCGTGATGAACGTCAACTCGACGTTTTTTGGCTTGGTGTTGGCGTTGCCCATATATTCGAGTTGCACGACATGAAGCGACGCTGATTTATTGGCAGCACGTACTCGAAACGAGCTGTCGGCGCACGTAACGTCGTTAATGCGAAACGGCTGCTCCGCCATCAAGACTACTTTTTCCGTGACCAGTTGTCCGTTGTCGGCGTCGACAATTGGCAAGATCCCCGGAGAAACATGTACGGGTGTTGAGATATTCGCGATCAACGGAACGGGCAAATTCATTTCCGAGGAAGCATCACCCGGCCGATCCCGCGCGACCAAGACCAACTCGTTTTGCAGAAAACCGGTTGGCGTCGATTTCTTCAGAGAGGCCGTCAGTTGATACGTAACATAGGAGGAGTTCCGCGCTGTTTCTTTCAGCGAAACAGTGACATGTGGATAAGTCGACTTCACGTCAGTGATTCTCCAAGCCGGATTACCAAACCGCGAAATGTTGATTGTACGAGAGGATTTGGTTGGATCGATCAAAGTTCCGAAATTGACAACTCCGGGATCAATCATGGTATCCGTACGAATCGTTCCCTTGATGTCAAGATAGACGACCCCGTAGAACGGTTGAGCGAAAGTCACCGTGATGCGGGCCTTCCGTGAACCCGAATAGGTTTTGGTCATGAACTTGGCAACGACTTCCGCCTTTTCCCAAGTCTTGAGTACGTTCTTGGTTACCGATACTTGGGTACATCCGCAACTGGATGTTACCGATTGGATTCGCATTTCCTCTTGGTAGGTGTTTTCGATTTGGAATCGATACTCGACCTCTTCGCCTTTCACCACGGTGCCAAAATCGTGGTCGAATTCCTTGAACATCTTCCGAGCCCATTCGTATTGGGCGCAAGCGATCGAGGTAGCCGCAGATCCTTGCAGCAGCAAAATCAAGCCAAAGAAAAGTAGGCGAATTGAAGATGAATTCATGAGTGTCCGTTTAAGGTAAGACAATCCAAGGTCTTCCCTCAGTTTATCTTTGATTCCGTCGCAAAACTCAAGGCTGAGAGTGCGACCCCAACCACCAAGTGCGCAAGCAACCTAGTCTAGGCAAAGTCTTCGAGCCTGAGAATCGCAATTTTGCAGCTTTTTTAACGCAAACGGAGGAGAAGATCATGAACTTCGTCTTGAACTTTCATCGAGTTAAAAACGATTAAGGCCAGTGCCGGAGAATAATACTGAATGTCGCCTTCACCGCCGTTGATGCGCCATGAACTCGGGTCAACCGTGGAGGTGATCACATCAATCAATTCGCGATCAGTAAAGGGCGGGGCAAAATTCCCCGGTAATTGCCCCAACGTCGCTAACGGTCCTCCCGTAACCTGGTCGAGCCAACGTGTTTGCATGCTCTCCCATTGAGCCAGGGTCATCGCGTCTTTCGCGTCAGCCCGACTCGCATTATTTTTGTAGGGACTGCGCTGAAATCGAGTGGAATCGCCGGACTTGGAAACCTGTCGGATAGTGACTTCGATATCATCCGCTGCGCCCTGCAACACGGACTCCAACTGGGCCCGAATGTTTTGCAACGGCCCGCCGTCAACGAAATCCGAATGCAGGGCAATTTCAGTGTGTAACCAACACAAGTCCAACGTCGACGCGACGAAAGCGAATGAGTTCTCGGCATTTCGAAAACTCTTGATCGCTTCGCGAGAATGCCGGCGGATCTCACCGATGGAGCGTTCGTTTTGAACTTTGCTCATCGATTGAGCCATGAGCGACAAGTCACAATGGAATGGGCCGCCCACGACCGAGACGGTAAAGATGACGAGAACTGAGACAAGCGCGAAGAAATTGGGCATCGAATTAGACTCCATCAGGTGTTGCCCCAGAGCAAAAATTGTAAGAGAACCCAGCCCGCAATTCAATGTTATTTATTTGAATTGAACCGCTTTTTTCAAAACAGCTTGACCTGTCGATGCCGCCGCTTGGCTTTCCCGGTAAAATCAACGTCGTGATGGCTTGAACGGACGAATCCGTCAGGCGACGTTGTTTACGGTCAATGTTAGCAAGGTTCAAATGCAGAAAATCATTCGCACGCGTACTTGTGTATTTGCATTTGCGATTTGTTTGGGCAACCTTTGTATGTTCTCGCGAGTGTTGTCGCAAGAAGTTCCGGAAGACAAGAAGTCCTTGCTGTCGATCTCAGAATTCCGCCCGGTGCCGAAATTGAAGGTGGCGGCCACACAACTGTCGCATGCCAAGTTTCCGGTAATTGACGTGCATACTCATTTTCGATTCAAAACCAAAGGCAGCGTCGATGAATTGAAAAGCTATTTGAAAATCATGGACGATAACAACATCGCTTTGTCGATTAGCCTGGACGCGACTTTGGGTTTGGAAGACGAGCACTTAAAGTTCTTGTCCGGGGCCGACGCCGATCGCTTCGGCGTTTTCGTTCATTTGGACTTTCAAGGAGCCGGCGAAGCGGACCAACCCGAGACTTGGGCCTGCAATCAGCCAGAATTTGGCCGCCTGGTGGCCGCGCAACTCAAGGAAGCAAAACAGCGAGGTTGCCTGGGCCTCAAGTTCTTCAAACAGTTTGGTTTGGAATTTCGAGATGCTCAAGGCAAGCTGTCGCGGATTGATGACGATCGATTCGATCCGATCTGGCAGGCTTGTGGGGATCTTCAGATGCCCGTCCTGATTCATACTGCTGATCCCGCCGCTTTTTTCGATCCGATTGATGCTCAAAACGAGCGGGCCGAAGAATTGCTGCGGCATCCTGAATGGAGCTTTGCGGACAGAAGATTTCCGCGCAAAGGCGAGTTGATTGCAGCCCGCAATCGCGTGATCGCGAAATTCCCCAGGACGGTGTTTATCGGCGCCCATGTCGCAAACAACCCGGAAAACCTGGCGGAGGTTTCCGAATGGCTCGTCGCATATCCGAATCTGTATGTCGATATTTCGTCGAGAATCGGTGAATTGGGGCGGCAACCGTTTACGTCTCGCGCTTTTTTCGAGAAGTTCGGTGACCGGATTTTGTTTGGCACTGATGGTCCCTGGCCGGCCGCTCGATTGGGTTATTACTGGAGGTTTTTGGAGAGCCGCGACGAGTATTTTCCCTATAGTGAAAAACAACCGCCGCCTCAAGGATTGTGGTCGATCTACGGCATCGAGCTTCCGGACGAAATTCTTCGTAAAGTTTATTTCGAAAATTGTTTGGCTGTCATTCCAATGCTCAAAGAAAAATTTGAGCGAACCCAACAGCGGTGGCTGGAGCAACAAAAAAACCTGCAGCGGTGAACTGCAGGTCAATAAATTCAGAATCAGATTGATGTGAGCGGTTTAGAACAATCCGCCGCCACCGCCACCACCTAGAC
>JBEBGH010000466.1:0-3380 GCA_040081565.1 Pirellulaceae bacterium
CAGACCGCAACCGCCGTAAACAACCATCTCAACTTCATAAGGACTCCTTCAATTAAAGAGGAATTTCAAAGCCCACAGTTTACTCTACTTCGCAAGCTTTGCGATTAGGAATTGGCCAACAAATAGAGGGGGAATTCCCGAGGCCAAGACCAACGCCCATTATTTTCCACGATTTTTCGGCGTCAGACAATCAACCGTGGCGGTTCGCGGGCCTCGCCAAGTTCAACCCGTCGCCATCAGATTTTCAGCGAAAACGGCGTAAAGTCCGTGTCCACATCATAATAGTCCTCATGCTCGGCGCGCTTTAAAAAATCCACAACCAGATACGTAACAGGCGTGAAGAGAATTTCGACGGCAACTTTGAAAACGAGGTTGAACAAAATCACGCTGATCAATGTCCGCGTCTCCCAAATTCCGGCAAACGCCAAGGGATAGAAGATAACACTGTCGACCGTTTGGCCCACCAACGTGCTGCCGATCGTGCGCGTCCACAGAAAACGTCCCTTGGTCCAGACTTTCATCCGGGCCATCACGTACGAATTGACAAAATCGCCCGCCCAAAATCCTAACAACGAAGCCAACACGATTCGCCAAGTCGAACCGAAGACAATCTCCAAAGCTGGTTGAATCGTCTCATTGAACTTCTCATCTGGATTGATCGGCATGTTGACCACGACCAACCCCATCAGCGATGCAAAGATCAACGCTGCAAAGCCCGCCCAAATCACCCGGCGAGTCCGGGCATAACCATAAACCTCGGTGAGGATGTCGCCGAAAATGTAGCTGATCGGAAAAAACAGGTTTCCCGCGCCAAAGTCGATGCCCCAGATCTCGCAACTTTTTCCCGGTCCGATCAAGTTGGAACAAAGCAAGACCGTAACGAACCCGGCCATGACAAAATCGAAGTAACGGTAGCCGCGGACAGGCTTCGATGTTCGCGAGTCCAATTCTGTCTGCAAAAGTGCCAAGGAATTTGCTTTCGAATGAAAATTCTCAGGCCGTGGCTGAAGGCTCTCACCGCGGCGGACTTGTTTCCGCTGATTTTAGTTGGCGGTTGGCAGACAGATAAGTCCCCTCCGAGAATCAAGAAAGTTCCTTCGACCGAACCATCTCGGCGGACTCTGGCTATTCAACGATGCTCAGAATGGGTCGTTTGGCAGGAATATTGGAACCGGTAATAATCAGTTTCGTCTTACTTCCAACCGACAACTTTTTGGCAACGATCGCCGCGCCGATTCCAGTTGTTTCGACAGGACCAACATCCTCTTCCATGGGCTCGTCAGCTTCCTCTTCCCAGTCATCATCGTCGCCATCGTCGATGGTCATATCGGATTTCTTGAACTTCACCTCAGAATTCGGCGCGTACAGAATTCCAGATATATCGATTTGAGACTGTTTTTTGAATTCAACTTTGGTCTTTTTCGTCGACTCCTGAAACAGCGAGATTCCCTTATACGCGCCGGAAGTTGGTGGCGATATTTCCACTTTACCTTTCGTGGAAATCTTAAATCCCCGTTTGCCCTCGTTGTAAATCATCACACCTGATGCTTGAACGGTTGCGTCGCCTTTAATTTCGAACCCGCCGCCGTCGACGAAATAAATTCCTGGTGACATGCGAACTTCGTCATTCTTGTCGAACTTCAACGATTTATAGGTGCCTGGGACAAGATTGTAGACGTCCTTGCCGGCCACTGCTGTCCGAAAACGGCTTGCGTCCATACTTGTCGACTTAGGAGGCGCGGGTAGGTACTCGAAGGGATCTGGCGTCGGCGCAACTCCGGTTTTCACTTCACCAGTAATCGAGCGGCGTGAATTTTTAGACAGTCCGCCTGTGACTAAAACGTGTTCTGCTTTGACCTGTGATTTCTTCTTGATGTCCACTGCCTTTTTAGCTTTGGAGTTCACGATGATGTCGCCACCAACTTCCATTATCGAGGAGCTGCCTTTGAATTTGAGGGCGTTGTTTTTTTTTGTCTCCAAGATCAACACGCTGGCTTTGGTTGGGATATAAGTTCCCGCGGCAACGGCGCGACTCGTCACGGCCAAAGCTGAGTTGCTGGAAATGCCGCTGAAAAATCTCGGCGGATTCGCGTTCACGATCACTTCGACATATCCGTGTTTTCCCGCGAAGGCACCTGCTGCCGGTGGCATATTTACCGTAACTGCTTCGGCGTCATAGCCATGAGCCTGAGCCAATGTCAGCGCGGCTGTCTCTGCGGCGTCGGTATCGTTGCCGTTACTTGCGTAGAGCTCCATGGCGGCTGCTTCAGCGGCTGCATCCGCCGCTATTTGGCTGTTACGTCGCTCTCGATAGAGATTTCCCGCATCCACCGACAATGCCGCACACGCCAAAATCACCACCAGTGAAATTGCCACGAGGGGAATCACCGCGCCGCCCCTTGGCGGAGCTGGGTATTTCAAGGTGATTGAACGGTCGGACTGCAAACGTTGGCGAGTTTTCATTGGCGGGGTCCACTAGTAAGTGCACAAAGAAACGGCAGTACAGGAAATGACCTGTTGGCTAAAAAAAGTTTCCGGAATCCAGGCATAACGGAGAGTCACCGTTACCATTTTTCGGTTTTCGTCCCAAACAATGTCATACTCCAATTTGCTGAGGTCGAGGCCCTTCGCGCGTGGCTGAATGACTTGGTTGAAAATATCTTCTTTAGTGGCAATTGCACTATCAAATTGATTCGCAAATTCCTTGCCGTGGACTGACGCCCAGCGTGCGCTTTCTTGGGCCAGAGAGGCAATTTGGTTGTATCGAAAGGTTCCCAGTTGAATGACGCACAGCCCAATGAGCAGCAACAGCACAATGGGCAGCACGATAGCAAATTCAACGGCGGTGGCGCCGCGTCGGGAATTCCGCATTCGCTTATGAGTTCGCATACTCTCAATGGTCGGTGCGTGCAGCATGAACTAGAGGTCCTCAACTGCAGAAGGATAAAGCCGAGCCCGGGCCTTGTGGGATAATGGATACTGCGAACTAAAAGTAAAGGGCACGATCAAACGAAAATTTTGAGTCACCGTGACTTCCACATAGTGAATCTCTGCCTCGGTGATTTGTCGGATCTCAATCGTGGGGGGAGGCTGTAGACTCTCGCCACATTTCAGTCCAAATTCGACTGCCGATTCATACGTTGTCTTGTCGGAAAGATCGGGGTTCGAGGCAAACAAGGCCGTCGATCGGGCACAATCCGAAACTACTTGTGCGTTATAAAAGATCCGGGCAAAGTCGACCGTGACAACGAAAATCAACAACAGCAATGGCAAAACCAACGCCAATTCCACCACCGCAATTCCGCGTCGCGAATGCGCAGCGCTAACCCGGTTCGAAATCGAGGAACTGAATCGAGATGGGGAGGCCATTAGCGTCATTA
>JBEBGH010000467.1:0-3367 GCA_040081565.1 Pirellulaceae bacterium
CACCAGACGTTCGAATCGGTCAACTAATTCGCGCCAACCCGATCGCTGCCGATCCAGGAGTTTTGCAACCAGCTCCAGGTCTTCGTTGGCCGATGTCATCATTAATTGACTGTGAAACGAAAGGGGGCCCAAAAAAGCGATGGCCCACAATTAAACTAAACGCCGATTCCATATCGGGAGAAAAAACCAACCGACGACCCGAAAGCCGTCGGTTGTTTTATTTTAATCGAGAGAAACCACAGCCGTATTTAAAATTTGCTGCGAATTCTGGCAATCAAGGCATTGGCTTTGGTTGCAATGTTGCGCCGCGCCTCAATGCAAATTGCCTCCAAACGGTCGGCCAATTCATTAGCCCCCAGTTCCCGTAACGCATTCACACAGCGATGGCAAACCTCAGTAATGTTTCCCATGGCCCTGCGGGCGGTCATGCGAATCAAGTCAATGCATTCCCCCGCGACAGCACGAGCACGTTCGTGTTGACCGGCGGCTTGCAATTCTTCAATCCGCCGGATGCACTCCGCGGTAATTGCTTCCATGCGTTCGATACTTCGCACCTGAATCACGCGAATTTTTTCTTTGCACTCCTCGAATATTTGTTGAGGATTGCCTTGAGCATTCGAACTGGAACTAAGCAGAACGAGAAGAGAAAATACTACGAACGAGAGAGACCATTTCGGCATAATGCGGTTCCTTGTCAAAGTGAGTTGAGTCAACCAGAACTAACGTTTGAATGCCGCGAATCCATTCGCCGACGGCGTTCTAATATGTTTAGTGCCCGACTGGCCAGTTAAACGTACATGTTAATCCAAAAAATAAAAAGATTTCTTCTTTTCGGACCAGCAATCACAATTGATAGGCCCCGGAAAATCAAACGGGCACAAATCGATGCAGGCAGAACCGGTCGTCGCACTAGAGATCGGTAGGACGCGCCCCTTCCCGCACTCCCACAATTCAAAAATTCATGCCAAACCAAGCAGCGCCACCCGAGATCGCCTCGCACTTACTTTTGCCAAAAGTTTTCACTATTAGGGCTCAGCACAAATAATAAAATTTCGGCGACTACCGCCAAGCCTTTTCCGAGTCGTCGTAGGTCAGACGATCCTTGGCATGCCAAAGCGGAAGACCCGCCAACAATCGCTCTGCTAAAACGTCGACTTTTTCTGACGTTCCTGGCAAAGCCTGCGTTTTTTCAAAACTTTGATCTTCGACACATTCCGGTTCGAAGTCCCATTGGCCATTACGTATTGCTTCAAAAACTGATTCGTTCACAAATTCATCCTTCATAGACACAGGTTTGGAAAATGGAATCCTGAGAATGAGGCTACAGTCTCGTCCGTGAAGTTAACGTCAGTTCGTACCAACGTTGTTCGTAATATGAAGAAAATTTCACCAATGTCAAGTTCCGCCTCCCCCAAAAGATTTTGGTCGATCTTTTCGACGTGCGCACCTACTTGACAGACGAATGTTTTTCCCGCCCAAACTACTTAAGCGAAGTCAAATTCGTTTCGACGTCAGCCGCTGTGGCATACAGCCGTGCGGAAACTTGCGTGGGCTTCAATTGAAAACAACTCGCCACGGCACGGTGATAATTCGCAACCAATGGACGAAGCCTTTGAGCAGACTCGGCAATTTCTTCCGCCGTCTTCGAAACGGTATCAAGGCAAACGATGTCGGCACCGAACAGCAGGTCCCCTTCATACATCAACACCAGTCGATCAATCCGCCCCACGATCTGTTGTCGCCCCAATCGGACATCGATGGGATGATTGTTGGACACGGTCAGCTTGAGTGGCTCGAACAGCGGCAATACCGGACGGTAGCGTTCCTTGTAGACACAATCCAACGCTTGTTTCCTGTCGAACAACTTCGTAAACCCCCGCTGTGTGCTCAATTGCTTGAACCGCTGCAGCGCATCGCTGATGACTTGAGTGGAAAAACATTCCCCGCGCAATAAATTTTTCAGCTTGCCATCGGTAGGCATCCGCTCCAGCCAATCAATTTGCATCAGGCAAAATCGCAGCGCTTGGTCGACGTCATTTCGCTCTGCCAGGACTTCCAAATGAGATACGTCAACGACGGTCTCATGCGATTCATGCTTCTTGCTCCGAGTGATCGCCTTTGGCGCAGCTTCTTCCGCTTTCTTTGGCACCGCGTCAGGGATGGTACCGACGGCCACCGCACGAAACGGTTCGAAGAAAACTTCCGTTCCGTCTTTAGCCGTCAACTTCGGCTTCGGTTCCAACTTGTCGATCCAATCGGGATCGCCCCCTTCGTACACCAAATCAGAATTTTCGCCGCGCCCCGCCAGCGTACTCAACAAAACCGAAGCCATGCTCGTTTGCCCGCGCCCGGTTTGCTTTGGCAGAATCATGTGCAAGTGGTGAATGGCTCGCGTCATCCAGACATACAACACACAGATCCGCTCATTCACCTCTACCTGCCGGTGTTGATCGAAAACGGCCTGGATTCTCGGCGGCAACAAGGCCCGTTCCTCTTTCCCACAATACAAATGAACGCAATCGATCGGCTCGGCGGGATTGGATCGAGAACAAACCAACTCTGCCTGATGTGCCGACCACTTGCCCGTTAACCCAAAAAATGGGGCAACGACGGCGTCGAACTCCAACCCCTTCGAGGCGTGAACCGTCATCACCCGGATCGCCGCGGCGCTGGGTTCCAAAATCTTATCCCGGCGAATCTGCTGGATGAAATGACTCGTCCGCAATGTCCACGGCTCGTTGTATTCGAAGGCGCACTCAATCAACTGGTCGAGGCGACGGCGCTCGCGACTCGTGCAATGAGGATCAAGCTCGTCGGCCAACCGTTCCAGCGTTTTGCCAAAGCCATTGGCCAGCAGCTCACGACGAATCGCCAATGAGGCGTGCTCGACCGCCAAACGATTCGCCGCCGCAGTCGATTGATCCTCCGGAAGCAAACGGAAGCGTTCCGCTAATGGACTGTGCGAAAGCAGAAATCGCGAAATGCCATCGCTGGGATGATCGGCCAGCTTGAGAATGGCCAACATCAAATTCACCGCCGCTGAGTCCTCTAACGAGTTGCCGCCTTCTTCACTCGCAGGGATACCCCGTTTGTGTAACTCAAACAGAATTCTGGCGATATCGCTGTGGGCACCGACCAGCACACCGATCGATAAGGTTGGCGACTGTCGATGCAGCGCCTCGATCGCTTGAACGGTTCGGGCGAGCACCGGATTCTTGACTTCATCATCCTCTGGGTCGTCATTCGCTAAATTGTCGGCAATCTCGACTCGAACATATCCCGGCAACTTGTCGCGGGCCGTCGTGTGGCGTGGGAAAGCCTCTTGCCAACGCTCCAGCACTTCTCGATCAGGCTCACGGTCGATACC
>JBEBGH010000468.1:0-3360 GCA_040081565.1 Pirellulaceae bacterium
CAACCGAAAAGCTCCCAAAGACAAACCCCATTTCGCAACCGCAAGAGTGCTATAACAAAATCAAACATTCATTGTAATTGATTACCGCAACACGAGGGTTGGTTGAGTATCGGTGAGGGCTTTTCTGATCCAGTTGAATGGTTCGATGGCGCGTTGTTTGGCGGTTTGAATGATGGACATGAGGGTGGCTTGGGCGTGTGCGCCGATCCAGGTGCGGTTGCCGCCCCAGACTTTTCGATTGACGACGGCAGGGCGGATCGCGCGTTCGGCCCAGTGGTTAGTCGACTGGATTGACGGATCGATCAGGAACCAGAACCACGACATCGCGTGCTTGAGAATGTGTTTTCCAGCTTCGATTCGCTCGGTTCTGGAAACGACGCTGGCAGAGTTCCTCAAGTTCGCACGATAATGTCAGGCCTTGCACAGCCAGTTCATCGCCACCGATGCGATGGCCACGCCATGATCGCCTCAGCGCGTACGCGCGATCGATGAGGCCGAGTACCACGCGTGGAAAATGCACGGCACCGCCCCGGGCTGCCTCGATCAGCTTTTCGCAACGGCGACTCAAGTGAGCCAGACATTGTTGATGCGATGCTTTGGTAAACCGGTCGTAGACACTCCACCCATCGTGCGTCAGCGTTCCGTTCCACTCGCTTCCCAAAAGTGTCTCGCAGGGAACGTGATCGCGGCCAGGATCTATTTTGTAAAGGGTGGTGTTGTGACTGACGAAAGCATGCAACCAGGCCGATCGGCCGCCGACTCGCCAACCCGTTTCATCGGGAGCGACCTCGGACGCCCCGCGAACATCTGCCTGAAGTTGCTTGACTGCTGGCTCAACTCGTTTGGCCGTTCGCAAAACGCTGCGGACACTCGTCGATCGAGCCAGTTGCAACTCGGGGAACATCAGCTTCAGCAGTCGCACACTCTTGCCATGCGACAGCCCAAGCTCCTTGTTCAGCAAAGCCAGCAAAGCATGAACGCCTGCACCGAGCTGGCTGGCCGCAGCACCTCGCGCAGCCGATGTCTGCAGTGGATGTCGGCCTTGCACTTTGCGACCGCAGTCTTTGCATTGGCCGGTGTGGATGGTGAATTGACGAAAGATGACCTGCTGCGGAATCTCCGCCTGATACTGCACGATTGTGCCAGACTTTCGCAGTCGCCGCAACCGCATTCCGGGCACTGGCAAGGGGTCGCCACGTCATACCGCTGGTCAATTCTCGGCGGCGGCATCCGATGTGCGTGCGGCCCATGACGTCTGCCTCTCTTGCGCCCAGGTTTTTTCGGCTTGGCCGCCGGCTCGCCTTTGGAAAACGGAGCCGCCTGGCGCTTGTTCTGCCGCTGCTCCTTTTCAAGCTTGGACAACAGATCTGCATTCTCCCGTCGCAAGGAGTCATTCTCCCGTCGCAAGGAGTCAATCTCCCGCCGAAGCTCCACGTTCTCCGCCTCAAGCCGCGCGACGATCGCTTCCAATTCGCGAAATCGCCTTTCGAATTCGTCGGTTAATCTGGGCTTGTCCATGCACTTGAACATCGCCCAAAATGCCCTCTTCAGGCAAGATCAGTTTTTCACGGTAATCAATTACATAAAAACTTCAATGTTGTCTCACTCATGTTGGCACAGAGGGCACAGCGAGTCACGAAGATGGAGGCATCGCCATGCAAATCGAACGCCTGCTGAACCTGGACACCAAACACGAGGCCTGACGTCTGCATCTTTCTCGTTGGAATCAGAAAAAAATGTCGATTCAGTTGGCTCTCTTGGCCCTTGCGATTCGGAAAAATCCATTTATTCGGCTATTGGGCAGTTTGGGATCGCGGTGTTCGCAGGATTTCTGAGAATTGGTTACAATTCAAGATTGCTTACGTTCAGTCGTCTTTGATTCCAATCAGTTGAGCCCTTTCGCCATCTCAGCCATTTTCAATTCGGGTTCCAGATCCAGAACGCACGCAATGCCTGAAAGTTCAAACTTGATCTTTAATGCCGAAAAATCAACGGTGAGAAAATCATGAATCAATCGTCATTGTCACTGCCGGTCATTCCGGACCTGCCCGTTCCGCTCGAGCGAGATTTATTTCTCCGCACTTTGCTACGGCATTTGGCTGGAACCTTGCAAGATGTGGTGGGACTGGACGAAGCCTCTGGCTTTATCAGCGTGGTCGGTCAGGAAATTGGCGACGAGATCAACCAAGCCTATCGCCAGGCCTTATCGGTCTCGCAATTGAATCGAGAGCAGGTGGCGGAAGTCCTTGTAGACTTGAAGCGCCGAATCCAAGGCGACTTTTACATTGTGGAGCAAACCGAAGAAAGAATTGTATTTGGAAACCGAGCCTGCCCGTTTGCCGAGAAAGTGATCGGTCGCCCCGCCCTTTGTATGATGACCTCCAACGTCTTTGGAAGTATCTCCGCCGACAATTTAGGATACGCCAAAGTTGTGCTGGAGGAGACGATTGCACAGGGCGACGCAGAATGCCGAGTCGTCGTTTATATCAAACCGACCGAAGACGCAAAGGCTTCGATCGGAAGAGAATACTTCCAAGCCTAAAGTTGCGCAGTGGACCAAATTCAGTTTTTGCAATTCGCCAACACATTGCCTGAGGCGATGCTACTCGTCACGGCGGAGGGTCTGGTCTTGGCGGCCAATCAAGCGGCCGTGGAAGATTTGAAATTGCAGCACCTGGTTGGTGCTCGTCTGCACGACTTGGTCGTTGACGATGCGGAAAAGGTCGCGAAATTCCTGAAGCTTTGTCGACGGAGCCGAAATTTCACTTTGGGCTCGTTCGGCTTTCGTAGAAGCAGCGGCGCCTCAATCGAATTCCGCGTCGAAGGAGCGTTGGTTCAGCCGAAATCTGTGGAATCACCTGCGGTCGTGATGTTGCGACTTACGAGCAAGGCCACTGCACTGCACCAATTCGTCGTGTTAAATCGGCGGATCGACGATCTCGGGCGAGAACTTCAGCTGCGAATGCAAGCTGAGGCTCGGGCTCGCGTGGAACAGGAAAAATTGCGAGTCACCCTGAATAGTATCGGTGATGCTGTGATCGCGACCGATGAACATGGGATGGTGACCATGCTTAATCCCTTCGCGGAACGATTTACCGGTTGGACAATCGCCGAAGCAATTGGAACACCATTGGTCGATGTGTTCCGAATCATCAATGAGTCCACGCGGCAGCCGGTCAACAACCCCGCGCTCGTTGCGCTCCGCGAGCAACGAGTAGTCGCTTTAGCTAACCACACGCTGTTGATTGCCAAAGACGGCACAGAATGGCCGATAGACGATAGCGCCTCACCGATTCGCGATGAGGCAGGCCGGGTGATTGGAGCCGTTTTGGTTTTTCGGGATATTACCGATAGAAAGAT
>JBEBGH010000469.1:0-3353 GCA_040081565.1 Pirellulaceae bacterium
GTTAAACGCCACACGCGAAGAAATTCTGGCTGCTGCCAATCTTGCGATGGTCAGCGACTTTGTCAAAACAATGCCGGATGGGTTTGAGACGCGAGTCGGCGACGACGGCCGTTTGCTCTCGGCCGGTCAACGACAACGAGTGGCCCTGGCCCGCGCCATTCTCGCGAATCCGCGGATTCTCATCCTTGACGAGGCGACCAGCCAAATCGACGGGCGCACGGAAACGATCTTGCATGAAGGCTTGGCCAATTTCATGAAAATGCGGACAACCTTTGTCGTGACTCACCGCGTCAGTTCGCTCAAGTTGACCGAGCGAGTGTTGATCATGGACGCCGGCAAAATCATTTTTGATGGTCCCACACGCGATGCCTGGGACCGTTCGCAGGACTTCAAATTCCTCTTTCAAAAGGCCGCCTGACGGTCTGGCAATTGGTCCAAGGCTGTACCATTGCTGCCTCAACATCCGAAGTGTGCGGTTTCTCTCGCGTTCGCGAGAAAGACGGCGGCAAACAACACCCAAAAGTGCGGCTTTTTTGTGCGGTAGCTTGAGCAACCGAGCAAGCTTTGACTATTATGGTGACTCGTTTTTGACCGCTGTCAGGCAGTCGCTTGATCTCGGTCATTGCTCCCAACTCGTCTCGCACGCAATGCGTCGTTTCAAAGCGGACGAAGTCGCAAAAGAATCAGAAGAGTTTTTCCTAGAGGAGAGTGTAGTGTCCAGCGGCAACTATTTGTTTACCAGTGAATCGGTCAGTATGGGTCACCCCGACAAAGTCAGTGACCAAATCAGTGACGCTGTCCTCGATTTTTGCTTGAAGCATGACCCAATGAGCCGTGTCGCTTGCGAAACGCTAGTCACTACTGACTTGGCGGTTGTCGCTGGAGAGATTACGACCAAGGCACCTTTGACTCGCCAAGCCGTCGACAAGATCGTTCGCGAAGTCATCACCGACATCGGCTACGTTGGCCGCGACGACAAAGAAAAAGAGGAAATTGGCTTCACCGCCGACAAGGTCCAAGTCAATTGCGTATTCCATTCTCAATCGCCACACATCAGCCAGGGAGTCGATACCGGCGGGGCAGGGGATCAGGGGATGATGTTTGGTTTCGCCTGCGATGAAACCAAGAGCCTGATGCCGTTGCCGATTCACTTGTCGCACAGACTCGTTGAACAACATGCCAGCTTGCGCAAGGCAAAAAAGATTGCTTGGCTGCGTCCGGATGCGAAGAGCCAGGTAACGGTAGAATACAACGCCGACGGTTCACCCAATCGAATTCACACCATTGTGCTCAGCACGCAACACGATCGTAGCGTGATGACTTCGTCCAAAAAGGGCGATTACTTCACCGACGAAGCTCGCGAGGAAATAATTGCCAAAATCATCCGACCCGTTCTGGAAAAGGAACGCAAGGACTTGATCAAGGGCGACCTTGTAATGGTTCTGCCAGGCAAGAAAGTCAAATTGAAGGGTGACGACATTGCCTGCCACATCAATCCAACGGGTTGCTTTCTGGTCGGCGGTCCTCACGGCGACTGCGGACTGACGGGTCGAAAAATTATTGTCGACACCTACGGCGGTCGCGGACGACACGGCGGTGGAGCTTTCAGCGGCAAGGACCCGACCAAGGTTGACCGCTCGGCAGCTTACATGTGCCGTTACATCGCCAAAAACATCGTTGCTGCGGGACTCGCGAAGCGATGTGAAGTTCAATTGAGCTACGCCATCGGCTACCCCGATCCCCTTAACATCTGGGTGGGTACGGAAGGCACTGCCAAGGTTTCGGAGTCGGGTCTCGTGAAACTTATCCGCGAGAACTTCGACTTGACACCGAAGGGCATCATCGAGACGCTCAACCTTCGTCGGCCAATCTTCCGCAAGACGGCCGCCGGCGGACACTTCGGACGAAGCGAACCCGAGTTCACTTGGGAAGACACGTCGATTGCCAAGAAACTGGCAACCAAAGCCAACGCTTTGCCAGAAAACTAATACATTCATCGTTGCATCGTTAGGATGTTAGTTAAAGTCAACATTTGATTACCCCATGCGGCTTGACAGCGGCATGGGGTTTTTTCTTGGCGCTCCAGGCATGACACGGAGCCTGCCCTCCCAGATGTCTGCAAGCGCGATTCCATGCACAACGTTCTCGTCCCACCCGATTTCACTGATACCGGTTAAGGCGATTCAATTAGGGCTTCTTCGGCATGACGTTTCCAAGAACCGTGAGGACCACCCCGTGCAAATCCAGATGCGGTGAAACCTAGCCCGGTCATAGGTGAGCCCGGTCATAGGTGGGTCATAGGTGGGTCATAGGTGGGTCATAGGTGGGTCATAGGTGGGTCATAGGTGGGTGGCGCGTGGGTGGCGCCTTTTGTCTCACTCTTCCTTTTGCTTCTCGGCCGCCTCATAAAGTAGAATGTCCCCTTTTGCTTTTCATGTCGAACGCGTTACCGACGCACTGACGAACACCGAAACCAAACGAGTTGTTTACACGCTTGGTCACGACCTGATCGCGCAGACAACCTACACTCCAAGCGGCCCGGCTCAGGGCGAAACTCTCGTTCTTCACTACGACGGCCACGGTTCGACGAGAATCCTCACCAACCTTCTCGCCGCCGTCGCAACTATTGGTGGCCAACGTCAACTCTTCTTCTATGACGCGTACGGCAACGCCCTCGGCTTCAACCCCACCCTCGCCGCCACCACCCACCTCT
This sequence comes from Pirellulaceae bacterium, assembly GCA_040081565.1. GTDB lineage: Bacteria > Planctomycetota > Planctomycetia > Pirellulales > Pirellulaceae > BJ22. The sequence continues at coordinate 2,714 of JBEBGH010000469.1, forward strand.
ACTCCGGCGAACAATTCGACTCGCGAATAAACCAACAGTATTTGCGAGCAAGGTGGTACGACGCTTCTACGGGACGGTTTGGATCGCTTGATCCATTCATCGGGAACAATGACGATCCCCAATCGCTGCATAAGTACCTCTATACGCATGCTGATCCCATCAACGGAATCGATCCAAGTGGATTGTTTTTTGTAGGATCCATAGCAAGCGTTGGTATTCGATTGGCATCATTTGCGCTGCCTGGTCCAAGCGATTTCATAATCGGCGCGTTGCAATCATTGGTTCAGGCATACGCCGTGAATCTTCAATGGGATTTGGAATGGGCGTTTGACTTTAGTATGCCTGATGACTGGGGAAGTCACTCAAGCAATGAGTGGGTAACGGCTGCCCTATTAGGAGGTATTCACGATGCGTATTGGATTGGAATTCCGTTTACAAATATCGGGTTTAATCCACTTGATTGGCTAATGTATGAACAAGGATTGGGTGGAATTTCGTACGACGAATGGGTCAATGGCTCCTTTGGTCAATCCAACTTGGGGTAAGCGTCCAACAGGGGGGTGTTAGCGTTTTTTTAGTTTTTGTTGGCGGGTGCGGTTGGCGCGGCGGCGGGCGCGGGATTCGGATTTGGAGTCGGCAC
>JBEBGH010000470.1:0-3340 GCA_040081565.1 Pirellulaceae bacterium
ACAACACTGTAGGGAAGGGCACCGCCTCGACGGAAAACGGGCCAGTAATCCGCATCTTCGTCTTCGATTTCTCTGGCTGATCATAGAGAATCTCTGAATCGGCATGCGCCGCAACGGACAGCTCCATCTGTTTGTGCATTGACTGCCGCATAGCGTGGAAGGCGTCAAACGTTTCGCGTACTGACGAATGCCATCCTTGCGGAAAGGTATAGGGCACTTCCCACTCTTGCAGCGAAGCGCCTTCGGAAAAGTTCAACCGCTCGCTCTTTCTCCCTCCCTCTGCAACAGCAAAGGGGTCAATGGGAGGTCGCTTCCTGAGCGCTGCGTTCATTCCCTTTAGAGCGCCTTCAATTGCCGGATGCATGCGCTCATAAATTTCGTCCACATCTGGATTCTGTGCGATTGATTTCAGTGTGACGTGGGGCACCGTCTTGTAGATAAAGCCGCCCTTAAGCCCCTCGTGTGGATAGCGAAGTTGAAAATAGTCATAGCTGGCAGTCATTAGCCGTTGCTTTGCAAGCGTGATCGACACCCGTGAGGTATCGCAGGTAATCCAACGCCTGCCCCATTTCTCAGCAACGAAAGCTGAAGTGCCGGACCCGCACGTTGGGTCAAAAACAAGATCTCCAGGATCGGTGGTCATGAGCATGCAGCGCTCAATGACTTTGGGATGAGTTTGAACGACATAGATCTTGGTTTCCCCATATCCGGCGACGGTATCGGGCCAAGTATTCAGTAGGCTCATTTTGGAGAAATCTTGGAAATAGAGCTTGAAGTAAAGCTTCGTACCTAGGACGAATAGGCGATCAGAACGCGCCAATCGTCGCATTCCATCTGGGTTCGTCCGCCAGCTTTTCCCGCCCCGAGGTGAAAATGGTTCGGCCCCGTTAAATGCAAAGGGAAATGTGCAACTAGGCGTGAATCCTGACGACTCCAACACAGAGCGCTTGAAGATTGTCCGAACTAGGTCCGGCGCAAATTCTTTTTCCGCTTCTTCATCACTCAAAATTCGGTAGCCAGGGCTTTGCGTTACGAACTTGAATTCTGCATTTCCTTCAAGCGGTTTCTCTCGGTAGAGATTGCGATACTTCAGTTGCTTGATGTCTTTCGCATACCACACGAGATAGTCGAACACCGTTTCTAAATGCCCTGATTCCAGAGGGGTCATCGACTGAAAATTTATGCATGAAACAAAATTCTCTGCACCGAATATCTCGTCGAGTATCGCGCGTACGCGATGCAGGTTTTCGTCAGAGATTTGTATAAAAATGCTACCGCTCTCCGTAAGGAGATTGTGTGCGAGCAGCACTCTGTCTCGTAGATATGTCAGGTACGAATGCACATCCAACTCCCAAGTGTCGCGAAACGCTTTTATCATTTCGGGTTCTTGAGTCAGATCTGCGTCTTTGCGGTCCTTTACATCTCTTTTATTGGTGAACGGTTGAAAGTTAGATCGATACTCAATCCCGTAAGGGGGGTCGATGTAGATCATTTGGACCTGTCCGGCCATGCTTTCTTTTTGAATCAACGATGTCATCACAAGCAGTGAGTCGCCTGCGATGAGTCTGTTAGACCAGCCGCGTTCGTGCTTATAGAAGTCCACTGCGTCGCGAAGCGGCAAGCTTTCAAAAGGTGCTTCGAACAGTCCGGGTTGAATTGCGCTTTGCTTGCCCGCCTTCGCGTTCTTAATTTGTTTGCTGACTGCGGCAAGTATGCTCATCGGGTCGATGCGCTCGTGCACGTGCAGAGAGACGGTGTCAATTTCGAAGCTCGTGCGCTCGGCCTTGCCGGTCCAGTTCAGGTACGGGCTGCTAACGCGCTTGAGGTACTCCAATGCATCGCGCATCGATTTCTCGTCGCGGCTTGCAAGTGCGCCGTCAACAATCTTTTCGACCTGCGCACGGCCCATATCGAATGACAGAGCGGGATCGATGTGGGGGTCGTACTTCCAGACGGTCTTGGGCGTCGGGGGATCGGTGGTCTCGTTGACAAGTCCCACCTGCGGATTGTTCTTGCGCTTGTCAGAATGGCGGTAGCTCAGCACCTGGGGATCATCGCTCCCCGCCTTTGCGCGCGGCGCGGACTTTCCCGTGGTCTTCTTGGGCGACTCGTCAGGTTCCGGCGCGGTTTGCGGAGCGAGGCCGAAGGACTGTGCGTCATCGGGTTTCGCGCGGCGGACAGAGCCTCCGCGACCCTTGCCGCGCGTTAGTGTGCCGTCTTCGATCAACGATTCGCGCAGCGCTTCGAAGTCAGCGTCGCTGGCCTTGGTGCCCTTGGCTTTCGTGGCTTCCTGGAATTGCTCGCGCAGCCGCTGGTTTCCGATCTGCGAGCCGTCGGACGGCACAAGGCCGAGGAGAGCCTCGACCAGCGCGCGTCGCTTCGTAGCGTCCATGAAGCTCCCCCTCCCAAGTCGCGGCCGGGGATGGCCGCAGCTAGATATCGCCCCTAGTGTAGCGGGCGGTTCGGCAGGGGAGGAAGGGTTTAGCCTGCCTTGCGGTAGCGCTCTTCGAGCTTGTCCATTGCGGTGCGGATGTGTGCTCCGTTGGCGTGCGCGTAGCGCTCCACCATGATCAGGGTCTTGTGGCCGGAGATCCGCTTGACGGTCGGGAGGTCCACGCCCGCCTGGACGAGGTGGGTGATGGCGGTGTGGCGGAGGGTGTGTCGGACAATTTGATCAGGGTCTAGCCCTGCCGCAGAGACGGCGCGGCGGAACCCCTTGCGGATGTCCGTAGCGTGCCCGGTCGCCGACGCGGGGGAGGGGAAGAGCCACTGCTCGTCCGGGGCCAGCGTCGCGAAGTAGGCACGCAGGAACTCGGCCAGGCGACGGGTGAACGGCTGCTCCCTGGAGCCAGCCTTGGCCTTGGGGATGAAGAGAGTAAGGCGGTCGAGGTCCACGTGCTCGCGGCGGATGCTCAGGATCTCGGAGCGCCGCATGGCGGTCTCCAGCCCGATGACGACGAACGCGAGCACGTGCGGGTTTTCATCTAGTTTCGCGGACGCGATCAGGCGGTCAATCTGCTCGACGGTGAGATAGACGATCCGGCCGCGATCCTCCTTCAGGCGGCGAATAAGCGCCGGGCGTCGGTCAATCCAGCCCCATTCGATGGCCTTGTTGAAGAGGTGGGAGAGGGCGGCCAGCTCGCGGTTGACGGTCCCCGGCTTGGTGGTCGCCACCGGCTTGTCCGCTAGCTTGCTGGCTGCCTTACTGACGGCCTTGGCTCTGGCGCGGACGGCTGTCTCTTGGAGGCGTTGCTTCTTATAGCGCTCCACGTCGAAGGTGCTGATCTTCGATAGCGGCACGTTGCCAAAGAACTTCTTCAGGTGGGTGCCGAGTCGGGTG
>JBEBGH010000471.1:0-3336 GCA_040081565.1 Pirellulaceae bacterium
CGACGAGCCGACGTCGGGACTCGATACGCTGGTTCGTCGCCGGTTTCTCGAAAGCATGGTCGATGTCGCGGCCACCGGCAGAACGGTACTCCTGTCCAGTCATCAAATCGGCGAGGTCGAGCGGGTGGCCGATCATGTGGCGATCCTGCACGGCGGGCGGTTGGTGGTTTGCGATTCGCTGGAGAACCTGAAGGCCCAGCACGAACGCTGGATCGTGACCTTTGCCAGCCATGAGAATTCGCTTCCCGAAATGGCGGTGACAATTGTCTCGCACGATGGTGTAGGGACTAAACGAAATCAATTCCTGGTGCATCAGCCTGGACCTGACACGTTGTGGAAACTTCGCGACCATGCCGGAGTGGTTGACGTCGAGGTGCACGTTCCCTCGCTCGAAGAAATTTTCGTCGCCTACATCCGCCAGGTGCCTGCCTCGTCAACCAACCAATCTCGTACACGTTCGGAGGCCTGAAGATGATCGCATCGGCAATCGTTTGGCGAATTGTGTGGAAGGAATTGCGGCAGCTTGCGCCGGTATGGGCCGTGATCTTGGTCGTGTCGGCATTTGTACTGTTTTCGTTACGGCAGTTTACCGAGGCCCCAATCGCGTTGGGCTTGGCCCTGGCATTTTTGACAGCCTTCGGCGGTTGCCTCACGGCATTGATGTTGTTTGCGATGGAGCACGACAATCAGACCGTAAGGTTCTTGCAGAACTTGCCGCAAACGCGACGTTTGGTGGTCGCTACAAAAATTATCCTTGGGCTCGTGGGGACCGTTGTGTTGTATTTTTGTATCGCATGTGTCGACCTCGTTACAGACGAGAACTTTCGAGACTTTGGATGGAATTTGCATTCTACTCTTATGGGCCGAGAATGGCAGGAAATTGCACTGTTCATGGGCCTATGGGGATTTCTGATTGCCTGTTTGACTTCGGCGGTGATTAAAAGATCGTTACCGGCTGGGTTGGTCGCGATGGCCTTGTTAGGACTCCTGGTCGCATCGCTTGGGGGCTGGTGGTGGGATAATTTGCTATTCTGGGAGCAAGGTGAACGGCTAACCACCTTCTCACTACTCGCCAATCTGATCGGGCTAACTCTGCTATTTGGCGCGTCGCTGGTCGTTGGTCGCGGCTGGCTCGATTCGGAAGTAAAGGAAGAATCCGGCAATCTCTTTAGTTTGTTTAGTCGCCGCAAGAAAGTGCTTGACGAATTCGATTCAGCTGAGGCTTCAGCGCTGCGTCCGGGCAGGGCAGGGAAGCGGACCAAGTTGTGGACGGTACTGGCTTGGCAAACACTGCGGCAAAGCCGCCTGAGCATGGCGATTTTCTTGGTCGCTGGAATTGGAATTGCCATTGCGTTGCAATTCGTGAAACCATTTTCACATTATTACTTGTTTACCTACGCCTATTTTTTTGGGCCACTTTTGGCTCTGGCATCCCTATCATTGCTGGGCGGCACGCTTGCGTTTTGGCCGGATCAAGCACGCGACACCAAGCGTTTCTTTTGGCAGCATTCGCTCAATGGGCGCACGATTTGGTGGGTTCGGCTGGTTCCGTGGCTGGCGGTCGTATTCGTACTGACCGTTGTGTTTGCTTTTGCCAATCAACAATTTTTCCGGCAGGTCACCGAAATGGCGATGCTGCAAGAACAGTTGTCCCCAGACAAAATCACCTCGGCCATGTTCGGTAAATTAAGTCCGGAGATCCTCACCGTATTGGCTGCGTATTGGCGGCCGGGGAGTCATCTGTTGTTCTTTGGGTTGATCGCCTTGGGCGTGGGCCAGTTCTTTTCGCTGTTGTTTCGCAATGGTTTGGTCGCGCTGTCTTGCTCGATCATCGTCGGACCGCTGGCGATCTATTACGTGGCACATGTAGTATCGAAGGGCGAACAAGCGATTTGGTTTGCAGCGCCGTGGGGCTTGTGTTGGTTCCTTGCCAGTTGGTATCTCGCGAAGTCCTGGATTGACGGCACGCTGACCTGGCGCGGCCGCACCGGCGCGATTGCGTTTTTGCTCACCGCTTTCATCGCCCAATTCGCCGCCTTCGCCTACCACCGCGCATTCGAATATCCAAAGACCGACTGGCTCGAACAAGTGAAAAGCGAAGCAGCCAACGGCGATGCGTTTTTTGAAGTTGGCTCGTCATTGGACAAATCGGTCCAAGCCGTGTTGAGCGACATTCGGGGAAAAAACGGATTGTCCAAATCAACAATTATCCTTTCCAAGGATCATGTGGAGAAACTCTATGCGGCGAATGTTGACCATCTTGAGCGACTTCAACAATTGATTACAGGATCGATGCTGATTCCCAAGGACCCAACGATCTCAGTTGCGTCGTGGGAAAGGGCCTGCTCATCCGTTCAAATGTTCTTAGAGTGGAAGGCCGAGTTACATCTACAAAAAGGCGACCTCGCGGAATCTTTAAGCTGCTACATAAACATTCTGCAAATACAGGCTTTCAATCCCAATTCGACAACTTCTGACACCTACATGCGAACATGCTCGAACCTTCTACATTGGGCTGAACATCCGCAACAGACAAATGAGCTGATCGACAAAGCAATCGAAATTCTCGGGCGTGCAGATGGAGGCACACTCAGCGCATATTATTTGGCATCAGCGAAGGAAAGGCTTCGAGACGACAGAAAAAAGGCAAACAGAATTAGTTGGTGGAATCCACTCTCACAACCGTGGGAAGAAGAACGCCATCATCAACTTGGCCAATTGGACCTTTGCGCATTTCATCGATTGAGCAATAATCGAGTTGCGTCAACGGACAACGAAAACAACAAAGTCCAGTTCTTGGATGGCTCGGCAAAAGTAGATAATCTCGCCCGCATAAAATTGCGCGAATTTTCGCTGACTCGGCCGGGCAAAATCACAATCGAGGCGTATTCAAAAGATCTATTGCGGCAAAATACTACGCTTTATGTTCAGAAAGCTGTTCAGACATTTCCTCTCGACTTTTGGCAGATTGCTGCCGACAGTTCCAATCGATTTTTAACACTTGACCCGAGCGAATTCGATCGGTTGAATAATCCGAATACCAGTCGCAACGTCAATCTTGGGTACTTAATGCTTCGTTTCCAATTCCAAAAATTTTGGTTGACCAACAAACGGTTCCCAACAACCGAAGAGGGCATGAATATTCTTTTTGAGTATTCGGGTACACCTTCTTGGTATCAAGTCCCATATGAATATTCGTTTTACGAAATTCATGTTCAAAATGAAGGTAGTGTATATTCGGTCCATCCGGTAATTTCGTGGGTTTGTTAGAATTCTCCGCCAAGGAGAACGTTTATGCAAGACAAAGAACTTTACCAGCATATTCTTGGGTTGAAC
>JBEBGH010000472.1:0-3324 GCA_040081565.1 Pirellulaceae bacterium
CCACCACGGCGATAACGCCTTCGAAACCTAGCAAAAACCACGACAGTGCCATTCGTGTCTCCCATGTCGACATTTACGACGCCAATTTTCTTGGCGGCGGCTTTGGCTCTCGCAGACAATGGCTTCACGTAGCTGCCGACGCAAATCACAAAATTGTTCATCGCGTATCGAACCCGATCGTGTACCTTGTGAATTTCCTTGACAGCCTTTTCCAATAGCGAATCGATTTCACCCAGATCCAGTTCCTCATCAGGACGGTTGGAAACGATTGACGCATAGGTCATCCAGCCGGTCGTGGCCAATTTCGTCTCTTTCGACTTGATCCATTTGTTTGCCAATTCGACCCCAGCTGCGTTCTCGCAGGCCACCCAGGGAACAGTGAAATCACTGTTCATTTGCCAAAAAGCTTCCTTGGCCCAAGTTTCAATTTCTTTTTTGGACATCAGGGCTCCGTCGGCCACCAAGCCCGCGAGATACATTGCGTCTGTATTGCCGGTGGCGTACAGATCCATCGCAAGTTTCTGGTTCCCTTTAATCTTTTTTAGAATCACTTTCATATCCCCGACTTTTACTCCGAACATCTTGTCTACCGGGGCACCATGGCGGGCAAAAGTCTTACGCGTCTGTTCCGTACCTAGTTTTTTGAGTTCGCTCATTACTTCGTTAACGGTTTTCATCTACTTTTCCTCCAGGCGATCAAAGTCGAAATCAGATGCAGTGGCAACACTTGGGATAGAGCAATTTCACGCGAATGTTTAGAATCGGACTCCTCCATTCTACATTAGGAATTGTGCATGAATAAAGTTGTCAAGTTGCCGAAACGATCGGAAGTCGCAGTCGCCGACACTTGGGATTTGAGCGTCATGTTCCCGAGCGATGACGCTTGGGAATCGGCTCTACAGGAATTTGAAAACACCTATCCCGGCTACAGTCAGGTCGTTGGGCGACTTTCGGAGAGTGCGGCGACCTTGGCCGCCTGCCTGCGATTTGACAGCGATCTGGATCGGCGGGCCGAGAGCCTGGGCAACTACGCATTTCTCAAATCCGCCGAGGATCAAACGAATTCAACCTACCAGCGACTCGTTGGGCGCTTTCAGACCGTTGCCATGCGGGCCAACGAAGCCGCCAGTTTCATTCGGCCAGAAATTCTAGCGATCGACGACGCGACGATGAAGTCTTTTCTGGCTGCCGCCGAAATTGCTCCGTTTCGTTTGATGCTCGAACGACTGGTGCGTTACAAACCGCACACGCTTTCACCGCGCGAGGAACAGTTGTTGGCGATGCAAGGCGAGATGGCCGGTGCCGCCAGTCGAATCTTTCGCCAACTGCACGACGCCGACCTGAAATTTGGCAACGTCCAGAACGAAAAAGGGGAGTTGGTCGAACTAAGTCCCTCGACGTTGTCTCAGTTTTTGCAGTCGCCTGATCGCGAAGTTCGAAAAACGGCTTTCCACCAGTTCTATGAGCAGTTCGAAGGTCATAAGCATTCGCTGGCGGCTATGCTTAATGGCTCCATTCAAAAAGACATTTACTATGCTCGCGCCCGCGGTTACGACTCAGCCTTGCACCAAGCCCTCTTTGCTGACGACGTGCCGCAATCCGTTTACGACAATCTGATTTCCTCCGTTCGTGCCAACTTGCCGGCACTTTATCGGTATTACGATTTGCGTCGCCGAAAGATGAAGTTACCGGACATTCATCACTACGATACCTACGTGCCGATTCTCAGCAACTTGACCATCGAACACAGTTGGGCAGAAGCGGTTGAAGTGATCAACTCGGCACTCGCGCCGCTGGGCCCGGAGTACTGCAATACGTTGCGACAAGGACTCTTGGGACGCTGGTGCGATCGGTATCCGAATTCAGGCAAACAAAGCGGCGCATTCAGTTCCGGCGGTTACGATGGCCCTCCGTTCATCATGATGAATTACAAGCCGACCGTGCTCAACGACGTCTTCACCTTGGCCCACGAAGCTGGCCATTCCATGCATACTCATCTGTCTGTTTCCAACCAGCCCTTTGAGTACTACCACTATGCAATTTTTGTGGCCGAGGTCGCCAGCACCTTTAACGAACAATTGTTGTCGCATCATCTGCTCCAGAATGCTCGCGATGATCGCGAACGGGCTTTCATCTTGAACAACGAAATTGATGACATACGGGCGACGATCTTCCGCCAGACGATGTTCGCCGAGTTTGAAAAAGCGACTCATGAAATGGCCGAATCGGGTGAGCCGTTGACGATTGAGGCCTTTCGATCAATCTATCGCAAGTTACTCGAGGACTTCTTCGGACCCGAATTTGTTCTGGACGAAGAGCTGTCGCTGGAGTGTCTACGAATCCCCCATTTCTATCGCGCGTTCTACGTCTACAAGTACGCCACCGGAATGTCCGCCGCCATTGCCCTTAGTCAGCGAGTCCTCAACGGTGGATCCCGCGAACTAAACGACTATCTGGGGTTTCTCAAGGGTGGATGCAGCAAATACCCCCTGGAGTTACTGCGGGGAGCAGGCGTTGATCTCGAAAAGCCAGAACCGGTCAACACAGCTCTCAAACACTTCGGAAACCTCGTTGATGAATTGGATGCGTTGTTGCCATAAGAGCAATGCGACAATTTTCACAGATCATCGGGCCGATTCCTGCATATTGAAGACAACTCGCCCGCTCCAGCGTCGTTTTTCAGTACCGACCCCATCAAGTACAATGTGATGGGCATTGAAGGGTACCTTTGGGAGCAGCGGTGGTTCGTCATTTTTCGTTTAAAACGTTGGCCATACTATTGTTGGGTATGGCCTTCAGCAGCGTTGCTCATTCACAACAAGTTAATTCCACAACCCCCACGCTCAGTCGGGTTGAGAGCGATAAAAAATTTGCCGCTGCACTTCAGTCAATTGCTGACGAGTGCCGCGCCAAAAGTTTAGAAAAACAAGCTGTTGAAACGGCGGCGTTAAATTTCGCCAGGGACCCGGGGCGGCTGTACGTTTTTCTACCGACCGAAACGACCGTTGCGGCGGCGTCAAACGACGCAGACCCTTCGCTGAAGGCGTGGCATGATAAACTGCAATCTGCACGCTTGAACTACGCCGCAGAGCTTCTGAAATTAGCGACGGAATTAGCTGCTGCAGACCGGGGGGCCGAGGCATTTCAATTGGTTCATGAATCACTGCATTGGGATCCTACTTTGGAGGTCGCCCGCAAGGCGCTTGGCCATCGGCAAACGGATTCGGGGTGGCAGCCTTACAGCGAACGCCTCAAGGTCAAGATGGCAACCCGTGCTCATTCGCTGACGAAGTGGAATAGCGGCGAGTACCTTCTGGTGTCGAC
>JBEBGH010000146.1:0-12413 GCA_040081565.1 Pirellulaceae bacterium
ATACCGGACGGCTCGCGCCGTTCCGCTACCATTTAGGTCAGTTTTTAATATTGGGGTTGATACCGGACGGCTTGCGCCGTTCCGCTAACATTTTAAGCGGAAGAGCGCGAGCTCTCCGATTTTCCCCACCTGATTCTTGGACTTGACGTTGAACTAACCTGATCTTCAGGTTGAATTGTTGTAGTGCAACAGATAGGCTAGTTCTTGCAGTCTCGCAGCCGCTAACTCTGAACAATTTTCCAAAATGATTCAAATCAAACGCAATCCGACGCACGAAGTAAAAATCGGCAACATCGTCATCGGTGGGTCGAATCGAATTGCCGTGCAGTCAATGACGGCGACTAAAACAACAGACATCGACGCGACGGTTTGGCTCGTGAATTTGCTTGAGCAAGCGGGTGCGGATGTTGTGCGAATCGCGGTCGACAACCGAAAAGACGCCGATGCGTTGTCTTCGATCCGTGCTGCCACCAAGGCCAACCTTTCGGTCGACTTGCAAGAAAACTACCGCATGGCTGAGTTCGTCGCGCCGCATGTCGACAAACTGCGCTATAACCCGGGTCACCTTTATCACCACGAACGACAGAAGACTTGGCAAGACAAAGTGCGCTGGCTCATCGACGTAGCCACCCAGCATGACTGTGCGATTCGAGTGGGAGTCAATTGCGGAAGCGTTGATCCGGCGATCAAAGAACGGTTTCCCCACGACGATTCAATCTCGCCGATGATCGCCAGCGCCACGGAACATTGCGAATTCCTGGATTCGATCGGCTTCAAACGCTATTGCGTGTCGCTCAAGGACAGTGATCCAGCGAAAGTCGTCGAGGTCAACCGGCGATTTGCGGCCGAACGCCCCGACGTGCCGTTGCATTTGGGTGTTACCGAGGCAGGACTCCCACCGAACGGAGTCATCAAGACCCGAATCGCATTCGAACAGTTGATCGGGCACGGGATCGGCGACACCGTCCGGGTCTCGTTGACGGTTCCGAATGAACGCAAAGGCGAAGAGATTTCAGTGGGCCGGTCGATTATCGAAGACATTTACGCCGGTCGTGTTCGTTCGGTGGTCGATTTCAACCGGGACGGGCTGAACATCATATCCTGTCCGAGTTGTTCGCGCGTGGAAAACGAGGCTTTCGTGAACTTGGCCGAAAGCGTTCGCGAAATGACAAAGTACGCTGAAAAATATAAAATCACAATCGCCGTGATGGGTTGCCGAGTCAATGGACCGGGCGAAACGGACGACGCTGATCTGGGACTGTGGTGTGGCCCGACCCATGTGAACTTGAAACGTGGAACGGAGTCTTTAGGTGCGTTTCCGTATAACGAGATTCTGCCAAAGTTGCGCGCGGAATTGGATGCGATCATCGCGACTCGCGAACCTGCCATGTCGTAGTCGATATTCTCTGCGACAAACGTGATTTTTTTGCCGTTGCCCTTTGGCGAAAATGGTCGGGGAAATTACAATTCGCAGGGTAGTGGTGAACTGGTCCACCGCGGCGTGCCACCGCTTGGCTGGGGCGTGTTCAATAAATCCAAGTTCGCCAAGCGAGGCAGGCAAGTCTGATGGTAAACACCCTTTTCCTGCCTGAACTTCGTGAGATGCTGGCCGAGCACAACGAAGCTGAATTGCGAGAATTTTGCGAGGCCTTGCATCCCTCGCGCACTGCCGACTTCATGGACGGCCTCGAGCCCGGTGAGGCTTGGCAGATCCTGAAGTTCACGGAGCTAGACCGAGCCGTCGAAATTTTCGGTTACTTCGAGCATCCCTTTCAAACGGCAATCATTGAATCTCAGGATCGCGATGAGGTTGCGAAGTTAATCGCCAAAGTCTCGTCGGACGATCGTGTCGACATTCTCGCCGATGTTGACCCGGCAATTGTTGAGGAACTTCTTTCGCGACTCTCGGCTGAAGACCGCCGGGACATCATGCGCCTGAGTCAGTATCCAGAGGGTACGGCGGGCGCCATCATGGCAACGGAGTTCGTGAAGTTGCCGGAGAACCTGACGATTGCGGAAGCGATCAAGGAAGTCGGGCGGCAAACCGAGCGCTACGAAACGATTTACTACATCTATATCGTCGACCAAGACAATCATTTACGCGGCCTTGTCTCTGCACGGCAACTGCTCACGGGGATGCGCAGACCGGATACGAAGCTTTCGGAAATCATGGAAACCGCTTTGATCACGGCCGACGCGATGGAAGATCGCAGCGACGTGGTGGATAAGGTCGCTCGCATGGACCTTTTGGCGATCCCCGTGGTGGACAAAGAAAACCACATCGTCGGAATCATCACGCATGACGACGTGATCGACGCGGTTCGCGAAGAAGCTCAAGACGACCAACTGCGGAGTGCCGGTGTCGCGCCTTTGGAAGACACCTACATGAACACGTCGGTGTTGTTGTTGAGCTGGAAGCGCGGTATGTGGTTGATGATCCTGTTTTTCTGCGCGCACTTGACGGCCACTGCACTGCACTTGTACGAACACAGCTTGGAAAAGTGGGCTTGGTTGATTCCATTTATCCCATTGATCATCAGCAGCGGGGGAAACTCAGGCAGCCAATCGGCAACACTGGTCATCACCGCCCTGGCCCACGACCAAATCAGCATTCAGGACTGGTTGCGAATAGTGCTGAGAGAAATCGCCATGGGTTTCTTGTTGGGCATCGGACTAGCACTGATCAGCCTTGTCACGGTTATGCTGTTCTTCCCGAACGTACCGGGTGCGAAGCAAGCATTTATCGTTCCGATCTCGCTCGTCCTGGTGGTCGTGTCGGGAACCGTGATTGGTTCGATGTTGCCGTTGATCTTCAAGCGATTCGGGCTGGACCCAGCGTTGATGAGCAATCCATTCGTTGCAGGGATCATCGATATCCTGGGGATCGTGATCTACATGACGGTGGCCAGCGCGTTTTTGGAATAGCAACTAATTTGCGAGTGCTTCCCAGGCACCGATGAGCCATTCGGAAACCGTTTCGATATCTTCCTGCGACGTGTACCAGCCCAGGCTGAGTCGCATGGTGCCAAGAGATTCTTCCGGACTCAAACCGATGGCTTGCAGAGTCCCGCTGGCTCCAGTTGTGCTATGGCAGGCCGAGCCCGTAGAAGCGCCGAGCTGCGGGAGTCGGTCGAGCATTTCTCGTGCGCTAACGTTGGGAAAGATCACGCTCAATGTATTGGGCAACCGTTCCGCTTGTCGACCATTGACCTTCAAACCTGATCTGATTCCTGATTCCAGGCGGGTCAACAAATCATCACGCAAGAATGCCATTCGTTCCGCGGATTCATCAAGGGCCTTGTGGACAAGCACTGCAGCGCGGCCAAGACCCGCGATGCCCGCTGTGTTTTCGGTTCCGGCTCGAACCCCCGACTCTTGATCTCCGCCGTGCAACAGTGGTTCCAAGTCGATCCCGTCTCGAATGAACAAGGCACCGACTCCTTTGGGGCCATAAAACTTGTGAGCGGCAACCGTTAACAAGTCGACATCCAGTTGATCGACGAGCGTAGGAATCTTCCCGACGCTTTGAGCGGCATCGGTATGCAAGAGAATAGACTTGGCGTGGCAGATTTCCGCGATCTTACGGATCGGCTGCACGGTCCCGATTTCGTTGTTGGCATGCATGATGCTGACGAGTCGCGTTTTTCGCTTGATCGCTTTGGCCACTGCATCCGGCTGCACGATACCGGTTGCATCCACAGGGACAACGGTCACGCTGTAGCCCATGCGCCTCAAAAATTCTGCAGGTCCAGTAACCGCCGGATGTTCAAAGCCGCTAATGACAATATTGGCGCCAGAAGTTGGCGACTCGCGCAGCATCACACCCTTGATCGCAAGGTTGTTGGCTTCGGTGCCGCCGCCAGTGAAAACGATTTCTTCGGAATCGCAACCAAGCAAACCCGCCAACATTCCGCGCGCGTCGGCGATGCCTTCGGCTGCAGCGCGCCCCAACCAATGCGAACTCGACGGATTGCCGTAATGCGTATGGAGAAAAGGCTCCATCGCTTCCTGCACGCTGGGCGCCAAAGGTGTCGTGGCGTTGTAGTCGAGGTAGATTCGCCGCACGGTGGAAATTCTCAATGCGAAAGGTAACTGAATTCCCTCATCTTATTCGCCGGGAATAGTTTTCGCATCTAGTTGGCAGGCTCCCCGACCTTGCCTTTTAAAAGGCACAGCGCACAATCGATGCAACCCGAACAAGTCCACGCGCCGGCAATTTCGCGGGATCTCGAATTCGGATAAAGTTGTCAGAACATTCGGGGCGGTCGTGGGGCAAGCTTGATCAAGGCCCGGCGAATGAATCTTTTTTTGGGAAGCAATTGATGATTGGACTCGGTCGTTATTTCGGAATTAAGGTTTACTTACACTGGACGTTTTTTCTGGCCATGGTCTACGTCGGTTATTCCTCGTGGCAACCCGGCCAGAGCTGGCAACAGATGGCACTGGTGCAGATCATGTTGCTGTTGGTCTTTTCCTTTGTGCTCCTGCATGAATACGGACATGCACTCGCGGCGAGGAGATTTGGAGTGGGAACTCGAGAGATTATCCTGACGCCGGTTGGTGGTGTGGCGATGTTGATGGGAATTCCCCGCTCGCCGTTTGCTGAAATTGTGATTGCGTTGGCCGGCCCCGCCGTCAATCTGTTTTTTCTCATTCTGTTTGGGGGCTTGGATTTGGCTTTGCACTTTAGTGGGACCAGCGAGCAGTTGTTGGGTGGCGGCGTCGAACAAGTCGTTGGATTGCTGTTTCAAGTTAATTTTATTCTGTTCGCCTTCAATCTGTTGCCCGCCTTCCCAATGGATGGCGGTCGAGTCTTGCGGGCCTTGCTCGCCATCCCGATGTCTTACGAAAGCGCCACCCGAGTCGCCGTGATCATCGGTCAGATCATGGCCGTTGCGTTCATCGCGGTGGGCGGCTATCTCGGTCATTGGCAACTGTCACTGGTTGGATTGTTTGTTCTACTCGCGGGCTCCGGCGAATTACGTCGCGTGGAAATGGAAAACGCTCACTTGCGAGCCCAGGACGAGGGCCGGATGCAGTAGCGACTTCGCAGGGTCGGCGACTATAATCGAGGGCGTATTCCCCGACGTCATTCGTCGCTTCGTCTTTATCCATTAATCAAAGGAGAATTTCATGATTCGTCAACGATCGTCTCGGAGGAATTTTTTGGGGGCCTGTGGTGCGGGCTTGTTGCTGGGCGGGCTGGCGTTGCCAAAGGTGACTCGCGGGACATCGCCCGTCAGCGATGGGTCAGCCGTCGACGAATTGCCATTCAAAATCTCCCTTGCGGAATGGTCGCTACATCGCACTTTACAAGCCGGCAAAATGACCAACGTGGACTTTGCCCGCACTGCTAAACAGGACTTCGGCATCGAAGCAATCGAATATGTCAATTCTTTCTTCAAGGACAAAGCGAAGGACCAGAAATACCTGGCCGATCTAAACGCCCGAGCCAAAGACAATGGCGTCACCCAACTGCTGATCATGTGCGATGGCGAAGGCGATCTGGGGGATCCAGACGAGAACGCCCGCAAGAAGGCCGTCGAAAATCACCATCGCTGGGTGGATGCGGCGAAGACCCTCGGCTGCCACTCGATCCGGGTTAACGCCGCGTCAAAGGGTAGCTTTGACGAACAAATTAAACTTGCGGCCGACGGTTTGGCCCAGCTGTCCGACTACGCCAAGAAAGTGGGACTCAATGTCATTGTCGAAAACCACGGGGGGCTGTCCTCAAACGGGGAGTGGTTGGCCAAAGTCATGAAAATGGTCGGAAAGGACAATTGTGGGACCCTGCCGGATTTCGGTAACTTCCGAGTCAGCGCGGACCAAATGTACGACCGCTACCTGGGGGTCGAACAGTTAATGCCGTTTGCCAAAGCCGTCAGTGCCAAGAGTCACGAATTCGATGCCAATGGCAATGACACCCAGACGGATTACATGAAGATGATGAAGATTGTCCTCGACGCAGGTTACCACGGTTTCGTCGGGATCGAATTCGAGGGCGGCGGCGACGAGGCGACCGGGATTCGAAAGACCAAGGCCCTCTTGGAACGATGCCAAAAGGAATTCGGGAAAAAGGCCTAGTTCTTTTCCCAACTTAACATTCATGGCCCAAGTCGCGTCGTGCGGCTTGGGTTTTTGCTTTTTTAGTACCTATTTTCGGAAATTCGAGGGACACTAGCTGAAGTGGACACACCGGAATTGCAACAAAACGATCTGCTCAATTGTTGTGCAGCTTTTTCGTGCACCATTTTTAGGCACCGCTGCTTGGCGGATTTGCAGAAGGGGCAGGTGGTCGTAAGTGCATGCAATGCAATGACATTACTCCGCGGTTTGTCTGGCCGGGAAAACTGAAGGCAAACGGTCGTGAGACGGCTCGCGAATCGTCGTTTACTGTTTGACCTGACCCCTGAAAGGAGTCTCTATGAACGAAATGAATTCTCTCGGTTCCAATCCAATGACGACGTCGGCATCTATCGCCCAGAAGCCGATGGTAACTGAAGACTTTTCCGCCCGGTGCCAAAAGATTTTGGCCGTGGCAAAACAGCTTTACCAAGGCAACCCAGACTGGGTGACCTTCTTCCGCGAAGTTTTGGGTGTCGATGGTGCGGCCCGCAGCGTCTTCACATCCCAGCCGGACTTCATCGCTTTCGAAAAATCCCCGGAGTTCACCGAAATCCAGAATCTGGTGAACAGCTTGAGAAACCGGAAGATTTCACCGAGTGCGATTAATGAGCCGACCCGGGTGATCACGGTTCGCCTCCCTGAAAGCCTCCATGAGGCCCTCAAGGCGGAAGCCAATGACCACAATACCAGCATGAACAAACTGTGTATTTCGAAACTTTTGCAAGTGCTGGCCGAGAACCCCAAAACGGTGGGTAATATGAACCGCAGCTCAATGGCTGCTACCCCATCGATGTCAGGTGGCAACACGAACTTCCGTTCGACCTATTCGAGTGGTACTACGCCATCCGGCAACCAGCCGACATCACCCTACCGTCCTTCCTAAGGTCGGTTCGCAGCCACATTGGGAGACTCCCGATAGGTTTTACAGAATGGATCAGTCCGGGGCGCAAGGATGCGCAGCGGGCCGATCGCGCTGCGGCTCAGCTTGCAGCGAATCTCGACGAGGACTGTCGAGTAACTTGCCTGGCCATCTCAGACAACAGCTTGTGAAGACCGCCAGCGTCTCAAAACAAAAAAAGGCAGCTTGAGTCAAGAAGACCCAAGCTGCCAATTTTGTTCACGGTGATTCTACGTGCTCAAGCAATTCAGCAGAATTCAGTTGTCATTGAGTGAAGACCAGGTCACGCAACAGCAACATCATCCTGTGGTTTGATTGGCACGCCGGTACAGTCCAATTCGTGTCTCAAGATCAACATATCTTCTGGAGCTTCAATGCCCAACCGGACACGGTCTCCAGAGACACGCACAATCGTCAACACGATCGAATCTCCGAGCTTGACTTTCTCACTTTCCTTCCGGGAAAGAACTAACATCTTGATTGAACTCCTACATTTGAATGATTGAATTTATGATGACGATGCCATTGCCGCGGAGGGCAATTGAGTTCGGTGAATTTTTTCGCCGGTAGAGCCATAAAAGATGATTGTGTTGGTGACAGTTTCCCAAACGGCTGTCGACTTGACGCTACGTGGTCCATGCAGGCAGAAGAGGATTCCGCAGGCCTTGCCACATTTGATCAAAATTCTTTCCGTAACTTGAAAAACTCCATCTTCGAAATCATTGATTTGACACAACGTGCGAGAAACGAATTGCCGTAACTCGATTAGATTTTCAACTTGAATAGTGTCTTGCCGCATAGTCGGCTAAGTCTCCTTGTTAATTCCCGCCTCGACGAATGCAGGTTGGTTGAACAACAAAAGAAACCACGGGTCACAAACTTCGGTATCGGCCAGAAGTGCTGGCAGTTCATCTGGAAAAGGGATTATTTTTGTATGGGTTAGCAAAGACAGGCGAAATGTAAAACAAAACTAACATAATCCGACCAGGCTGACTTTGCGGTGCGAGTTGACCAGCCTGAATGACTTGCACGACGCCTCGTTCCATCTACCAAATTATCAGAATTAGTGCAAAATTCTCCTCATGAACTTCCGAATCGAGACAAATGAGTTCCGCGGCCCGATCGATTTACTGCTGTTCCTGGTACGGCGGAACGAAATCGACCTGGTAGAGGTTGCGCTGGCCAAAATCATCCAGCAGTACTTTGAGTACCTGGAGATTCTCAAAGAAATCAACATCGATTCCGTCGGTGAATTCCTGGAGGTCGCCAGCCGCCTGGTCGAGATCAAGGCCCGGAATTTACTTCCGCAAAGCGACGAGGTGAATGCCGACGAGATCTACGAAGACCCTCGCCTCGACTTGGTCCAGCGTCTGTTGATGTACAAACAGTTTCGCGAGGCCGCAGTGCTGCTCGACGAAAGGGCAGCATCCTGGCACGAGCGTTATCCGCGCATTCAGGACGACCTGCCGCCGCGTTCAATTGATTTGGCGGATCAACCCATCCGTCCGGTGGAATTGTGGGATCTCGTGTCGGCGTTTGGACGAGTGCTTCGCGACAACCGCCGTTCTCAACCGGAACGAGTCGTCTACGACGACACGCCGATCACGGTCTACATGCGTGAGATACATCGACAACTGTTGGAGCAACACAAGGTCGTGTTCACCGATCTGTTTAAGCCTGGCATGCACAAGTCGGCAATGATCGGCGTCTTCCTGGCAGTGCTTGAATTGACCAGACACCACAATGTCCGCGCGGAACAGGATGACCCCAACGGCGAGATTGTCGTCGTGCCTGGCGAAGGCTTCAGCAACGAGTTGAAACTAAACGAGGTGGAAGACTACAACCCGCACGCCAAGAATATCAATTCAGGCGAACCAGAATCCTTTAACGGCTAGGCGTACGAACATCGCGTGCCAAGCATTCGCTTAGGAACGCATCCACCACAAGACGACAGCCCCGCAGGCCACGCGATAAATCGCAAAGGGCGTAAACCCATGCTTGCGAACCCAATGCATGAACCAGGCGATGACGGCGTAAGCCACAATAAAACTACTGATGAATCCCACGCCCAGAGCCAACCACTCGTCGGTGGAGGGAAGCGGTTCGCGGGCGAGATGTTGAACCAGCTTGAAAGATGATGCGGCGACCATCACCGGAATCGACAAAAAGAAGCTGAATTCCAGTGCGGCGCTCCGCGAGAGCCCCATTAGCTGGCCACCGGCAATCGTCGCCATCGAACGACTGGTGCCTGGAAATGCCGCCGCTAAAATTTGCGCCAGCCCAATCGTGATCGCTTGCCACATCGTCATCGCCTCGATCGTCTGTGTGGATGCTCGTTTGCTGCATGCCCGGTCAATCACATACATGGCCACGCCCCCGACGATGAGTGCAATTGCCATGAAGTCAATTCGTTCCAGGTTTTCGCCAATGAATTTGTCGATGAGAAAACACGGCACGGCGGTGACTACGAAACTAACGAGCACGAGACTTAGCGGATGCTTAAACCGGCTCACCGTCGGCTGGCCATCGACCGCTTGCGGTGCTGATAGAAAAGAACCGACGAAGCCACAAAGACGTTTCCAGAAATAGACAACCACAGACAAAATCGCGCCGAGTTGAATGAACACGGTGAACATCTTCCAAAACGGCAACGTGTTGTCGATCGCCAACAACTTCTGCGTGAAAACAATATGTGCTGTCGAACTGATCGGCAAAAACTCAGTCAGTCCCTCGACGATTCCCTGCAAGGCCGCTGAAACAACATCTGACATTTAGCTTCCGATCAACTCAAAAAATAAAAACGGCCCGCTGTCGACCGTGGGCAAAAATTGAACTTAATAGCGCGAGCATGAAAATCCACCCCAGAATAATCCAAATGTCTTGAATCAACCATGGAGGTTTTCACACACAACTCAAGGTTGCCGCTATGTGTTCATTTTTAGACATTAGAGCACTTTATTGACTGCTGACGACGATCGACTGGTACCTGTTAAATTTACCTGATCCTGAATAAGATATTTTGATCGTCCATTGAAACGCGCACTTGTTCCGAATCCAGTCAAACCATGATTGCCCCTGTTCCCCAAACGATGTTCGAAAAGATTTGGAACGCCCACCAAGTCTACCACCCATCGGACAAACAAACCCTTTTGTATATCGACCTGCATTTGGTGCATGAGGTGACGAGTCCTCAAGCCTTCGAAGGCTTGCGAATTGCCGGCCGTAAAGTCCGCCGTCCGGAGCTGACAGTGGCAACACAGGACCACAATGTCCCGACCACGGATCGCAGTCTGCCAATTCTGGACCCCATCTCGCGACAGCAAGTTGAAACGCTGCGCAAGAATTGCCGCGAGTTCGGCGTTCGACTTTATGATCTCGACAGCGTTAATCAAGGCATCGTGCATGTGATTGGTCCAGAGTTGGGATTTACGCAACCAGGCTTTACCATCGTTTGTGGCGATTCCCATACGGCAACCCATGGCGCGTTTGGAGCTTTGGCTTTTGGAATTGGCACGTCCGAGGTCGAACATGTTCTGGCCACGCAAACCCTGATTCAGTCCAAACCAAAAACGTGTGAACTGCGGACGGAAGGGAAACTGAATCGGGGCGTCACAGCCAAAGACTTGATTCTGTACCTCATTGGAAAATTGACCACAGCCGGAGGAAACGGCTACGTATTGGAGTACACGGGTTCGGCGATCCAAGCAATGTCGATGGAACAACGCATGACCATCTGCAACATGTCCATCGAGGCAGGAGCGCGGGCCGGCATGATCGCTCCCGACGAAAAGACATTCAACTACCTGCAAGGCCGCCCTTTTGCTCCCGCCAAATTCAATGAAGCCGTTGAGCGCTGGAAACGCTTGCCATCCGACCCTGGGGCAAAGTATGACCGCGTCGAGATTTTCAAAGCGGCAGACATCGCCCCTCAAGTGACGTGGGGAACCAACCCCGGTCAAGTGATCAGCATCGACGAAAAAATTCCTGCCCCTGCCGACTTCACCGACCCAGTCGATCAACAATCGGCTGAATCCGCGCTCAAGTATATGGACTTGAAACCTGGCACCCGTCTGCAAGATGTAACGGTCGACCGCGTCTTCATTGGTTCTTGCACGAATTCGCGAATCGAAGACCTTCGCGAGGCTGCAGCGGCCATCAAAGGTAAAAAGGTTAATAGCCGAGTCCACGCAATGGTCGTTCCCGGCAGTGGATTAGTGAAACGGCAAGCAGAAAATGAGGGCCTCGATCGTATTTTCCTGGACGCTGGTTTTGAATGGCGTGAGGCCGGATGCAGTATGTGTTTGGGAATGAACCCGGACCAAATCTCGGCCGGTCAACGTTGTGCGTCGACAAGCAACCGCAATTTCGAAGGCCGCCAGGGTCGTGGCGGACGAACTCATCTGGTTTCGCCAACCATGGCCGCCGCAGCAGCAGTCGAAGGTCGGTTTGTTGACATTCGAACCTGGAACTTTGCCTAAGGGCACTAAGTTCACTTATTGAAACCTCGGGCAACTTCTCAAGGAACCACGACATGCAAGCTTTCACAAAACATACTGGCTTGGTTGCCGCCATGGATCGATCCAATGTCGATACCGACCAGATTATCCCCAAACAATTTCTGAAACGAATCGAACGGACAGGTTTTGGACAATTCGTGTTCTTCGATTGGCGGTTTGACAATCAAGGAAATCCAAACTCGGAATTCGAACTCAACCGCAAGGAATTTGCTGGCGCGTCGCTCTTGGTCGCGCGTCAGAATTTCGGGAATGGTTCGAGCCGTGAACATGCGGTCTGGGCACTCTACGATTTCGGTTTCCGCGCCGTCATCGCCCAATCGTTCGCGGATATCTTCTTCAACAATTGCTTTAAGAACGGATTGTTGCCGGTCGTTTTGACCGAAGCCGAAGTTGACCATATCCACCGCCGAGTCGCGGCCAAACCAGGCTATCAACTCACCGTTGACCTTGAGCAGCTGCAAGTCACCGACGACGAGGGATTCTGTGCGAAATTTACCGTCGATGAATTCCGACGCAATTGCATGCTGAAGGGACTGGACGATATCGGATTGACGTTGGAACACGTGGACGAAATTGAGGCTTTCGAAAAACGCCGCGAATTGGAAACCGCCTAGTTTCTATTTTGACCACCGCCAGTTAACAAACTACACCATCGATTGATAACGCAATGAACCGGTTCTGCTTTCTTGCCGCGTTATTCGTTTTCTTTTGTTACTCGAACGACGTTTGCGGGCAATCGTCAATTGAAACGCAGGTCATCGTGGATAACTTGCTCGCTCCGTGTGGAATTGCGATCCAACCTGAAACCGGTGTGGTTTTTGTTGCCGATAGCGGTAATGGTCGGATCATTCGGATTGTCGAAAACGGAATCA
>JBEBGH010000473.1:0-3313 GCA_040081565.1 Pirellulaceae bacterium
GGATTGGGCACCCGTTTCTCGAATGGTCAGTGACGAGCGGGAGCAAATCGAAGCGGTGTTGATTGAACTCGCCGATCGCGAACAATGTGCGCTGATCATTACGACTGGAGGCACCGGGCCGGCCCCGCGCGACGTCACTCCCGAAGCGACGACCGCAGTGTGTGAGCGGATTCTACCGGGCTTCGGCGAAGAGATGCGGCGTGCCTCGTTGCAGTTTGTGCCGACTGCGATCTTGTCGCGGCAAATTGCCGGCTCGCGGGGAACGACGTTGATGATTAATTTGCCTGGCAGTCCCAAAGCGATTGCACAATGCCTAGATGCGATATTCGCTGCGGTTCCGTATTGCGTCGACCTTTTGGGCGGCCCCCGAATCGAGACGAATCCAAATCGAATCGCCGCGTTCCGACCTCAACAAAAGTAAGCGGTTGAATTCGTGACGCTTTGGTTTTTCGCCTCGAACCTCGCGAACTTGAAATACCCGGACCGCGTCTCATTCAATCGTGCGGATTGGAAAACAGCCCATCGGGCTCCCCTTGCGAATTCTGCTCAAATGGTCTAGATTTAGGCCCTCACAAACAGGCACCCATAGCTCAATTGGATAGAGCATCGGTCTACGGAACCGAAGGTTGTAGGTTCGAGCCCTGCTGGGTGTATTTGTGATTTTTGCCGTGTTTACCGTCTGGAACGCACTTCAATGCGTTACCGTCATCGCGACGAGCAGACCCGTTTTTGAGAATCGACTACCGAAAAACTGTTCTAGCCGAATAGTACGGTGGCCTCAACAATTGGAGTTTGCATGTATGTCTCGTCCAAAAGCTAAGACGCCTGCACTTCGCTACCATCTTTCAGGTCAGTCTGTTGTCACCATTGGCGGTCGCGATTTCTATCTTGGAAAACACGATTCACCAGAGTCGCTTGCTCGTTACGCAGTCTTAATCTCCACCTATCAGAGCCACGGACTCCAACTGCCGGACGGGTTTAATGATGACCAACTGAAAGCGAGGGCAGAAATGCTTCTGGGTCATCGTATCGAGCCACAGCACCAAGAAAATGAACCGGTCACTGTTGCCCATGTAGTGGCGAGTTTTCGAGAATTTGCCAAAGTCCGTTACGAAGGATCGCGGAGCGAACTCCACCGGATTCTTTTAGTTTGTTCGCAGTTGGAACAGTACGAAGGGAAAACGCTTGCTGAGAAGTTTGGTCCGTTGAAGTTACAAGAACAGCGGGAACGATGGGTAAATGCCGAAATGTCTCGCCGCTACGTCAACCGTCAGACAAATCTAGTTGTCCGAATCTTCAAGCGGGCAGTATCTCAAGAGTTGATTAGTCAGACGACGTGGCAAGCCCTAAAAGCAGTTGAGCCGTTGAGATTTGGTCAAACGAAAGCCTATGAAACCGAACCGGTCAGGCCCGTAGATATCGAGATTGTGCGGGCTACTGCAAAATTCCTCCCCCCTGTGGTTCGCGATATGTTGCGGGTGCAAATTGCAACCGGGATGCGTCCATCCGAAGTCTGTAATCTTAGGCCCATGGACATCGACCGATCCGAAACAGTTTGGATGTTTCGCCCGGTAAAACACAAGACAGCCGGGAAGGGAATACGGAAAGCGGTTGCAATTCTTGGCGATGCACGCGAAGTGATTGAAAATTACTTAAACCGCAACCCAAACAGCTATTGCTTTTCCCCAATTGAAGCAATGGCATGGCGCAACACTCAAAAACGTGCAGCGAGGAAAACTAAGATTCAACCGTCTCAAATATCGAGGGCAAAAGCAAATCCAACCAAGTCTCCCCGCGATCATTACGACGCCCAAAGTTTCTGTAAAGCAATTCAATCAGCAGCTAAGGCAGCAGGGGTTGCGAGTTGGCACACGTACCAAATTCGCCATTTGGCAGCGACAGTCGTATGCGATGCCTTGGGTCGTGAATTCGCTCAATCGCTTCTCGGGCACAAAGAATCGAAAATGACCGAACGATATACTACTACCGCCGAACGGAATGCAATCGAAGCTGCCAAACATGCACCAAAACTGTAAATGAATCATCAGGCGCGGAGTAGCTACCGCACGATCACCAGCACCATCGGAGACGTTTTCGCCGATGGTGTTGGTGGCCAGCCTGAATCAGAAAAAGGAAAACACCTATGATGCCAAAAGACGATTTCATTTCCGCTTTGCGGGAATCTCAAGTTCAAGGTTTTCGCTATGTTACAGGTCAACTCGATAAGATTGCGGAAAAAAACAGCTTAACGCTTTTCGGCCAACCTCCTCCTGAAAGATCAATTGCTCAAGCAGCGGCTACATTCCGTTCTTGCCTACCTTATGTTCGAACCATTGTCCGCATAGAAGAAACAGATGGGGATATTTGCCCATGGACTGTGGGATACATCAATGGGAAAAATAACTTCATCTGGCCGATCACCTTGAGTCAGGCTGGGGACCCCGGCTGGTGTCCGTGGATTTTTGAATTCATTGCATCTTGGGAACCGAAGCGGTTTTCAATGTGGGATGAGGAGATTTATCAACCAGTTAACTCTTTCCAAAAAAATTGGTTGGGTTGGATTAATAATCTTGAGCAACCATTCAAAGAAGTCGATGAAATTGCCCGAAAACTAAAGGGACTTGGTTCCTCGAGGTTCAGGTACCTTGCGTCCCACCCAAAAGGTGTTTCATTTTCAGACTTTTGCAATTCAAGGGATCCCTTTTCAGGACAACGACTAACCGAAAGCGAGGACTTTGATAGCATCAAAGCCATGCTCATGAATCTCTCAGGCGAACTGCGCGATTATGGTTACCAAATTTCGGTAAGTATCCCAAAGAACCTAATCAAACTGAAAAAAGTCCAAAAAAACTGAATTGGTAACTCTAGAGTTACCAAAATAGTTACCACACAAATGCGACCATACCTTGCGTTCGTTTCATTCAAACACGCAAGGATTTTTTATGTCCACGCCCGTTCACAAAGTGTTAACCGAGAATGTATTAACATTGACTGAGGCGCGAAAAGAAATCGCAAAGATAACCAAACGCAGGGTAGATAAGGCGACTCTAACCCGCTGGATTCACAAAGGTATCGGTGGCATCCAATTAGAAGCAATCCGCCTTGGTCGCAATCTATTCACGTCGAGTCAAGCCATTACCCGCTTCATTGAAGCGCGAACAGCTAAGTCTATCGGTCGAGGGCGAGGCCGATGACAAAGTCAACGCAACCGATGGATTTTACAACACGAACCCTTCAGCAGCAAACGAGTGACATCGAAAGTTTTCTGCGATTGGTACATCCTGCGGGAACGGTTTTCGAAGTGCGTTCGCCA
>JBEBGH010000147.1:0-12397 GCA_040081565.1 Pirellulaceae bacterium
TCGGCGAAACCGGCTACCAGGGACGCGAAAGCCCTTGAGTGTTCCGTTGTCGAAACAGCGAATGATCGTTTGCTGGCTTACTTTGCAGATTTTTGCTGCCTCGCCAGTCGTGAAAACTGTTTTGGAACTCATTGAACCATCCTCTCCCTAGTGATGATGATGTGGCAGCTATCCGTTATCGCTTTGCCTCGCCAAATCCTTTGGCTGCGAATCCGAACCGCCAAAAAGTTTAGTAATAGACTCCAACTCACTTGCTGACGCGGTGCGAATTGACAGCCCGCCGCAAACTACTCGGTCAGTCCAAAAGTAAAAGTCCGTTACTTTCACCAAGACTGCCCTGTTTACCAAAGTGCCCGAATTATAGAGGACTACGCAGTCTGGTCAAGATTGATTTGAAACGCGTAAGTTCCTCCAAAACAGGGACTTAGGGATGGCTGCGAAGGTTTTGTAATTTTTTTTGAGAATTTAAATCGAATTCGCCAATCGCGCAAGCTGGAAAAACGGACGTGTAAAATTAGTTCCAAGTTCTTAGGTCTGTCGAACGCCTCGGGCGATGGCCGCGACATAGACTTTTGCGGCCCCTGCTTTGCGAAGTACGGTTGCCAGCTGATTGGCGGTCGCTCCTGAGGTAATCACGTCGTCAACGACCAAAACTATTTTGTCGACAACATGTTTTGGCCGTTTCACCGCAAAGGCGTCTTGGATGTTTTTGAATCGACTGATTGTATCCAGAGTCCCCTGCTTCTTGGTTTTTCGCACACATCGCAGCACGTCCAATTCCACCGGAATCTCCAGTTGCCGCGAAACTCCTTCGGCGATGACGGCAGCCAAATAACTGGGACGCCGGAGCCGATTCCACCAATAGGTCGGAGTTGGCACGATCAAATCGCAAGCTGGAAATCCAGCGTCAGCCCGCAATCGTTTTCCAAGCAACATTCCAAATTGTAGGGCCAACGATTCATCGAAATTCGCCTTGAGTTTCACAATTAAGTCCTGCATCAACGCATGGTAATTTCCCACGCAAATGGCACGTTCAAATTTTAGTTTGATGTCGCGGCAAAGGCGGCAGCGACCATCGGGGAACACAGGCGGTGTTTTTTCAGCACCGCAGGCGGGGCAGCATTTCTCGGGGTCGCTGCAGAGTTGATTCAAGCAGTTTTCGCACCACATCAGCCCCGGGGCGTCGCCCAATCCCTCTTGGCATCCCATGCACTCTGGCGGGAAAACAAAATCCAGAAACGGAAGCCAAAATGCCGTCAATTTTGCGTTGTTTGCTAAAGTCTTGAGGTTCATGAGGATTCAAAGGGATTGGAGAACGTCGCTGAAATTACAGTTGAAACACGTGGTGATAAAGGTGCAAATTGACGTCGGACGACTGGGCAGGTTTCGCTATGATCGTGGCGGCGAAGCCCACACTCCGACCATTTTTGAATTGCCGCGTCCATGACCAAGTTCGATCGGTACTTGCTGTTGCTGTTTGCGAAGATCTTCACGATCTGTTTTTGCAGCTTCACAGGCTTGTACTTGATCGTGCACCTGTTCACCAATTTTGACGAAATCTTGAGCCTTGGTAAACAGGAGGGGAACGTGGTCGGATTCATGCAAAAGTTTTATGGCCCGCGAATTCTCGATTTCTTTGACCGAACTGTTGGCATGTTGGTTTTGATTGCAGCTGTGTTTGCCTTTGCGTTCATGCAGCGACGTCGAGAATTGACGGCAATTGAAGCGGCTGGGATTCCCCGGTCACGAATGGTGAAGCCGCTGGTCGTGATTGCGTTAATCATGATTGTGCTATCAATCGTCAACCGCGAGGTTTGGATTCCAAAATATCGCAAGGAACTGACCAGCACCGCACAAAATTGGAATCAAGAAGGAGCGACCGACAGCCAGTTTCAAAAAGACCATTTGAATGGCTTGTTGATTCGAGTTCGACGGGCTCCCGACACCTCGCATCAATACAAAAATGTCGTGGTGCAGATTCCGATCTATCTCAGCGATTCGATTTCGCGGATCGTCGCAGCGCGAGCCAATTATGTCGAAGCGAATGAGGACCATCCCGCAGGGCTATTGCTCGAATCCATCTCGGAACCGCTTCAACCCTGGAAACTCAACAGTTTGGGTTCGCCCGAAAAGCCCGTCGTTTATTTTCCGAATGACCGCCCCTGGTTGACCGGCAGCCAGTGTTTTGTGGCGACTCACTTGACGACCGAGGAGTTGGCTTACGGGCAACAGCTAAATGATTACTCGTCGCTGAGCGAAATGGTGTCCTCGCTACACCGGCCAACTCAGTGGTTTTCTCGGTCCAATCGCATTGCCGTCCATTCCCGGATTGTACGACCTCTGCTCGATATGGCATTGTTGTTAATCGCGTTACCGTTTGTCATTCGTTTTAGTGAGCACAATTTGCTGCTTGCCGCCGCAAGTTGTGCCGGAACGATTGCTGTTTTTCAAATCGCGGTGGTGACCTGTCAAACTTTAGGTTCACTGAGCCTGATTCGGGCGGCAAGTCTGGCCGCTTGGCTCCCGGTGATCTTGTTTGTTCCATTAACGCCTCTCAGTTGGCGGTCGATTGATCGCTAAGGGCCATCCAACTAGATACTTAACAACCAAATTCTGGTTCCGGTTCGGATCGCGAAGAGTTACAATTTAGAGTTGTCTTCATTAAGGAGCCACTCATAAAGTGTTCGTCCTCAAGGAGATACGCGAGTTCCGTTCTACGAATCAATTCTGCGGGAACAACCATGACGCAACCTACATCGCGGATCGAAGCGATTGTTGAGGCTCATCGATTGCGGCCAGGAGCCACGCTGCCGATATTGCACGACATCCAAGCCGACTTTGGATACATTCCCGACGAAGCGATCGGCATCATTGCAACTGGTTTAAATCTCTCGCGGGCGGAAATTTTCGGCGTCGTGACCTTTTACGCCGACTTTCGAACAACCGCTCCTGGGCGTCATGTGGTTCAGGTCTGCCGGGGAGAAGCGTGTCAGGCCATGGGTGGCGAAGCTTTGGAGTGTCACGCCAAATCAAAATTGGGCGTCGATTTCCACGGGACAAGTTCGGATAAATCCATCACGCTGGAACCTGTTTTTTGCTTGGGGAATTGTGGCTGCTCGCCGTCTGTTCGTGTTGGCGATGAGATTCTCGGTCGCGTCGATCCGGACAGCTTCGATGAACTGGTCGACGAATTGCGAAAGGACGGTGGCCGATGAATATCAAGGTTTATGTGCCTTGCGACACGACGGCGGCCTCGGTTGGCGCGGATCGGGTTGCAGAGAAAATCGCCGCTGAAGCGAAGCAGCGCGGGCTTGCAGTGCAAATTATCCGTAACGGTTCTCGCGGAATGTTCTGGCTGGAGCCTCTGGTCGAGGTAGCGACGGAGCAAGGCCGAATCGCTTACGGTCCAGTCCGTCCTGCCGACATTCAAAGTCTATTCGAAGCCGATTTCTTACACGGCGGAGCACATCCGCTTAACCTTGGACTGACCGCGGAGATTCCGTATTTAAAAAACCAAGAGCGGTTGACCTTCGCCCGCGTTGGTCTGATCGATCCGCTGTCGCTGGAAGACTACGAAGCTCACGGAGGAGTTGCCGGTTTGCGGAAGGCTATCGCACTTGAGCCGAACCAAATTGTTACGGCGATCAAGGACTCGGGACTACGTGGTCGAGGTGGAGCTGCCTTTCCAACGGGCATAAAATGGCAAACCGTTCTCGACACAACCGCCGACCAAAAATATATCGTCTGCAACGCCGACGAAGGTGACTCGGGGACTTTTGCCGATCGAATGTTGATGGAGGGCGATCCATATTGCCTGATCGAGGGCATGATCATCGCCGGTCTCGCAGTTAACGCGACGATGGGTTACATCTACCTTCGTTCGGAATATCCTCGTTGCTGGAAAACGTTGAACGCCGCGATCGAGCGCGCTCGGGCGGCTGGATGGCTGGGCGATAGCGTGTTAGGTTCGGGCCGACGTTTTGAATTGGAAGTCCGCTTGGGCGCTGGATCGTATATCTGCGGTGAAGAAACCGCGTTGCTCGAGAGCCTCGAGGGGAAACGCGGTGAAGTGCGTGCGAAACCTCCGTTGCCCGCGATTAGTGGCTTGTTCGGCAAACCCACGGTCGTGAACAATGTGATCACTTTGGCAAGTGTTCCGATTGTCCTTTCTTGCGGAGCCGCCTTTTATAGTGACTACGGTCTTGGCCGATCGCGCGGCACGTTGACGATCCAGTTGGCAGGCAACATCAAACATGCGGGCTTGATCGAGAAGGCCTTTGGCTTGACGTTGCGTGAGGTCCTCTTTGACTACGGTGGCGGCAGTGCCAGCGGTCGGCCGATTCGTGCCGTGCAGGCGGGTGGCCCGCTGGGAGCCTATGTTCCTGCGAAGGACTTTGACATGGCCTTCGATTACGAAGCATTCATGCAACGCGGAGCGATGGTCGGGCACGGCGGAATCGTGGTCTTCGACGACACGGTAAACATGCTGAAAATGGCCCGTTTTGCCATGGAGTTTTGTGCCGAAGAGTCCTGTGGGAAGTGCACTCCCTGCCGTATCGGTTCTGTTCGAGGTGTCGAGGTGATCGACCGCATTCAAGCCGGAACGTCTCGGGAAGAAAATGTGGAGCTTTTGGAAGCCCTGTGCGATACAATGCAATATGGATCGTTGTGTGCGATGGGTGGCATGACTCCCTTCCCGGTCATGAGCGCCCTCAAGCATTTTCCAGAAGATTTTGGTTTGGACCAGAATGACTAACGTATCCAAGAATTTGGGAGTTTGATTCATGGCATCCTGCTCATCCTATGCATGTGGTTCCGGGCAATGCAAGGGCTCGACGATCGACTTGGGCACCCCCGCCAGTCGCAACGCGAAGATGGTTTCGTTGTTCGTCGACGGTGTTGCCGTCACGGTTCCTGCCGGTTCGTCGGTCATGCGAGCGGCGGCAACTGCTGGTATCAAGATCCCCAAGTTGTGCGCGACCGAACAGTTGCAGGCTTTTGGATCCTGTCGACTTTGCCTGGTGCAAATCGAAGGACGCCGCGGTTTTCCGGCTTCTTGCACGACTCCGGTCGAAGACGGCATGCGAATCACGACCCAATCCTCGCGATTGGCCGACCTCCGCCGCAATGTGATGGAGTTGTATATCTCAGATCACCCCCTCGATTGCTTGACCTGCACGGCCAATGGTAACTGCGAGTTGCAGGATATGGCTGGCGTTGTGGGGCTGCGTGAGGTTCGTTACGGAATGGCGGGCGAGAATCATTTCGACGCTACGCACGCTGAGCCAAAAGATGAATCGAATCCCTATTTCACATTCGAACCGGCCAAATGCATTGTCTGTAGCCGCTGCGTGAGAGCTTGCGAAGAAGTTCAGGGGACTTTTGCCTTGACCATTTCTGGACGCGGTTTCGAATCCAAGGTCTCCGCTAGCGCGGGTGAATCGTTCTTGGATTCAGAATGTGTTTCGTGTGGGGCCTGCGTGAACGTGTGTCCGACAGCCACCCTCTCAGAAAAATCGCTAATTGAAATGGGACAAGCCGAGCGTTCAGTGGTGACGACTTGTGCCTATTGCGGCGTGGGTTGTTCGTTCAAGGCTGAAGTCAAAGGCCAACAGGTCGTCCGCATGGTTCCCAACTTGGACGGCGGTGCCAACGCAGGACACGCTTGTGTGAAAGGTCGTTTTGCCTGGGGCTATGCGACTCATCCCGATCGTGTGAAACGGCCGATGATCCGCAAACACATCGACGATCCGTGGCAGGAAGTTTCGTGGGACGAAGCTTTCAAATATGCGGCCAGCGAAATGCGGCGAATTCAGGAAAAATACGGGCGCAAGTCCGTAGGTGGTATCACATCGTCACGCTGCACCAACGAAGAAACTTGGTTGGTCCAAAAGCTGATTCGAACTGCGTTTGGCAATAATAACGTCGACACTTGCGCGCGAGTTTGCCATTCGCCTACGGGATATGGCCTTAAGCAAACATTAGGCGAGTCCGCTGGTACGCAAAATTTCGAATCGGTCATGGATGCCGACGTGATCGTCGTGATGGGCGCTAACCCGACCGAAGGCCATCCGGTCTTCGCCTCGCGCATGAAGCGTCGGTTGCGCGAAGGTGCTCAGCTGATCGTCATCGATCCTCGAGTGATTGACATCGTCCGTTCGCCACACATCGAAGCCAAATATCATTTGCAATTGCGCCCCGGTACGAACGTGGCCATAATCAACGCCTTGGCTCACGTTGTGGTCAGTGAGGGTTTAGTTGACGAAGAGTTCGTCGCCGCCCGCTGCGAGAAAGCCGCTTTCGAAGAATGGCGGCAGTTTATCCTGCGCCCAGAGAATAGTCCGGAAGTGGTCGCGGAACAATCCGGAGTGCCAGCAGAGGACATTCGCGCGGCGGCTCGCCTGTATGCCACCGCACGCAATTCAGCGATCTATTATGGATTGGGAGTTACCGAACATAGCCAAGGCTCAACGACGGTCATGGGCATTGCCAACCTTGCGATGGCCACGGGCAACATCGGCCGACCAGGGGTGGGCGTCAATCCTCTCCGTGGTCAGAACAATGTCCAAGGTTCCTGCGACATGGGTTCGTACCCCCATGAGCTGCCGGGTTACCGTTCCGTTAAAGACGAAGCGACTCGCAATCAATTCAATAGTTACTGGAACACAGTCATCGATTCAGAGCCTGGCTACCGAATCCCGAACATGCTCGATGCGGCTGTCGCGGGCACTTTCAAGGCCATGTATATCCAGGGCGAGGATGTCGCCCAATCCGATCCGAACACGCAGCACGTTCAAGCCGCCTTGCGGAATTTGGAGTGCTTGATCGTTCAAGACATTTTCTTCAACGAGACGTGCAAGTTCGCCCACGTGATTTTCCCGGGGGCTTCCTTCCTGGAGAAAGATGGGACCTTCACCAACGCCGAACGCCGCATTTCGCGCGTCCGCAAGATCATGGAACCGCTCTCTGGATTGGCGGATTGGGAAGCGACGATGGGATTTGCGAACGCCTTGGGCGTACCGATGCAATACAACCACCCATCCGAAATCATGAAAGAGATCGCCGATCTGACACCGACGTTTGCTGGGGTCACCTACGAAAAACTCGACCAACTCGGCAGCATTCAGTGGCCTTGTAATGAAAAGAACCCGGAAGGCAGCCCGGTCATGCACGTCAACGAGTTCACTCGCGGATTGGGCAAGTTCATTCTTACCGAGTTCGTTCCGACCAAGGAAAAAGTGTCGCGCAAATTCCCGTTGATCCTGACCACCGGACGGATTTTGACCCAATACAATGTCGGTGCCCAAACCCGCCGCACCGAAAATGTTATCTGGCACGACGAAGACCGTCTCGAAATAAACGCCGAAGACGCTGCGGAACGGGGAATTTCAGATGGCGACTGGGTACACATCGTCAGTCGCGCTGGCGAAACCCGCATGCGGGCGACGATCTCCGAGCGTGTCCAACCGGGTGTTGTCTACACGACTTTTCATTTCCCCGAATCCGGTGCCAACGTTGTGACAACGGAACTCAGCGACTGGGCGACCAGCTGCCCCGAATACAAAGTAACGGCCGTCGAGGTCCGCCGCTCATCAGAACCAACAGAATGGCAAGTCGAGTTCCAACACATAGCCACCGAACAGTCGCAACTGCTCCCCGGAAACACCGCCCCGATCGACGTTCGTTAGCGAGCAAAACGTTGGACAGCTACTGGAGCCTTGAAAAAAAGGTCAAGGGCGCCCGCGAAGCGCTCGGGGGATTGTTCGTCGAACGAAAAATAGAGGGACGGTTCGATCAGTTCTAGTTCCATCAACGCTAGACCATCTCGGAAACGCACAAAGTCCGCGCGGGCGTATAGAAGTGGTTGGCCAATGGCATCGATTGCCAATCGTCCTGCCCGCAGAAGTTCCTCACTGGCGACAACGCTGGAAATGACTCCTCCGTGCTCTTCCTGAACGCGAAAGTCGTCTTGCTTGGGAATTTTTTGAATCGCGTGGCTGAATTCTCCCCCAAAATAAAACAGGGAATACTCGCCCTCGCTCACAATCGCTTCCACAAACGGTTGCACCATTAACGGCTTGTTAGCAAAAACTCTTAGTGCCTCTTCCCAGCTTTCAGCTTCGTGTGAACTCAAGACAAAAGTGTCGTCGGCATTGGCACCGACCGTGGGCTTCACAACGATTCGTTCCGATTGCAACTCAGAAAATAGCTGGGGGAATGTGGCAGAATCCAATCGGTCCAGCCAAATGGTGGGAATCGTCGCAACTCCTCGCGCGACAAGGTCTCGCAGATAGACCTTGTTCATGTTCCAGCGGCAGATTTCCAGCGGGTTGAACAACCTCGCGGTACTTCGAGCGATTGTCTCGAGCACGGACATAAATACATCCGGTTTTTTCTGATAATCCCAAGGAGATCGAATCACCACCGCCTCGAATTGTTTCCAGTCGATAGTGGGATCATCCCACGGTACTTCTTCTACTGTCCAACCGAGCTTACGCAGAGGCGCATGCGCGAGGTAGTCGTAGATGTAAAATCCACGAGTATCCTGCATTGTAAGGAAAGCACAATGTTTGGGCATTTTTTAGGAGGGACCTTTTAAGTCAGATGAGTTTTGGATTTGACTGAAGCGATCTTGCGATCGTTCAAATGGTAGCATTTCAATCCCCTGTCAACGAGTCGGTAACATGACGACAAATAATCGCAAACCAACGGCCAGAACTGTGAAGTCAGCGCTCCATGAATTTGTGGACGCTGACCGAGCCGCTCTCTGCTGGCGATATTTCAAAGCTGGACCGGGTGAATATGCGGAGGGTGACAAGTTTATTGGCTTGACGGTTCCGCAACAACGAAAAATTGCCCGAGGATTTCGGAACTTGCCGCTAAAAGAGGTCCAGCGTTTGTTAGACGACCCTGTTCACGAATGCCGGTTTACGGCCCTGGTGATCCTGGTTGATCAATTTGAACAAGCCAAGAACGAAACAGTCCGCAAAACGATTTACGAGTTCTACTTGCGGCAAATCGATCACGTGAATAATTGGGACTTGGTCGATACGTCCGCTCCCAAGATCGTGGGCGCTTACTTGTGGCAAAAAAGTCACCAGCCGTTATTCAAGCTGGCTCGTGCAAGACATCTATGGAAGAACCGGATCGCGATCGTTTCGACAATGTACTTCATCCGGCAGGGAGATTTCGACACAACTCTTGCCCTGGCAGAAGAATTGATGGAGCATCCGCACGACTTGATCCACAAGGCCGTCGGGTGGATGCTGCGTGAGGTTGGAGACAAAGATCGCGCGGTGTTAACGTGCTTTCTGCAAAAACACGCTCGAATCATGCCGCGGACAATGTTGCGTTATGCAATCGAAAAACTACCTGCGGCTCAGCGCGAGTTGTTTCTCAAGCTGAAATCACGTTGAGATCACTCACCGAGCTGTTTCGGTTCGCTTGGGACAGGCAGTTAGTCTTGAGGCAATGCCTTGGGAAGGTCTTTGTTGTTAGGTTGAATCGCGGAGTGCGGGAAGCGGTATTCCTCACCTTCTTTCACGATTCGCTCAATGTCATCCGGTGAATGGACCGGGTGCACGTGTTGCAAGTTGGCCTCGCGATCCGCGTTTGGATTGCGCCGACGATACAATTCGTGCACGGCCTTTTCCGATTCCTGAGGTTGATATCTTAAGAACAATTCTTCATGTTCTTTGGCCTTTTCTTCATTGCCCAATTGGCGATACGCCAGAGACGTGTAGTTTAGTGCGTCCACGTTGTCCGGGTCGATGTCCAGCGAATGAGCGAGAACCTTGATAGCTTCCTCGTATTTCTTGGCCTTGAACAGCGCTATGCCTTTGGCGTTATTCACCATTCGGTCATCAGGAAAAACGGCAAGTGTTGAATCGAAAGCTTGGACGGCTTCATCGAACTTGCTTTGAGCAGTCAACATTCGACCCAGAAAGAACCCTGTTTTGGGGAATTTTGGATTTACTTCGTTGGCCTTGCGGAGCGCCTCAGCCATGTTTTCGCCGAAGTCTCCGACTTGTATATAGCATCGGCACATGTCGATGTAGGAATCGGGCTCCATCGGCTGCAGTCGGGCTACTTCCTTGAAACCCCAAAGCGCCGTCAATGTATCGCGGTGACGGAAGCTGCCGATAGAAAAATCGCGCAACCGTTTGGATACTTCAACATCGTCGGACACGGGCAATTTTTGCGGCTCGCCCACCTGGACGGTGACTTCGTGCCGACCATATTCCAGAATTGGAAACTCCGGTGCATCTTTGCCGAAAACAAAGTTGATGTATTGTTGATTCAGCTTTCGGAAGCGGACTCTGGCCGTCAATTTCAATTTCTTGCCGGCCGCATCTTCGGGTACCTTAAATTGGAAACGCACAATTTCAGTTTGGCCCAGCGGGATCGAATTGTTGTACAAGTCCGTGCGGAAATGTTCGACATTGTGGGTGTCGATCAAACGGCTTTCCTTGCTCAACAGCATGACATCGAAACGGTGAGCGGTCGGGTCTAGACGCTTGTCGGAACTCAACAGACCGCTGGCCAGAAGCGGCTTTCCTGATTCGTCTGCAACAATGAACTCAAGCCAAGGCTCGTTAATATCCATCGTTCCACCCGGAAACATATGCCCAACTTTGGTGTTTTTCACCAGGACTTCGACGCGCATCTCGCTGCCGGGAGCGAATCGTGCGTCGGGGCGGTCCAAGGGGTAGATTCGGTTTTCCGGTTCCAATTGATTGGCATCGATGGCCGAAAAGATATCGACTTTTACCACGTCCTTTGTGATCGCTTTGGTCTTTTCCAGCCACTCAGGTTTGTTGTGGAACGTTGGCAATGCCGAGTTCGAACCCGGAAAAGTATGGTCGCGAGCCAAACCGTCTTTTGCAGCCGGATCTTGACTGGCGACGTCGGGCATGTGGCATTCTTGGCAACTCTTGACTTCTTTGGCGTTGTAAAAGGTCAAGGCATTATTCAGACCGGCATTGCTGTCGAACCAGGCATCGTAGTCGTTTGCTCCGCGTTTCCAACGGTAATGGTTGACCGGTTCTGTTAGAAATGTTTTATGGCAGGTCAAGCAGAATTCGCTGGTGCGATGGAATTCTTTCAGGAACGAGGCTTTGTGCTTCTCCGGCTTGGCTCGAATCAAATCCAAATTGAGTTGTTGTTCCTTCGGGTCCGAACTGCCGTAGTACGGATAATGTTCGGGAGGCGCGACAACATAACCTGCATTCCCGCGACGATCTCGCACCTCGACGACGGCATGGCACGCCAAGCAAGTAATTCCTTGATGAGCGTTTGGAGTGTCGCGGGTAAATTCGCCTTCCATATTTCCAGTGAGCAATACGAGTGGGTCGTGGCAACCGCCGCAAAAGTGCATTGCTTCAGGTTTGCGATTTTGTTGCAAAACACTGATGGTCTTCTCGTAAATGGGGTCGTTCATTGAAGAGAATCGATGGGCTGAACCGCGCCATTGTTGGGCAATTTCAGCATGGCACTGGGCACAATATTCGGAATTCGCCAGGTCATCTTCATTGAGCGCATGGCCAGTAATTGTCGTGGCTGATGTGGCCTTGAAGACGGCCGTGCGTTTTGCTTCGGCCATTGTGACTTTGGGAACTCCATTATTGAGGCCGTCCTCAGTGTTCTGCGGTTGGGCAAGCCAAAAACCTAAAAACAATGCGCCAGCTGTCGCGAGTCCGCCCAATTCATATCGCCACAACGGGTTCGCCACAGCCGACAATCGATGAACCAGGAAAATCGTCAGCGCTATTCCAAATCCCAACTCGTGCCCACGTACAATCCAGGTCGCCGACTCATTTCGACCTTGAAAAAAGACGATCGATCCCAGCACGCAGGCGGCGGTAAGCGAAATTGCCAGGATATACCCGAAAAACTTCGCGGTCTTGTTACCGTGTTTGCGGCGTTGGAGGTAGTGCGGAATAGAATACCCCACCATTGCTCCGGTTAGCCCCATCCCCAGCCAGCCATGAATCTGCAGCATGAGCGCCAGCATCTCACTGGGTCCCGACGAGGCATAAATGAAAAACGAATTTGCCAGGATCAAGATGGACAAGGTTGCAAAAATCAACCCGAAGAAGATCTTAATCTGATCACGTGTTCGCCGACGAGAGCTTCGCCCAGCGATCGAAGCTACTGCGGCTTCTTCAATTTTTTGACTCATAACTAATAACTTTCTCACCTGCTCGGTACGTTTTCAACTCCGAACCCTTTAACAAATAATAGAATTGGTTCGCAGAAACATCCCGAATGATTTGTGGTTCTTTTTCTCCTGGCCAATAGATCGCCAGTTCATCAATTTTCTCGTTTGAGCCGATCCCAAGGTGCAATCGCCAATCGCTTACTGACAAATAAGAGTTTGCGCCAAAAACTTGTCGTA
>JBEBGH010000474.1:0-3308 GCA_040081565.1 Pirellulaceae bacterium
TTCTTTCCTTCCGTTACCCCAAGGATCAAGATTGGGTCAGGTGGTGACTCTACTGAAAACCCACCCCAGCGGAGAAATTTTTCGTACTCGGGTCGCTGCTCGGCCAATAATCGGTTTTTGAAAATCGGAAATAGTTCGCTCGCTTCGTACACTTCGTCCAGGTTGGGCATTTCCGAAAATGGCTTGAAACCCAGCAACGTCCGGGCTCCTTGCGTGTAAAAGAACCGGTAAATGCCATTTTCGTGCTCCAGTCGTCCCACCGGTCCCCAACCTTGGTGGATTTCTGACTGATTTCGCCAAGCAACGAATAATGCAGTTTTCATAAAATTTTTGCTTCTAAAATGCGTTTCTTGTTTTCGTTCAACAATTCTAACGTGAATTTTTTGGAGATGTCAGACATTCTTCTCGCGGGTACTCGGGAAATAATTTCGCAAACGTCGTTTTCCGCGATGGATTCAAGCCGTTCGATCCATTCTTTGGCTGCTTCTGGTGATCGTTCGACAAAAGCCTGAAAGCACGTCAATGTCTCAAGTGTCTTTTCCGCAGCGGTGTCTGCATAACATGCCGATCTGGCCTTACTGGCGTAGGTCGCAATCGATCGATTGCGGTCACGCGTTTCCATTCGTTCGGACCGTTCGACATCCGTCAGCAGCCGTGCCAACGCGGCTCCATGATCAAACGTCGGTGAAAGAAACAGCTCGCCGCTTCCATCGCGTAGTGTCCCAAGGCGCATCAGATAATCAGGAGATTTTCTCCGGCGAAATGGCCAGCACGGCCGAACGTGGGCGATGTCACCGATTCCCGCTCCCAAACAGCGGCGAGCAAAAATCGCCGCAAACGCTTCGCCAATGTTTCCAGTGACCCCCGCCGTTCGAATCTTGCCCGTCAATCGTTCATACGGATGGTATCCCCGCGATCGGCGGGAGGCCAAGAATTCGGCCGGTGATAACGTAGTCATCGTAGTGGCGCCCCATCGCGAGTACGTGATACGAACCCGACCAACTAGAAGCAGCCCCCACCGACCCGACATCGAGCATGGTAGGGTTCAAAGTATGCGAAGTTCCGCGAAGTCCAAGTTGAATTCTAAGCGCGACGTTCATGGCCAATTCTCCCGCTCCGCCGCCGGTTCGCAGGGCGCGAGATGCGGTCCGTGGCCAATTGCATTGCCCAGCTCCCCAAACCATTCCAGGGCGTCGTCTTCGACGATCGATTCGTTGAGGGTCATGCTCACCGGCGGTTTGCGTCTAAATAAAGAAAACAAGATTTTTCAGAGGTTTTCACAATCATCGGCATCATGCGGCGGTTTGCGTCTAAATGAAAATCAAGCCCAGAACGGCACGTAATGACGGTAACGCAACGAGGTTTGTTCCGGGTCCGCCAGTTTGATCTTACCCGCTTCCACCGTATCACGGATCGCACGGGATACCGACTCAGCCTTCTTTTCCGGAAGACGGAATCGCTCCCGCAAGCTCTGGTTCGTCATCCTCTCGTTCATCACATACCGCAGGCAACTGTGCTGGTAAGTCGCACGGATGCGGTCGTTCCGGTCCATCGCCTCGAATTCCTTGTGCCCAAACAGTACCACCGACGTACGCTTCTCACCCACGCGAAAGTCCGGAGCCGGCAGTTGAAAAGCCTCTGCCGCCTGGATCACCTTGTCCACGCCGCTCCCTTTCTCCTCGCAGATGCCCAGCCGACGCATCAAGTCCGCCAGCCTTTCGTTGCGAGACTGGTATTCATCAATGAAGCGATCCGGCGAGATGAACGGATTCCCCGGATTGGAAATCTCCATCCGGTCATCATAGATCTCCACCATCACCGACATCCCCGTCTCCGTGAAATCCTGATGGATCAGCGCGTTGGCCACCAGTTCGCGGACCGCGATCTCGGGGAACATCTTCACCTCACGCCGCAGCGCTTGTTCGATCACCTCGTTCGAAGGCACCAGCCCATTGATGTACTCGACCAGTCCCTGGAATCCGACTGCGTATCCCTTCGGATCGGGCTTATCCGACTTCGTCTTCAATTTGTTTGTTCCCTCATAGACGATCACCCGAGCCGCATTGCGAGCCAGTCGTTCAAACGGCTCCAGCTTCTTGGCAAACAACATTCCGCCCAGGTTCGTGATCGTCCATCCCTCGCCATCTCGCTCGATCAGCTTCTCGCTTTCGAAGCGTTCGAGCACTCCCGCTCGATTCACGGGATAGGGCAAGTTCAGCAGGTCGAAGTAGCTCTGCGTGTCGAGCAACTGCACCACTCGGTCATCAATGCAGGCTTTCATGGCGGGTTGGGAAAGCCAGTCGGGTTGTCCCTCGGCAAAGATCGCCCGCAGTCGGTCTTCGCTCATCGGCACCAGTTCCTCACCGGCACGCATCAGGTAGGCACCTTCGAAATCATAAACCGTGCCCAGTGGACGGCTCGGGATGTGGAACACCAGCACACGTCCATCGGGATGCAGCACCTCTTCGATCTCCACACGAAAGCCGAGCGTTTGAAACAGCTTCGCCGCCATCTCGACTGGATCGTTAAACGCCGCTGTGCCGACCACCTTGCGAGGTGGCACGTCCTCGATGCCCAGCAGCAGATGCCCGCCTCCTTCGTTCGCCAATGCCACGCAGTATTTGTAGAGCTTGCGGTTGTCGAACTGCGTCTTCGCTTCTTTGAATTCCAAGCGCTGGTGCTCGGAGCGAGCCGCACGCCAAGCGTCGATTTGAACGGGCGAAGTCGTCACGACGCACTCTCCATCACAGCGTTCACGCTCAACTCCCCGCACAGCAGCTTTGGTAACAGAGTGTCTCGAAGGGTGGCGAGGGTGCGGGATTCTTGGTCGTTGGCGAAAACCTTCACGAACCATCCACCAACGATTTTGCCAAAGGCCACTTGAATCTCAGGCGGCGGGACGATCACCGGGATGCCGTAGAAGTCATCGCGGCTTGTGGAGGGAATGGCGGAGCCGGAATCCATGCTGTTGATGTCGAAACAGAGGAGTTCGTAATAGGCCCACTTGAGGTCGAGCACTGCCTTGGGTTTCAAATAGAATGCCGTGTCGATCACGAAGAATGGATCGGGAGAATAATGAACTCCACGATATGCTCCCTTGCGCCCGATCACGATGCCCGCGCTGTTGCAGAGAGCTTCATCATGGAAACCAATTGGTCCGTTGGTGCCAAAGACGCGATACTTGCCGTCGCTCTCTCGGTAGTCGCGAATGCTCTTGCCGTATTCCAAAGTGGCGATGTCGCCCCAGCATTTCCGATTCCAACCTGTCGGGACAACTCCCTCAGCTTTGTGATCGAAGTGCTCGGGGA
>JBEBGH010000148.1:0-12377 GCA_040081565.1 Pirellulaceae bacterium
CACAAGACTTAATCCGAGAGACTCATGTCCGATACGCTTGAAATCAAGAACTTGCATGTTGAAATCGAAGGCAAAGCGATTTTGCGAGGCGTCAACCTGAAGATCAACCGCGGCGAAACGCACGCTTTGATGGGACCAAACGGTTCCGGCAAAAGCACTTTGGGGCTCGTCATCATGGGCCACCCCGGTTACGAAGTCACGCAAGGAGAAATCTTGCTGAACGGCGAAAACATTTTGGAAATGGAAGCGGACGAACGAGCACGAGCCGGAATCTTTATGGCTTTCCAGCGCCCGATTGCGATTCCCGGAGTCAAACTGGCAGACTTCCTCCGTCATGCCACGACCAACGTTCGCAATCCCGAGCGTAAGGAAGGCGAAGACTTGATTCCAATGCGTGAGTTTCGGGCGGAACTCAAAGACAAGATGAATCAACTGAAGATGGATACCGATTTTGCTCGTCGTTACGTCAACGATGGCTTCAGCGGCGGTGAAATGAAACGGGCCGAGATTCTGCAACTGGCGATGCTGCAACCGAAATTCGCAATCTTGGACGAGACCGATTCGGGCCTCGACGCCGACGCAGTTCGTTTGGCAAGTCAGAGTATTGCCGAAATCGGCGGTGAACGGATGGGCCTGTTGATCATTACTCACCATGACAAACTTTTGGAACACAATCCGCCTCAATACACCCACGTGATCTTGGGCGGACGAATTGTTGAAACCGGCGGTCCTGAACTGGCTGACGAACTTCATACCAAGGGCTACGAACGAATCCGGCGAGAACACCCGGTCGCTTCGGAAGCCAACGACAACAACACACGTGACGAGGCGGCAGAATTGGCCGGCACCTAGTCGCCGATTCTCTCCCGTTCGACTTAATTAAATCACCTATCCCCAGCGGAAGAAAATAAATGGCAACCGATATCACGCAAGACCTCGAGAACGAAGCTGTCGGCGAGATCAACAAATACAATTTTCGCACCGAATCGAAGGCTGTCTTCAAGGCCCGCAAAGGCATAGACGCATCGATCGTGGCTCAAATTTCCGAAATGAAAAACGAACCCGGCTGGATGCGGGATTTTCGTTTGAAATCTTTGGAGATTTTTAACTCCAAGCCGATGCCGAAATGGGGCGGAGCGATCGATCTCGATTTTCAAGACATCTACTACTACCTCAAGCCGACCAACAAACAAGGTCGTACTTGGGACGACGTCCCCGACGAAATTAAAGAGACGTTCGAAAAGCTGGGGATTCCCGAGGCTGAACGCAAGTATCTTTCGGGAGTCAAAGCTCAATTCGAAAGCGAAGTGGTCTACGGCTCGCTCAAAGAAGACTTGGTCCAAAAAGGTGTGATCTTCACCGACACCGACACCGCAGTCCGAGAGCACTCGGATTTGCTGCGCGAGTACTTCGGTACCATCATCCCACCGGCTGACAATAAATTCGCAGCTCTCAACTCAGCGGTTTGGTCGGGCGGTTCGTTCATCTATGTGCCGAAAGGCGTGAAGATCGAATTCCCGTTGCAAGCTTATTTCCGCATCAACGAAGAAAACATGGGTCAGTTTGAACGCACGCTGATCATCGTCGATGAAGGAGCACAAGTGCACTACGTCGAGGGCTGCACAGCGCCGATGTACTCCAGCGAAAGCCTTCACTCGGCGGTTGTCGAAGTGATCGTCAAGAAGAACGCTCGCTGCCGTTACACAACAATTCAAAACTGGGCCAACAACATTTACAACCTCGTCACCAAACGGGCCTTCGCCTATCGGGACGCGGTGATGGAATGGGTCGACGGCAACCTTGGCAGCCGACTGACGATGAAGTATCCGGCGGTGTACATGATGGAGCCTGGGGCACGGGGCGAGATTCTCTCGATCGCGTTTTCCGGCAAAGGCCAACATCAAGACGCCGGCGCGAAGCTTGTGCATTGTGCTCCGAACACCACCGGCCAGATCATTTCGAAATCGATTTCCAAGAACGGCGGTCGCAGCAGCTATCGCGGTTTGGCCAAAGTCGAAAAGGGCGCGACTAACTCGAAATGCAATGTCGTTTGCGATGCCTTGATTCTGGACGAAATCAGCCGCAGCGACACTTATCCTTACATCGAAATCGCCGAACAAGATGTGTCGGTTGGCCACGAGGCCAGCGTCTCGCGAATCGGTGAGGAACAACTTTTTTATCTGATGAGTCGCGGCCTGACCGAAGCGGAAGCCAGCACGATGATCGTCAATGGATTCATCGAGCCGCTCGTAAAGGAGTTGCCGATGGAGTATGCGGTCGAACTCAACCGCTTGATCCAATTGCAAATGGAAGGTTCGGTAGGCTAGTCCTTTTCGCACAGAATTGGCCACCGGATCAGGATCTCAACAATCGCATCACTTTGAATTGAATTTTGAAAGATCATGGAACAAGTAATTGAGAAAATCGGTTTTCACGACGCGGGCTTTGAGGCCCTGATCGATTCGCTCGTGCAGCCGAAATG
Organism: Pirellulaceae bacterium; assembly: GCA_040081565.1. Classification (GTDB taxonomy): domain Bacteria; phylum Planctomycetota; class Planctomycetia; order Pirellulales; family Pirellulaceae; genus BJ22. Next base: position 2,483 of record JBEBGH010000148.1, read on the forward strand.
GTTGGAAGACCTGCGTCGTGATGCTTGGGCTCGATTCAACGAGCTGTCATGGCCAAATTCTCGCGAAGAAGAATGGATGCGAACGGATATCCGCATGTTCCACTTGGAAAAATTTTCCCTTGCCGCAGAGAGCAGCCGCGAATTGCCGACGGGAACGCTTGATCAAGGCGTTGACCTTGGCGGTCGCAACGTAACGGTGGATACGGTCTCGCGGGTTTCTGAACTGTCGAAGCAGTGGGCGGATCGCGGCGTATTGTTTGGGCCGCTATTGCAAATCGTTAACGAACACCCCGATCTCATTCGTCCGCACTTGATGGGTCGGGCTTTCAATTGGCGATTTGATCGCTTCTCGGCTTTGCACGCTGCGTTTTGGTCGTCGGGAACGGTGTTGTATGTCCCGCGCGGCGTTTCCATCAGCCAACCTTTGCATACTCTGCAGGCGATCTCCAACGGCGGCTCGGACTTGAGTCACACCCTTGTCATTCTGGAGGACGGTGCCGAAGCCACGTTGCTGGCCGAGACGAGCAGCCTCCACTCCGACCACGCGCACGCATCTGCCGCAACTGGTTTTCATTGCGGTGGCATCGAACTGATCGTCGGCAATGGTGCCCACCTGCGATACGTCAACCTTCAAGACTTTGGCGAAGGCGTCTGGCAGTTCGGCCATCAAAAGGCCGTTGTGCATCGCGATGCGACGTTGCAGTGGACGGTTGCGGCGTTGGGTTCGCGGCTTTCCAAAGTCAATCAGCATGTCGAACTTGTCGGACGAGGCGCTTCCTCTCAAGTGAACGGCGTCATGTTCACGGAGAACAAACAACATTTGTCGTATCACACGCTTCAAAGACACATGGCACCTAACTGCCGGAGCGACTTCCTGTATAAGGCCGCGCTGCAAGATGAGTCGCGCACGGTTTGGCGCGGGATGATCAAGGTCGACAAGGGCGCGCAGAAAACCGACGGCTATCAACGGAATGACAACCTGCTCCTGTCGGATTTAGCGCGGGCCGATTCGATTCCTGGACTGGAAATCGAGGCGGATGACGTTCGCTGTACACACGGCAGCACGAGCGGGCGGATTGACGAGGAACTGATCTTTTACGCTCAAGCTCGCGGGTTCACGCGACAAGAAGCGATCCAGATGATCGTGACCGGTTTCTTCCAACAGGTTTTCGATCGCATCACGATCGAATCCGTTCGCGAGGCATTGGGTAGCGCCATTCGTCGTCGAGTCCGCGAATACGAATAGTCGACGAACGAACCGGATTACGCCCGGTTGCGATTGGGGTAATTTGTTTCACAATAATGGGAAACGTTAGGCCCTTTCGAATACAAATTTATGGAGGCAAGTGAGTCATGAGCGATGCCAATTCGTCCGGCGGGGGTTTCGAACTGCCGCGGGCTGGAAAAGAACATCAATTATTGCAACCGTTTTCTGGAACCTTTCGCGCTGAAGTCTCGGTTCACATGGGGCCGGGCGAACCGCATAAGTCCACTGGAACGATGGTCAATACGTTTCAGCTTGATAACCTTTATTTGCATCAAGAATATCAGGGCGATGCAGCTCCTGCTCCCTACCCGACATTTGTTGGTCGTGGTTACTGGGGCTATAACTTCAGCAGCAAGATGTATGAAGGGTTCTGGATCGACAATGCCTCCTCAATGATGCAAACCGAAACGGGTTCCGTCGATGCGGCCGGGAAGGTCTGGACCATGCTGAGTGAGTTTCAAAATCCCAAAGACGGTAAGACCATTCTAAAGCGCACCGTCATTCGGCTGATCGATCACGATCATCATTCGATGGAGTCGTTCATGACTGGTCCCGATGGTGGCGAATTCAAGACCATGGAAATTCAATACACACGCGCCTGAACTAGTCCCTCGCCGGGTGCAAATTCGATTCTTTGATGATCTTTAACAACCATGAGCCCCGTAATGCCGGAATTTCAATTTGCGATTCACAAAAATGAAATCGCGGATGGCGAAAAGAAGCTGGTCGAGGTCGGTGATCAGATTGTCTTGATCTTTCGAATCGGCGAACAATTTTTCTGTATCGACGACGTCTGCACTCATGATGGTGGAACGCTGGGGGACGGGGATCACAATGGATACGAGATCGAATGCCCCCGGCATGGTGCCCGGTTTGATATCCGGAACGGGAAGCCACTTTGCATGCCCGCCACCAAGCCAACGGCGGTTCATGAATGTCGCGTCGATGCCAACCAAGTTTTTGTAAAAGTTTAAAGAGCAAAAGACCAATGCCATTGCATGAAGACCAGGTGCGCGAAGCACTCAAAAAAGTGATTGACCCAGAGTTGTTCGTCAACATTGTTGATCTGGGACTGATTTATGTCGTCGACGTGATTCCCAAGGAAGGCGAGGACGGCAAGTACAACGTCAAAATCGACATGACATTGACGAGTCCCATGTGTCCGGCTGGTCCTCAACTCGTCAGCCAAAGCAAACAATTTGTCAGCCAATTGGACGGGGTAGGCGAAGTCGAAGTTAAGGTCGTGATGGACCCGCCTTGGACGCAAGATCGCATGACCGACGACGCACGCGACCAACTGGGGATTTTCTAGAATTCTCAACTTCCAATTGCCTGCAACACCTCAAAAAAGCTGCAGGGTCCTGCCTTAGTGCCGGGACCAAGCCTGTCTTGTAATCACAACTGCGGATGCGAGAATTGCAATCGTTGTTGATTACGCTTTAGTTATTGCCGAGTGACCCTGAGTGGCAACGGCATTTTCAAAGGGAGGGGGAATTGCATGGGCATTCGTCTCGTTCTTTTTATCGTCGGCATACTCGTGCCGCTGGCCTTCGGAATGGCGCTGTACGCCGATGACGGTAGTTATCGCGTCGGTGTTGCTCGCGTTGACATCACACCGAACTACCGCGTGCGCCTGAATGGCTTCGGGTCGCGACGCGAGGAAGCCGAAGGAAAATCTCAAACTCTTTGGGCCAAAGCACTTGCGATCAGCCAGGGCGACGCTCAACCGGTTGTTCTGGTCGCCATCGATAACTTGGGGATCCGTCAGCCGATGGTCGATCAAGTCGCAATCGAACTGAACAAAAAATACGGCCTGCCGCGCGAAAACTTTGTCCTGACATTTACCCATACGCATTGCGCGCCCAAGGTAAACGGCGCTTCAGACACCATTTTCAGCTCGCCGATTCCCGCCGATCACCAACTTCATATCGACCGCTACACCGATGAATTGCCACGGCACTTGTTGAAGGTCGCAAGTGACGCCATCGACGATCGCAAGCCTGCAACTCTGGAATGGCAGATTGGCAAGGTCACTTTTGCGATGAACCGCCGCACGCCGGGCGGACCAGTGGATCATGACCTGCCTGTACTGATGGTTCGCGATGAACGAGGAAAACCATTTGCGATTTATACCAGCTATGCCTGTCACTGCGTAACCTTGTCCTTCAACATGTACAGCGGTGATTGGGCGGGTTATGCCCAAGAGCTAATTGAGGCCGCCTTTCCTGATGCGATTTCCCTGGTTTCGATTGGTTGCGGTTCCGACAGTAACCCATCGTCGGGGGTTGCCAACGATCGAGTCGCCTTGGCCCAAGCCCAGGGCCAGGAAATCGCCGACGAAGTGAAACGACTCTTCGAAGTGCCCGGTCGAAAAATCGCTGGCGCTCCCAGAGCCGTTTTGAATCGCATCCCTCTTGAACTCAACCCGTTGCCGACGCGCGAGGAATTAGAGGCTCAGGTGAAGTCCGGCGGGTCAGTGGGATACAACGCATCCTGGCAGATCGCCAAACTCGATCGCGGGGAAGAACTTGTATCGAAACTTGACTATCCGATTCAGTCGTTGATCTTCGGTGATGATCTCCAGATTGTTTTTTTGGCGGGCGAGATTTGTGCAGATTACTCGCTGAGATTGAAGAAGGAGCTCAAGGCCGAACATCTTTGGATCAATGGTTATGCCAATGATTTCTGCGCTTACATTCCCAGCGAGCGGTTGCTGCGCGAGGGCGGATACGGTGGCGGAGGCGAAGTCCCATATTTCGCTTTGCCGACCACACTGAAGGCCGGGCTTGAGCAACAGATTATTGATGCTGTGACGGCTCAAATTCATGAACCATTCCGTGCCCCCTCGAACACCCAAGGCGTTCCGCCGCGAAGTCCCGATGAGTCCATGAGTTTGATGTCGACACATCCGGAATTTCGCATCGAGTTAGTCGCTGCGGAACCACTTGTGGCAGACCCCGTCGCGATTGATTTTGGACTCGACGGGCGGTTGTGGGTTGCCGAAATGCCAGACTATTCACGCGGCGTTGACGAAGAATTTGTCGGCTCGGGTCGGATCCGATTTCTGACTGATGACGATCAAGATGGCCGTTACGATCGCTCGACGACTTTTGTCGACGGCCTTCGTTTTCCGACAGATGTCAAGGCATGGAGTGACGGTGTCTTGATCTGCGATGCGCCCAACATTCTCTATGCGGTAGACAAAACTGGCGATGGACGGGCTGACGACATCGAAGTGGTCGTGTCTGGATTTGCCACACATAACCCACATGCGCGCGTCAATGGTTTGCGGTTTAGCCTGGACGGTTGGCTACATGGTTCAGGCGGATTGTTTGGTGGAATGTTGAAAAACAAGTTGGGCCAGGAAACGGAAGCGCAGAATCGAGATTTTCGCTTTAACCCCGCCACCAACGAAATCGAATCGGCGTTGGGACAGACGCAACAGGGGTTGGCCAAGGACGATTTCGATAATTGGTATGGCTGTACCAACAGCTCTTTGTTGCTGCACTATCCGCTCGATGATCGCTACACGAAACTGCGTCATGACCTCGCGCCACCACCAACGATCGTTGAAGTTCCGTCCGCCGAACATGGTCAGCGTCTGATTCCGCCGCGAGATCTGGTGCTATTCAAGCTAACGGGCCCACCGGGTAGGCCAACGTCCGCGTGTGGACTGGAGATCTACCGCGATCAGGTGATGGGGGCCGACTACTATGGAGACGCTTTCGTTTGCGAGCCCGTGCATCAATTGGTGCATCGACTGAAACTCACTCGCGACGCGGATGGCCGGATTGTTGGGAATCGAGCGGCCAACGAAATGGACAAAGAATTTCTGATCTCTCGCGACCAATGGTTTCGTCCGGTTCAGGCACGAATGGGTCCGGATGGTGCTCTTTACATCGTTGACATGTATCGCTTTGTGATTGAGCATCCCAAGTGGATTCCAGAAACGAGCAAAGAGGGACTGGATTTATTTGCCGGTCACGACTTGGGTCGAATCTATCGCGTCGTACCCAAAGATTTTGCACTGCGCCAACAAGTTGATTTCGCAGCGTTGCCGACAGAGAAAGTGGTCAATCTGGTCGGTTCAAAAAATGGTGCCGTCCGGGACCTTGCTCAGCACATCGTGGTGGGGAGGGACAATGGAAGAAAACACGTGTCGGTTTTGGAAAACATCGTTGCAAATTCAACTTGGCCCGCCGCGCGAATCCAGGCGTTGGCCACTGCCGTCCATCTCGGCCACACAAATCCTCAGATGTTTCGGAACGCCTTGAGCAACGCGGATCGAGAAACTCAACGCGCTGTCATTCGAATCGCCGAAAAGCATTTGGCGAAATCCGCCGAACTTCAGCAAGTATTGATCGAAGAAATCAAACGGCCATCGCCCGAAGTTTTGACCCAGCTCGTTTTTTCATTTGCTTCTGCCGAGGCCGCAACCGCGGGAAAGATCCTAACCAACATCGAACGATACCCGCGTAACACGTGGATCGACTATGGGGTTCTGTCGTCAATCTCTACTCAGCAAGCGGCGGCAATGTGGCGACGAATTCGCAGCGGAGAGGTGCCTCAATCAACCGAACAGTTTGAACGCGAACTCCTTCGCCGCGCCGCAAACGACACAGATTCATGGCACGATATTTCAGAATCCATTCTGCAGGTGCAACCGACTGCCGCGAATTGGCAATATGTAGCCAAAACGTTGGCCGAAGTACTTCGGGCAACACCTGAGAAAATGGCGATTCGAGAGGACTTGGCCCACCGTGTTTCGAAGACGGTGTCGCAAGCAATCGAAGCACTAGCTAACGACGAGATGGATTACGAGACTCAATTGGTGGCCCTGGATTTGGCGACCGCGGCATTGACGTGCAAATCGGTCGCCTTGAAAATTCCACTCACGCCCGAAATTTCCGACAAGTATTTATTGCTGCTGACGAGTGCCTTTCCACCAGAAATGCAAACCGCTGCCCTTGGTTCACTGGCGAAAATTTCTAACCAATTGCCGATGGGCACGGCCGGGGCACCGGCATTTTGGCAAGCCTGGGATCAGGGCTCGCCTCAATTACGCAGCCAGATTATCGACAGCCTGTTGACGCGAGAAGAATGGACGGAGTTCCTGCTCCGGGAGATCATTGCAGACAACTGCAAGCCTGGCGAGCTAGATGCATCGCAACGCGAACGTATTCTGTCGTCAAACATTCCTCGCATCGCAGAATTGGCACGCACCGTTTTTGAAAAGTCAGCAACGAGTAATGCCTCGGAAAAATTGTCCGCGTGGGCGAGCAGCCTGACGATACCGGGTCGATTGGAGGCTGGACGTGGAATATTTGCCAAACACTGCTCGGCGTGTCACGTTCTGGACGGTATCGGTCATTCAGTGGGACCCGATCTCGCGGCGCTCACCGATCGGTCCCGTCGTGCGATGTTTACTGCAATACTCGATCCCAATCGAGATTTTGATTCGCGATACGCAAACTACATTGCTGTAACTAAGGACGGTCTTACGTATTCGGGCGTCCTCACGGAAGAAACGGCAACCAGTGTGACTTTGAAAGAACGGGAGTCAAAGACACACCTGCTCCTACGACGAGACTTGGAGGAACTTCGGGCCAGCAACAAGTCGGCAATGCCAGAGGAACTAGAAAAAGATTTTTCCAAAGAAGACCTTGCAGATCTTCTGGCCTATCTGACACAGGAACGAAAACCGGCTAGAGTCTTCGCGGGAAACCAACCCGTGGTGATCCCGCAAAAAATTGATGGCCGGATGGATCTTCCCGCGAGCGCTGCGGAGATATTTGGTGATGCAATCATTTTTGAAACTGATTCACCATTTCGAAATCTAGGCTATTGGCAAGGCGGTTCCGACTTCGCCCGTTGGAAGTTCATGGCTAACAAACCATCACGCCTCGATGTCTATTTGGACTATTCTTGCGATATTCCTTACGCCGGGAATGAGTTTGCAATCGAGATCGGTCCCGAACGTTTCACCGGTACCGTGGCCTCGACGGGAGCCTGGTCACAGTACGTCTGCCTTAAGGTGGCTACCGTTGAAATCCAACCAGGATTGGGGCGGCTGAGCGTGAGCTTCCACAAACAGGTCGCCCCCGGACGACCACTCTTTGATCTCAGGAACGTTTTTCTGGTGCCCGAGGGAAGTACGCCACCCGTTAATCGGTAATCGCTCCTTTTCAGGCCTGCCGGTTTGAGAACGCGGGCGGCTACAACAGGTGGCGGGCCTTGATGTCGAGGTAGCGATTGACCAGGGTCGAAGTCAATTGTTCTGGAAAACAATCGGCGCACAGCACGCCCGAATGCGTCAGCGACACAATTGACTGATTGCGCCACCTGATGATGTCAGCAGCGGCGGCGGCAGTGAACAGCTCCCGGGCAACCGGCGACGCATTCACCAGGTATTCGTCGACAGGTCCAAACAATTCCCGATCTCGAAGAAAAACCCCCATGGGCAAATGGTGACCGGTCAAGTTCTTTAAATAATTCGTGACCTGCGTCGCGTTAATCTCATCGATCAGGTTGGTGATCAACACCACGAGTGAACGCTTTCGGCAATTCCGTTTGAGGTAGAAGAAGGCCTCATCGAAACGGCTTTCGACATATCCGGCATGTTGATTGAAGGAATTGTGAAGCAACCGGTTGATTTGCTTACCACCTGATTTCGGCGGCGTATAGGAGTGAATTCGATCGCTAAACGTCAACATGCCCACCGAGTCCCCTTGTTTCAAAGCTACAAAACTCATTAGCAGCATGGCATTGAGTGCGTGGTCGAGCAGCGTAATTCGCCCCGATTGCCCCGTCATCATGCGGCCGCAATCGATCATGAAAATCAGATTTTGATTTTGATTGACCTGAAAATCCCGGACCATCAATTTGCGTTTGCGGGCCGTTGCTCGCCAGTCGATATGGCGATGGTTGTCGTCTCGTGTGTAATCCCGTAACCGCTCGAACTCATTGTCTTGCCCGACCCGTCGTGTTTGTCGAACTCCCAACAAACTCAAGCGGTTAGTTCTTGCAAGAACTCCGTATTCTGAAATCTGCTTCAAATCCGGATAGACATTCACTTCAAATGGCTCGCGGTATTGATAGTAGGCGTGCCAATAGCCCAACTTGCTGGCGACTTTCAAATAAACGGTCAGCAGCTGAAATAATCCCCGACGTTTGCTTCGTAATCGATAGGTGAATTTCGTTCGACTTTTCGGATCGCAAACAAGAGCAAACTTCGCAGGGATGGCAACAAAGTCTTCCGGACAATCGTCCACCAATTCGAGTTGATGTCGCCGATTTGACTTGTTGATCAATTCCAACTCGACCGTCGATGGCTTGCCCAGCGACATGATTCGTTCCATCGAACGACTGGTTGCAAACGTTGACTTTGGCGGCACCAGAAATAGGTCTAACGCAAACAGGAATAGCAATAGCAAATCGATGATCACCACAAAACTCAAGAACTCGCCAGTAATTGCCGTCGTCAACGAAATCACCGTGGGGACGACCGCCACAGCCAACAACCGACGCGTCGGGAAAAGACTGCGGACGGTTGCGAGCAGAATCAACGGCAGGAACGCAACGCCAATTAATACAATTGGATGCGCAACCAGGAATTCGAATAAGTCTTCCAACCAGAGCATGAGCGGTCAACTGTCCAATCTGGGAACTTCGATGGATCGCAACACTTCCAGCAGGATCTGATCGGCGTTTTGCCCCTCAACTTCTGCTTCTGCCGTCAGCATCACCCGATGTCGTAAGGCGGGCAGTGCGATTTGAACGACGTCATCGGGCACCGCATAGTCGCGGCCCATGAATGCGGCGAGCGTCCGGGTGCCTTGCATCAGACTGATTCCGGCCCGGGGCGATGCCCCCATGTGCAACAAAGGAATCTCTCGCGTCTTGCGGACCAACCGATTGATGTAGCTAACTAATTTCGGATCGATGCGCACGGCGCTGTTCGCCTGAATGATCTCATTAATTTCGGCTGCAGAAGTCACCTTGGCAACTTCAGTCAACAGGCGTTCGTCAAAATCTCGTTGAGTGCTGTGCAGCATCAAGATTTTCGCTTCCTGTTCTTCTGTAGGATAATTGGCCACAATCTTGAACATGAAGCGGTCGAGTTGAGCCTCCGGTAGGTTGTAAGTGCCCTCGGATTCGATCGGATTTTGAGTGGCCAGCACCATGAATGGCGGGCTCAGTTCGTGAGTCGTACCGTCCACGGTGACATTTTTTTCCTGCATGATCTCCAAAAGAGCAGCATGCGTTTTGGCGGGTGCACGATTGATCTCGTCTGCCAACAGTAGCTGAGTGAAAACGGGGCCCCTCCGAAATTCGAAGTCTTGCGTCTTCATGCTGAAGATTGGAGCGCCCGTGACGTCCGAGGGCATCAAGTCTGCCGTGAACTGAATTCGACCAAATTCAACGCCCAGAACTTTACCGAGCGTCCGCACGAACAAAGTTTTCCCCAGGCCCGGGACGCTTTCGATCAGAACGTGCCCACCGGAAAACAACGCGACCAAAGCGCCTAACACCAGTTCATCCTGGCCCACGAAGACCTTGGAGATCTCCTCGGTAATCTTCTCAAACAACCGTCGCGCTGGAGTATCGTTTTGAAGTGCTCGAGTTATC
>JBEBGH010000475.1:0-3292 GCA_040081565.1 Pirellulaceae bacterium
GGCGAGCGTCATGTTGTCGACTATCGTCTGTTCGAGCAGCAAGCCAAACCGTTTGCGATCTTCCGGTGTGTGCTTGAAGTAACTCATGACCAGCGGTTGCTCGATAAGCGATTCGACACCGCCAAGACTCGGCGCGATGCGGTAAATCTGGCAGGCATCGACCACCCTCGCTGCCGCCCGCCAATCCGTATTCTTCAACTCAAACGTCACCAATCCGCCAAAACCTCGCATGTTTCGTTTTGCAATTTCATGACCGGGGTGGTTCGGTAGCCCCGGATAAAAGACTTTGGCTACTGCGGGGTGTTGGTTCAGGAATTGGGCGATGCACATGCCGTTCTCGTTATGCCGCTGCATCCGCAATTCAAAAGTCTTCAACCCACGCTGCAACAAATAACAATTCTGTGGGGAATTGATGGAGCCCAAGATTCCACGCAAATTTTCCACCGGCTGCATTTTTTCATTGCTGCCCAGGATGACTCCAGCCAACAAGTCGTTATGGCCGGCCAGGTATTTTGTGGCGGAATGCAGAACGTAGTCGACTCCGAATTCAACGGGGCGCAGGTTGTAGGGCGTGGCCAACGTGGCGTCGATCATGGTTTCGACGTTATGGCGTCGCCCGACGTCAACAAATTGTTCCAGGTCGATAACGCTCAAATGCGGATTCGTCGGCGACTCACTGATCAGCATTTTGGTTCGTGGGTTAATTGCCCGTTCCATCGCGGAGAAATCCCCAGTTTTCACTTGATGGGTCACCAGACCAAAGCGCGATAGGTGCTTCGTACAGAATTCCCGACTACGGTGATAACATTCGTCAAAGAAGATCACTTCGTCGCCGCTATTAAGTTTGGCCATCAACAGGCAAACGAAGGCCGCCATGCCACTGGAAAACAACAGGGCCTTGTCGGCGCCTTCCAACGCGGCGAGTTTTCGTTCGACGGTTTTTTCGTTGGGATTTCCATAACGACCATATTCGCCCCGGTCTTGATCCTCTTCGATGAAATCGATGACTGCCTGGGTGTTGGCGAACGAAAAGGTCGAGGTGCAAACGATAGGATCGGTAACCGAAAATGCTGCCTTCTGGCGAGCCTCGCCTCCGTGCACGCTCAATGTCGAAAGGCCCTGAGGATTCGGTTGTCTGTTTGATGAAGAAGGAGTGTCCACGCGAATTAGATTTCCAGCGTTGTTGGTTGCGTTGCTAAAACCTAAAACTTAGCGGAAACAAACAGAGCTGGAAAGTTGGTACTGCAGCGGTTGGAGCGAAACCTGAGGATAGTTCGGCGATTGTCCTAAGCCGCTTTCGATTCGGCTGGAGCAGGCAATTCAGTGTCGGAAACAGGCTTGGTCAATCGATTCATCGCCTTTAGTCGTGCCTTGCGATAGCGATAACTCATCGGACGATAGCCATCTAGTCCAAGCCGGTTTTCTGCCCATGATTGGGCAACATCAGATAGGTCATTCAGGACAGTTGTGAGACGTTCGATTTCTTGGTTCAGAGCACTTCGTTCCGAGAGCTGCCCGACCCGAATTTTAGCGCCGAATAGGACTCGTACGCGACTCAGGGGCAGCGGAATCGCAAATTGGTCCCAAGTCTTCAGCCGTTTGCAGCAACTGAAGCCAACACCGATCGGCACGATTGGCAGATTGAGTTCGCTGGCCACATAGAGCGCGCCAGGGGCCATTGTCCGCCTGGGGCCTCTGGGACCGTCCGGTGTAAATACCAGAGAAGAAGATTGGTCGAGGCTGGTAAGTCTGCGGATCGCCGTGGTGCCACCCCGAGTCGAACTGCCGCGAGTCATCTTGTAGCCCATTCGGGCCGCTGTTTGGTTGAGCCATTCTGCATCGCGATGTTGGCTAACTAATAGATTGAGATCACACCAGCCCCAATTCGAAAGTAGAGCGCCAATGAATTCATGCCAGAAAACAAAGACACAGCGTTCCTGGCATTGCAGGCGTGCCGGGTCGCATGATGGGTCGTACGCGGAAGCTCGGTAGTTGATGGTCTTCGCATAAAGCGGAAGAACCGTAGCCGCAAACTGGCCGCTGTATTTTTGCAACCAGTGAGATGTGTTTGCCATGAAACGTTAACCATCCTTGGAATCAATCGGCCCACCGATGGAGCGGGTCTATGATTTAGCGAATTCAGCTTCAATCACCAACTCGAAAAGCGAAAAAAAGAGCGGACTGCTAGCGAGTTTACCAGTTGCCGCGCCAAATGCCCTCGAAAACTTCAACTGCGGGACCTGTCTTGTAGACGTGGTTGTTGGTCTCATCCCACTGCAACTCTAAATCTCCACCGCTCAAATGAATCAGGACCCGCCGCTCGCTTTGATTCGTGAGCACGCCGGCGACGCAAACGGCGCTGGCCCCGGTTCCGCAGGCCAGGGTCTCGCCCGAACCGCGTTCCCAAGTCCGCTGGATCAATTCTCTCGGCGAAACAACCTTCACGAATTCGACATTCACCCTTGCCGGGAAGAATTGGGAGCGTTCGATTTTTGGCCCCCAACCCAACACTAAATCATCGGTCAGTTCATCCACAAAAATCACACAGTGGGGGTTCCCCATCGAAAGGCAATTGACCTGAAAGTGTCGCCCCTCGATTTCAATTTCTTGATGAATGACAGGACTTCTCGAAAAAGTAGTTGGAATCTTGTCCGCGGCGAAAATCGGCTCGCCCATATCCACTCGCACCTTTTGCGCGACTCCATCGACGACAACCAATTCCAGCAGTAGTGTCCCAGCCTTGGTTTCGATTCGCATCTGTTCCTTCCGCACGAGGTCGTGATCGAACAGGTATTTTGCGACGCAGCGGATTCCGTTACCGCACATTTCGGCTTCGCTGCCATCCGCGTTAAACATTCTCATTCGTGCGTCGGCTTTGTCGCTGGGGCAAATCAGGATCAAGCCGTCACCACCCACCCCTTTGTGGCGATCGGCAATTTTAATCGCTAAATCCGCGGGTCTTTCCAAATTCGCGGTCCGGAAGCAATCGACGTAGACGTAATCGTTTCCGGCTCCGTGCATTTTTGTAAAAGGAATTGAAACCATTGACACCGCCTAAAAGCTGGGTTTAGAAAACTAATTCGAGCAATAACAAACGAAGGACGACTCGCGTCGAGTGGTTTTCGCCGCGATCGCTGAGACGAAACATGCCCTCGTCGCTTGGCGAGTTTTGCGGGTTACACTATGTTAGTAAACTTCTTAACCGTCGCAATGAGCTTGTTTTCAGTTCGGCGATGAAGTCAACATTCGACCACATGAAACTGGAGATGATCAACATGGACTTGCCCCGTGC
>JBEBGH010000476.1:0-3291 GCA_040081565.1 Pirellulaceae bacterium
TGTTCAGTCCAAGAATATGCTGGTAAAGTTCTTTGTCTTGCATAAACGTTCTCCTTGGCGGAGAATTCTAACAAACCCACGAAATTACCGGATGGACCACATTTCGCGACTCACGTCCTCAAGTCGAAATTCGTTTGAATCTTTTGCGAGAACAAAAAAAGGGACTGTCGCCAAAGGACTACTTGCTGAAGCTCGTCGAGGTCTCCAACGATTTATGGACAATTGGCAGTAAGCGAAGTGCTATCATGACTTTGGTTTTTGAGTTCGAGCGAAGTAATCAGCACCTAGACGTCGTGAAACGAATTGAGGTCGGAACACGTCTAATGGAAATGTGCCTGGCGGACGATCTGTCCGACCTTGCGAACGGATGGGGAATTGTTTTGCAGGAAAGTGTGCGCACTCTAGATCGAGCACATCCTGCTGTTTTTCCGTGTCTCCGAACGATTGCTGACTGGTCCATTGCATTGTGTAGCGAGGAAGCCAAGGCCGCGATTGCGGAGGCGATTGCTGCTGCTACCGATGTTGCCGAAGTAGTTTTGCTTGATGCGAAACGCAATGAAGTTGAGTTTCTGCAAGGAGAACTTCGTGCGGTGGTAGGAACGATCAAAAAGGATGCTCCAGATGATTAACCTCGCTTCACCAGATTTGAGAGCCGCACTTCCGGAAGCCAAGAGCATTGCGTTCTTGGGAAATCCGGCGGATGGAATATCAACGCTAGAAGAAAAGATTACTGCGTCGTCAACACCGATCGACCGACAGGTTGCGCAAACTGCAATCTGTGAGATTCTCCACTTCGATTATCGCGACACCGAGGCTCTGGATGTTTTTGACCGGCGGGTCGCGCCAATGATGGGGGCGTTTCCAGAAGCAGTCGAAATTGCAGTCGCATACAATCGAAGTGACATCGTGCAATCATTGCTTCAGAACGATGATTTCTACGGCGTGGTGGATCGCGCGACAATCACTGGCGTGGAACTCTGGGACTACAGCGCGTATTACAATGTTGTCGAGGCACGCGAGCAGGGTAAGCGATATGACTCGTTGCCGAACATCTGGCGAGAACTGATACGCGCATACCATCAGGGATGTTGGCAACCGTATCGCTTGGCGTCGAAACTGATGGCAATCGAGTGTATGGAACTCGGCTGGCCACACGAGTCCATCTACCACGCGATCATTGCTGGCGAGAAAGAGACTGCGACAAAGCTCGGCAACTTTTTCTTGTTTCGCGGATCGCCGGAAAGCATTTCGGCGTCAACCAGAAAGTGGCTCGAATGCACAAATCTTAAGCGCCAATTTGTGATCGGATGCGAAATACTTGATCGTTTTGTGGACGCCATACCGGACGACCTTTTTGACGAAGTTTTCGAGCGAGTGCGCACAAACGCCGCAGCGCATAGTTCAAACCGACAAGAGCAAACAGTCGTTTCAAGAGCGTGGGACTCGATGGCAAATCTGTCTTGGAGGCTGAATCCTTCTCAAGCTCAACGTTTGGTCAGTACGGCGATTGACCATCCTATTTGGAATGCTCCGATCGAAGGAGGTAATCGCATTCTGACCGTGAGAGACAAAATCATGAAGTCGCTCTCGAATTGTGCTGCAAAGTTGCCAATAGAGAGCCTTCCTGACCTGATTAACGCATCGTTACCTCTGGTTATTGACCGGAAGCAACACACCGACTATGCAAATGGGATCGAATTGCTGTGTAACATCGCTCATGCCGGCGGCGACAAGGCGAAACAGCAAGTCAAGGAATCACTTTACCCATCGGGGCAACGTCTCGACGCATTTCTTCTTCAGGCTGCGCCAAACTTTGGTGTCGAATTGAAAAAGCCAGAGTCGCTTAGTCAGGACGCGAAGAATGTCGCTGCTCGTATTCGAGAACAAGTGCAGACGGTCCCGGTGTCAGCTGATGTGAAGCAAGCGCCAGGCACCTTTGGTTTTCTCAGCGTCGTTATGGGCGACGAAAAACTAATCGTCCATATCGCGGATTCTGTCCACGAACGCGCGATTTTTCGGCATCGAAAGCAACTCTCTTACGACGCGCTTCAGGAACTAATCGACGCGATACTGGAAATGATAGGAGAACGCGAAAATCTGATCAACAACAAGATAGGGTTGGTTCAGGCGATGTCACCGATTGGAGACGTCTGCACCGACGAACAGGCTCACGAAATTTTTGGCGCTCTTTCCCCAATTGCGAACGGACAAATCATTGAGCCCAAATCAACACAGTCAGCGGCTGAGTCACAAAACCCGCTGAACCCATTCAAAATGGGGTCGGGAAAACCAACCGACCTTCGGGCAGTAGCGATTTTCGCACTTGCATGTATCGAACGCGACAAACCAGGAATCTTCGCCGCAAGCCTGGATGAAATAATCGAAATGGGTCTAACCGACGCTGATCCGCAAGTACGGGCTCATTCGCTTGCCGCCGCGAGAGAGAAACCAACAATCTCTGAATCTGAATTCACAGCAATCATTCTTGCCACACGTGATTCTGATCCCGCAGTAGCGAATGCAGCGTTCGGAGCATTAGCGAACAAAGTAGGTTTGCAACTAACTCGTCCGCAATGGAGACTACTCATTCATTCTGCGAAACTCGCCGTCCAGTCGAACGAAGTCTTGGTCCGACGAGCGGCAGCTTATACATGTGCAAAACTGCGAATAAGCGTCTCGACCAAAACGCTTCGAAGTGAAATCGAGAATGTGCTTGGTGCGCTCGCTAACGACAGATGTGCATCCGTGCGACACAACACTAAGTGAGCCGTTCGACGCATTCGAGGCGTCGCTGCGGTCAGGCCTTGTGTTTGATCTTCATAGCGGTCAGGTTGAGGTGGTGCAATCTATCACATCTTGACCCGGGGTGATGGGCGCCGAAGGCTTTTTCATGACTCCGGTCATTGCGATCAGTTTTCCGAATGGCTTTGTTGGGAAGTCCAGCGAAGCGGGTTGATTGTCTTGGCATTTTGCTAGATGCCCATTCTCATCCAGCCCGACCCAAATTTTGCGGTGTTTCACCCAAAGCCGCGCTTAGTAAATCAAATCGCACTACCGGCTTGGTCCAGATCGGCGGTTTCGAATAGTTCGGGATGGATATTGAACCAGCGAGGGCGATTTTCGTTTGCTGCCACAGCTCGGCGTGATGCTTGGGCGTAGGCCCGTCGGGAATCCCGAATGCTGGAAGCGGCGGCGAGGAGGTAAACGTCAACGGATTGAAGCGGGCGATTCCGCGTCAGGTCGACGGCCAGCCGCAAGTTCGCGTCTTGCACCAAACGCTTGAGGTCGGCT
>JBEBGH010000477.1:0-3282 GCA_040081565.1 Pirellulaceae bacterium
TTGATCGACAACCGTAACCAGATGTTTTCCAGGTAAAGCCCCGACGCCCCCGTCATACGTTTTCAATTCAAAATTGCCTTGGGCGTCCGAAATTGCGTACGAGGTTGGCCCTTCGGGCAGTTTTGAAGTGCCGTCAATATCCGGCATGAACTGGATCATCAAATCGCCGACAGGTTTACCGTCAACGGTAATGTTACCTTTGGCAGGCACCAGATTATAAACTTTGTTCCCGCAACCAAAGTTTACTGACACGACAGCCAGTAAACCAAGGAAAATTGTTAATCGACGAGCTGACATAAATCCCTTACTAGTTTTCCCAAACAAATACACGACCATCCGCTCGTTGACAGAACGTTTGTAGAACGGTTTGCGACATTTGATCGGCGATAAACTGCGTGGAACCGTCGGCCCGAGCGAAGTTCGCCCCCGATGGATGGCCGCTTCCGTAAGCACTTAAACGCTGATCTTGGAATGGAAACCATGCAGCTTGAGTTGTTGGTGCACCAAGTTCACCGTGGTTCCAAGGAATCTTGAAGTTGATTGGGGCGTAAGCACCGCCCATGATGTTTGATAAGCCAGCGTCACCCTTGCCAGGGTACCAGCGGCTCCAACCGTCGATCGTGCTGCCACTCGTCCAACCAGCTGCGGTGAACGTGTTAAATTTGTCGTCTCTGTGGTACCCCTCGCCAAACAAAATGGTATTGCTGGCACCGTCTATGTAGTCGCGCATCCGAACTTGAATTCCTTTTGGAGCATTTACGTCTTTTCTCGCCGAACCACC
Organism: Pirellulaceae bacterium; assembly: GCA_040081565.1. GTDB lineage: Bacteria > Planctomycetota > Planctomycetia > Pirellulales > Pirellulaceae > BJ22. The sequence continues at coordinate 782 of JBEBGH010000477.1, forward strand.
AGTACACATAAACGAACCATCGTTAGTCGACGACGTTGCAAAAACTGGACGTGTGCCTCCGTTGGCTTTATAGCTAGTGCCCCCGAAATACTCTGTCGTTCCACCGCTTATGTAAGGAATTGGAGCATTGGGCAACAAATCCGATGGGCAAAGATAGGATTGAATCACCGCATCCGACAGCCCAGCAGTAGCAGATGTCGAGACGTTATTGATCGCGATTCGGCGATTCATGTTGTCGTAAATATTATTTTGGTCCATTTGGGGAAGTAGAAAATAGAAAACCGAGAATCCTTGGAAACTGTATCCTGAAGTCGAACCGCTGCCTGGATAAATTTGGCCAGCCGCATTCATCCTTTCTTGTGTATAACCGGATGGAAATTTTTGAAACGAAGACTCGTAGTTCATCGCAGCAACAGCCAAATTGTGCAAATTGTTCGAACAACTTGTGCGGCGGGCGGCTTCGCGGACTTGTTGGACTGCCGGCAACAGCATGCCAACCAAAATCCCAATGATTGCGATGACCACCAACAACTCAATCAACGTAAATCCTGATCGTCTAACGAATGATGTTCGTTCGGACATGAGAGAAGCCTCCGTCGCCTTTCGGCAAGCAAGTAAAAGCAGGTATGGGATAACAACACTCGAACCATGTGCCCCATGATTTCGAACTGTCGTCGCAAAAAGGGAATGCATTTGCAACGCGCAAATTTTAAATGACGTGCCCTCGGTTGGAAAGTACCAAAATTTCTCGAACGTCGCGACATTTTGCCTGTTTTGTGAGGAATTGGTTAAGACCGTCCGCAATTTGTGAAGTTTTATTGAGGGTACGATCGGCGACAGTCGACTGCTTCTCAGATCATGATTTCCCCATTCAAATATGCGGTTTGGTTATCCTGTCCGTCGAGCGAAAGTAAGCATGCCTTCCGATATTGAAATTGCCCGTCAAATCAAGTTGAAATCGATCACCGAAATCGCCCAGCAACTTAAACTCAATCCTGACGACCTGGAGGTGTATGGCAAGTACAAAGCCAAACTTCCCTTGCACTTGATCAATCTCGAACGCGCGAAAAAGTGCAAACTCATTTTAGTCTCGGCGATTTCTCCAACGCCTCCAGGCGAAGGCAAAACGACGACCTCCATCGGACTGGCCCAAGGTCTTAATCGGATCGGACACAAGACGACCGTTGTCTTGCGCGAACCATCGTTGGGTCCAGTGTTTGGTATCAAAGGTGGCGCGACTGGCGGTGGGTGGTCGCAAGTGCTCCCGATGGAAGACATCAACCTGCATTTCACCGGCGATTTTCCGGCGATCGAAAAGGCTCATAATTTGTTGGCCGCGTTGATCGACAACAATTTGCAGAACCGTGAACGCTCGTTGAATATCGACCCGCGCACGGTCGTGTGGAAACGGGTCTTCGACATGAACGATCGAGCATTGCGCGATATCGTGATCGGCCTCGGTGGGACCGCGAATGGCGTGCCGCGGGAAACGGGCTTTGACATCACCGCCGCTTCCGAGATCATGGCCATCTTGTGCCTGTCGAATGACTTGGCGGACCTGAAGCGGCGAATGGCGAATATCTTTGTGGGCTTTACGTTCGATCGCAAACCAATTTTTGCGCGTGATCTGATGGCGCATGGCTCGATGGCCGCGTTACTGAAAGACGCCATCAAGCCGAATCTGGTGCAAACACTGGAGGGCACGCCGGCGATCATTCATGGTGGACCCTTTGCCAATATCGCGCAAGGAACGAACTCCGTCATCGCCACACGGATGGGCATGTCATTGTCTGACTTTGTCGTGACAGAGGCCGGATTCGGTTTTGATTTGGGCGCCGAAAAATTCTTTGACATCAAATGCCAGTCAGCGGATTTGAGTCCTTCGGCGGTCGTAATTGTCGCCACACTGCGGGCCCTGAAGTACCATGGGAAATGCGAATTGTCCAAGGTCTCCGAGCCCAATCCAACGGCACTGCGAGCCGGACTTGAAAACCTGGAAAAGCATCTGGAGAACGCGGCCCGTTTCGGTGTTCCGGCCGTGGTTGCAATCAATAAATTTTCAGCCGACCCGCCAGACGAAATCGCAATTGTCCGAGAGGCCTGTGAAAAACTTGGAGTCCCTGCAATCGAGTCAAACGTGTGGGGCGAAGGTGGCAAGGGCGCTGAGGCTCTGGCAAAAACAGTCGCCGAAAAGGCGGCGGGTTTCACCGGGAGATTCAAGCCGCTATACGATTGGTCGTGGCCGATCAAAAAGAAGATCGAAACGATTTGCACGGAATACTACGGAGCCGCTTCCGTGGAATACTTACCCCGTGCGCTCGCTGACCTCAAGACCATCAAGAAACTGGGGCTCGACAAGGTTCCGATCTGCATGGCCAAAACGCAAAAGTCGCTATCCGACAATCCCGATATCGTCGGCCGACCGCGTGACTTTGTTGTGACGGTTCGCCAGATTGCAATTGCTGCTGGAGCGGGCTTCGTGGTTCCAATCACCGGTGAGA
>JBEBGH010000478.1:0-3281 GCA_040081565.1 Pirellulaceae bacterium
ACCAAGGAACGAACTTCGCCAACGTCTCCACCACGGCGATAACGCCTTCGAAACCTAGCAAAAACCACGACAGTGCCATTCGTGCCGTCCATCTTTTCTTACGCCACTGCCCGCCTATTGACGCAATTAAGCGAGATCGAGGGGGATTGATTCATCCGGTTTGCAGCATGATACTTTCAATTCTGGCACGATCCCTGAGCCCGTGCAACGGATTGACTACAAAATGTTTTGGCCGGAAAATTTAATACTCGTCTTGAAAATGATATTCCCCTTTGATCACCGCACCACCGATGACCTGAAGACCGCGACACTGCACTACAAACCAATGACCAGCGCATTACTGACTAACACTGGAAAAACCCGAACGAATGGAGTCGATAAATGAAGACCAAGCAACGGACTGCAGCCAAGGCCGGGAAGCCGAAACAACCGAAAAACAGGGAAAATCCTTTTCACGCAAAACTTGGTACCACGACTTACTCGCAGGCCTGCAAACTTCTCGGTGATGAAGGTCCAAAGTTGATCCGTGAAGGAGCCAGCCTGTTTTCCATCGAGTTTGATCGGGATGTCTATCTGGGTGGCGATCTGCTGCGTATTCGAGTTCAGGATCATCAAGTGGCCGATGGAGTGGCGATTGTGACCATGACGCTGATGTCCGGACGGAATCGCCAAATTCATATTCAATGCGATCGCTGCGAAATTGCCTGTAAACATGGAGGCGCGGCCGTTGACTACTTGATGGATTCCAAGGAACTGCTGGGACTGGCGGCTCCGCCCGATGAGGACGTGCCGCTGGAACATCTGACTCGCAAGGAACTGATGCTGCGCGTGATTGCCGACCGCCGCAAACGAGCCAGAGAAGAAAAGATGCAGGTTCGTTCCAATTCGCTCGATGAACCCTGGTCCGATTATGTCGTGACCAGTGAGCAATCCGGACGCAGCTATCGCGTCGCCATTCGCAGTCTTGAATCGACCGGAAACTATTGCACCTGCCCTGATTATCGCACCAATCAGGTCGAAGTCTGCAAACACATCTTCCACGTCCAATACAAACTCAAACGAAAGTTCAGTGCCCAGAAGCTGAATCAACCTTACGGGCGAAAGCGACTCTCTTTGCGAGTATCTTATGGTCCGCAAATCGGATTGCTGTTTTCTCTTCCTACCCGTTGCGATGCCAAAGTCAAGGAAATCGTCGGGACCGCAGCGAAAACTCCGATTACATCGGCACAAGAGGCTCTGCATCGAATCAATGCATTGACTCTGGCCGGTTGCGAACTGGTGGTTTTTCCGGATGCCGAGAAGATGATTCAGCGCGAGTTGGACCAAAGCCGCATTCGGACTGAGTGTGAGGCGATCCGCAAGAATCCGGCTTCCCACCCGTTTCTTAAAGAACTGCTCAACGCCACTTTGATGCCTTATCAACTTGACGGGATTGCCTTTTGTGCTGGTGCGGGCCGTGCAATCCTGGCAGACGACATGGGACTTGGAAAAACGATCCAAGCGATCGGCGTGGCCGAGCTTTTGGCACGCGTGGCCGACGTCCAGCGCGTGTTGATCATCTGCCCGGCGTCGCTCAAAAGCCAGTGGCGCAGCGAAATTGTTCGTTTCAGTGGTCGATCAACGCAGATCGTTATCGGAACCGGTGCTGAACGAGTCGGACAATACGCCAGCAATGCCTTCTTTACCATCTGCAACTATGAACAGGTGATGCGTGATCTGACCAGCATCGAACAGGTGCCTTGGGACTTGATCGTGCTCGATGAGGGGCAGCGAATCAAGAATTGGGAATCCAAAACCAGCAACATAATTCGGCAATTGGATAGTCCTTTTCGGCTGATACTTTCGGGCACGCCGCTGGAGAATCGGTTGGGAGAACTGTTCACGGTCGTGCGATTTGCTGATGAGAATATACTTGGGCCGGCTTACGATTTCTTTCACAAGCATCATGTTGTCGACGAACGGGGCAAAACGCTTTCGTATCGCCGACTCGACGAGCTGCGAGAGACCCTGAAGCCCATTCTACTTCGTCGAACTCGGACCGAGGTGGCGAAACAGCTCCCGGAGCGGATTGACGAGATCATTCGCATTGAACCAACCAAAGAGCAGGCTGACATCTGCTTTGATAATTTGAACAAAGTTGCCCGGATCATGGGCAAGAAGTTTCTGACTGAGATGGATTTGTTGCAAGTGCAAAAGGCACTGTTGATGGCCCGCATGTCCTGTGACAGTACTTTTCTCATTGATCAGCAAGAGCCCGAATACAGCACCAAACTGGAACGCCTGAACGAGTTGTTTGAGGGCTTGCTGCCCGATCCGACGCGAAAGATCGTGTTGTTCAGTGAGTGGCGTCGAATGCTAGATCGGATTGAACGTCGTCTGGAGAATTTTGGAGTTAAGTGGGTTCGACTGGACGGTCAGGTGCCGCAGAAGAAGCGTCCGGGGTTGATTCATCGTTTTCAGAATGATCCTGACTGTCGATTGATTCTGATGACCAATACCGGCTCAACCGGTTTGAATCTGCAATCAGCCAACACGGTCATCAATGTTGACCTGCCGTGGAACCCGGCAATCCTCGAACAGCGAATTGCGCGGGCGTATCGGATGGGACAGAAACAGCCGGTTCACGTTTACAAACTGGTGACGACCGGCAATACGATTGAGGAGCGGATGCTCGAAACACTCGCGTCGAAGCAGGAACTGGCCAATGCAGCCTTGGAAATGGAAAGCGAGGTCAACGAAGTGCAAATGGTCAGTGGTATGGAGGATTTGAAGAAGCGGCTGGAAGTAATTCTCGCCCCCCGGATAACGCCGCTCGATGCCAGCCAGCAAAGTCAGGTTATTTCCGAAGCAGATCAATTGAAGCAGCGCCGGGAAAAAGTCTCTCAAGCCAGCGGCCAATTGATTACGGCGGCGCTCCATTTTGCCGGCGAGGTTTTCTCCGCAGAAAAAAGCACACCGGTTGATGCAGCAGCCGTCAACGCAGTCAGCGATCGTCTGAAGGAATGCGTTGAAACGGATGAACAGGGCCGACCGCAACTGAAAATCACTCTGTCCGATCCAGCATCATTAACGCAACTGGCTGAAGCCATAGCCAGATTCATGCAGCGATGATTCAGCCGCAGACCCCCAACTAGTACTTAGAGCGTGATCTTTCGATTTGTTCATCCTCTGATGGACATAGTACCGTTACATTAAGAGTGGGGAAGAATCGTTTTTTTCTCCCGAGCCATCCACCTATTACCGGCGGGCTTGCAGGCTGTTGATTTAGTCCTAACCCGAAG
>JBEBGH010000002.1:0-42493 GCA_040081565.1 Pirellulaceae bacterium
ATCGAAAGATGTCTGAACCAATTCACCGGTTCTCAGTTTCGATTCTGCAGGAACTGAGCGATGATGGAGTAGCCAATTGGGAGAAAATTGCGGGGCCGATTAATGGCAAAGATGGCCGTGAATTTGAGTTGTGGGCCAAGGCCAACCGGCGTTCCAAAAACAACGCCACGCCTGCCGAATTTCCTCCCAACAAATAAAAAAACTCGGACCAAAGCCCGAGTTTTTTGTTTTGTTTTGCTTCAACCAACCGTTGGCTTAGTAGCCAATCGATGGAGGGTTGCTTTGCAGGAAGTCACGTGGGCCACGCAACGTATAGTAAGGATACTGATACGTTGGGGCAGTTGAGTCTGGTCCGCCATTCGTTGGAATTGGTTCCGTGTGCGGCAGTTGTCCGCCGTAAGGATGATTACCGGCCATGCCGTTGGGCACCATTTTGTGCAGCAATCCACTGCCACTGCCCGAGCCACCACGTCCACCGCTGCTCAAATTCTTGAGTCGGCAACCAAGGCAGTAGCGTCCGTTCGTGCCGCAGCCAAATCGACCGCAGCCGCCGCTGAAGCCGGCCAGAGCCACACCACCGTCGCCCATACCACCACCGAAGGCACCATCGCCCATGCCACCGCCCATGCCACCACCTAGGCCTGGCAAGTTCAGCCCGCCGCCGATTCCGCCACCGGCAAGACCGGCTCCTGAACCACCGCAATCACCACATCCGCAGCCGCCGTTGGCACCGCCGAGCGATGCACAGCCTCGACCGCCAGAATTGCAACCACATCCGTTTGAGACTCCGCCGTTGCATCCGCAACCATCGGAGATATTTCCATTCGCGCCGCATCCGTTCAAGAGGCGGCCATTCGCACCACAGCCGTTCATGATGCCGCCATTTGCACCACAGCCGTTAGAGACACCGCCGTTCGTGCCGCAGCCACCGACCGCTCCACCGTCGCAACCGCAATTTTGACCAGCTCCGCGGAATAGGCCGCCACCGAAAATTCGGTTTTGAAAACCAGTTGAGCAGCGATCAGGACCGCAATCGCCAGATCGTGAAACGTTGACGCAACAGCCGGATGCCAGCAAGGCAACCAGGCAGAGCGCTGAACAAAATAAAGTCGATCGCATGTCGAAATTCCTCGTAAAAATGGCCGATTTCACGGCGTCGTGTTTTCGATTGTCGGGATCAGCAGCTCCCTATTGCTGCCAGCGGGGAACAAATCCCGGCCATTTGATGGCTCGTCACAACGATAATCGTCCTTGCAACTGGGATAATTCAGACAAACGGCAGACGAAGAATTGTTGACCTGAAAGTTTTTTCAAGAAAACATTCGCTACGAGGAATAACTGACAAAGTTTACCGAGCTTGCCAGGTCATATTTATTGAGCTTCAGGCGGGATTGGCGAACCATGAGGGTCTTCGCTGGCAGTGACAGCATCGCTTAGCCGCGTGCGCAGATCTTTATTCGTGAAATGCTCCAATCTCTCGGCCTTATCGTGGATCCGGTCAGAGGTGAGCGCCAATTCTTGCACCAAGTAGGACTCCCAAAGTCGATGGGATCGGACCAATTCTTGGGCCTTGCGGGTCCCTGCCGGCGTGAGCCGAAAGGTTCCCTCGGCCGACTTTATAATCGTCCCCCGCCGAGCCTCGCGCCACAGAGCCACGCGTGCCTTCCAAGCCGGAACCATTAGTGAAGAACAAATCGATTTGAGATCGGCAGCGACATTGGTCGAGCGTTCTTCTTGGCGAAACAAGAATGCCACGATGTCTTCCGACAGGATGCGCCAGCTTGTCAACCAGCGTCGGGCCCAAGTCACCACCACACCGTGCTTCGGTCCAACTAGCGCGGCCATTAAGAACAATAAACCAACAGAGACCGACATCATGCCAGCCGTAGACGTACTGCGAAAGCCAAACCACGCGGGTACGCTGATCGCCATGACATGCCCGGATGCAGCTCCGACTGCGGCTATGATCGCGCTGTAAACGACCATTCGCCCGAGTCGATCGGTAATCATCAGCGCCGCAGCGGGCGGAACAACAAACATCGCCACGACGAGAATGTTCCCGACGCTTTCGAAAGCCGCCACGGCAGTTACCGCAACGAGAGTCATCAACAGATAGTGAATGATCGAGGCCCTAAAGCCCAAAGCGGTTGCCAATTCGGGATCGAACGACGCAATTCGTAGTTCCTTGAACAATCCCACAACAAACAAAAGATTAATCAGGAGCACAATCGACAACGTGATGATCACGCGCGGAACCGCCAGGCCCCAAAGGTCGATCACATCGAGCGGCGTAAACTCAATCGCCCCATACAACACGCAGCCTGGATCGAGATCCACGCGATCTGCGGTCTGGACAATCAGGATTAGTCCTAGGGCAAACAATGTGGTAAAGACAACGCCCATGGAAGCGCCTTCGTCCACGTTGCCAGCACTGCGAATCCACTGCGTGAACAGGGCGGTGAGAATTCCGACAACTACCGCGCCGACGAACATAGGCAGACTATTGCGACTACCGGTTACCAGAAAAGCGACTGCCAAACCCGGTAAGACGGCATGGCTGATGGCGTCCCCCAAGAGGCTCATTTTTCTCAGCACCAGGAAGTTGCCCAGCAGTGCCGCGCTGACCGCACATAAAATCCCAGCCACAACAATCCAGCCGTCCAACGGCCAATACCAATCAACAATCAGCCAATTCATGGTTGCGCACCTCGTCGGCGATTTTTTTTCGGTTGAGCATCAACATTCATTTTTTGGCTTCTCCCAACGGATGGGGACTTGGGGGCAACGCCATCAACTCCTCTTGGGCCAGCAATTGTTCCAATTTGGCAATGGTTGCTGGCTCCAATACATGTTCAATCATGTCCGCATCTTGATCCACTTTGCTGGCGGCGATATCAGCATGCGTGATCAAATAAAGCTCCCATAAACGGTGGTCGCGCGCAAGTTGTTTCGCGTTGACCATTCCGGCGGCGGTTAACCGCAGTGTCTGATCGGGAAACTCGAGTACCTCTTGATCATTGACCGCGCGACGAATTTCACGACGCAGCTGAGCAGGCGACCAACTTCGCATCTTTAACAAGTTGTTGAAAGGAATCGCCTGTTCGGCAAGTTTGCTTCCGCGCTCCTCCTGCAACTCCTGCTGTTCATACAAAGCCCGCAACAAATGTTGGCGACCAACCCGTCGCTGCAACGCGAGACGGCGGAAGAAACGAAACACCGTTCCGCGACGACTTCCAAAAAACATGCTGATCAGGAAAAAACTGCTGCAGACGAGGACGATCGTTGCGCCCGAGGGCAACTGTGGAAAGATGGCTGAAGCAGCTGAGCCACAAATTGCCGCTGCCGAACCAATCAGCGCGGCAACCAAACTCATTCGCTCCATATTTTCGGTCCAAAACCGAGCCGCTGCTGGCGGAATCACCAACAAGGCAATCATCAGAATTAACCCGACGGCTTGGAGACCGATGATCGTCACCAAAACAATCATCGCCATCAGTACAAGATCCAAGAGATGGCGCGAGTAGCCCAGCGACTGAGTAAAAGCCTCATCAAAACACAGCAACTTCAATTCTTTGAATACGGACAAACCCACAAGTGAAACAAACAAGCCCGTTGCACCGATCAACCATGAGTCACGAGACAGCATCGAAGCGGTCTTGCCATAAATGAACGATTCCAGACCGGCCGCGTGTCCTGTCGACATCTGCTGTGCCACAACCATGATCGCGATGCCTGCACCAAAAAACACACTTAGTACGATTCCCAGCGATGTGTCTTCTTTGATCCTTGGCAATGCATTGATACCGACGATCGCCAGCGTCCCGAGGACTCCGCTGAGCGCGGCACCGGTCAGGAGGACCACCAATGACTTGCCGTCCCAACCCATCACTGTCGCGAACATGAAAGCCAGCCCAATTCCGGGCAAAGTCGCATGGCTTAACGCATCACCCATCAGTGCCCGGCGGCGGAGAAGTGCAAAACTGCCGACGAGTCCGGCGGCCAATCCCAGGAGTCCGGTGCCCGCTACAACCACGCGGGTGTTGTAATCGGCCAGAGTAAGCACGCGAAACCACATGTCGCTGTCGACTGTGGCCTCGCCCGTTTCTTCAGCCAGTGCGGGAATCGTGGCCAGAAATGTTGCGACAAATACGAGCACGACTGCCGCAATCCCCCAAATTTTTCGCGTGAAGGCCGAGCGGTTGATCATAAGACCTTTCCTCGCCGTCGCATCGCCTCGGTCGCTTCATCGAGCAGCGTTAATCGCCCGCCGTAGGTCTTTTGCAAATTTTCTGTGGTAAATACTTCCTCGGTCGGGCCAAACGCAACCACACGCATGTTTAACAGCAGGACCATGTCGAAATAAGCAGCCACTGACTGCAAGTCGTGATGAATGACGAGTACTGTTTTTCCGGCTCGCTGCAATTCACGCAGCACTTCGACAATCGCCAATTCGGTCGCGGCGTCGACGGCAGCAAACGGCTCATCCATCAAATACAGGTCTGCGTCTTGAACTAAAGCGCGAGCCAAGAAAGTCCGCTGTTGTTGGCCACCCGACAACTGGCTGATTTGGCGGTTCGCCAACTCGGCAATTCCGACTCTCTCCAGTCCCCACAATGCTCGCTCACGTTGTTCCCGTTTGACGCGACGAAACCAGCCGATTTGCCGGTAAAGCCCCATCGCTACAACATCGAGGGCACTCACCGGAAAATCCCAGTCCACACTTTCACGCTGCGGAACGTAGCCCACGCGATGACGATTCTCCGCAAAACTTTGACCGAAAACCTGCACACGTCCAGACGTTCGCGGAATCAAATCCATGATGGCTTTGAGCAGCGTACTCTTGCCCGCACCATTCGGGCCGACGATTCCCACCAGCTTTCCAGGCGGCACGTCAAAGCTCACGTCCCAAACGACTGGCTTGCGATAATAGGCCACCGTCATGTCGTACACCGATAACGGTGTCGGCGTGGAAGTCGTAGACGATGTTTCGGGATTTGAAACGGTTTCTGTTTTGTTCATAAGCGTTGATTACCGTGCAAAAAAGTTTTCATTCCGAATGACCGGACAGCGACAACTTGCCTTGGCTGCCCAGTGCCGGGGCCGTTCCACCGAGTCCGCGGGCGACAAGAGTGACGTTGTGATCAATCATGCCTACGTACGTGCCTTCATAAGTACCCGCATCTCCCATCGCATCCGAATACAGCGGACCGAGAATCTCCACACGATGGCCCCGAGAACCCGCGCCGGCAACAATCGCTTCGATGCTCCGCTGGGGCACACTGCTTTCGAAAAATACCGCCGGTACTTTTTTCTCGACGATTAAATCGACTAACTCGTTGACGCGGCGCAATCCGGCTTCAGATTCGGTCGAGATCCCTTGAATTCCCATTACCTCCAGGCCATAGGCTCGACCAAAGTAATGAAAGGCGTCATGCGAAGTCAAAAATATTCGCCGGTCTTGCGGAATTGTTGCCAACGTGGATTTCGCGTAGGCATCCAGCCGCCTTAGTTCCTCGCGATAACGTTCGGCGTTCCGAAGAAAATCGGCCGAATGCTGCGGATCGTATTCCGACAATCGCTCCAGCACTTCATCAATGCCCTGAGACCAATAGGCGACGTCCATCCAAACGTGAGGATCATGATGGTCTTCCGATTCACTATCGCCGACCAACAATTGAGCGTCTAAGCCATTCGCCAGGGCAAACACGGGTCGGGTCTTCGAAACCTTTTGCAAGATGTCGATCATCTTGCCTTCAAGGAACAAGCCGTTGTAGAAGACCAGATCTGCCTTGAGGATCAAGCGAACGTCGTCTCGGGTGGCCTTGTACAAATGCGGATCGACGCCCGCGCCCAACATTTGCTCGACGACGACATGTTCCCCACCCACGGCCCGTACCATATCGGCCACCATTCCGACGGTTGCCACCGCATGGATTGGATAAGTTCCGGCGAATCGAAAGACTTTTTTCCCGTCGCGAACCTCGCGAGCCACGCGGGCTTCCCCGCAGCCTGACAGTGACAATCCCAGGCAGACCAGTCCTGCGATCCAACAAGCCGTCGCGGTTTTTGGAAAATGTAGCATAGGCTACATTTTGGCGTAAGGCATTGTTTCCGTCAAGCCCTTTCTACACGGTGTCGCCCATCCCTGAGCCTAGCCAAATGCCAGACAAATGTTGACAATACAGGCACCGCGATCACGTTAACCGAAGAAAATTGTGCCGCGGACCATCATTATTGGCTCGGACTAACTGCAAAAACAAAGGATACCAGTGGCCCACTCCTCTGATTCACCTCGTGCGGTCGATCCTCTGGAGTTGGATCAAGAGGCGTTGGCCGATCTGGATTTTTTGATTGACCAGTCAATTGCCGAAGATCTCAGGGGCCGAGTCGACTGTACGAGCCTTGCGTTGTTTGACAGATCATTTCCGGGCTCCGCAACCTTCGTAACGCGACGCGCCGGCAGAATTTGCGGTATCAGTGTCTTGCACCGAATTATCGACCGGATAGCCCCGAGATTGCAGCTGGCCACTCAGGTCGAAGACGGCGCGGTTGTCTCCGCACGTGCTGCCTTGGCTCAATTGAGTGGAGATGCAAGGGAAATTTTGTTGGTGGAACGAACCTGTCTCAATTTTTTGGGACGGCTGTGTGGGATCGCCACCTTGACCGCCGAGTACGTCGCACTAATTTCCGGAACCGATGCGCGGCTGTACGACACCCGGAAAACGACTCCGGGCTGGCGTCGCCTGGAAAAGTTCGCCGTCCGTTGCGGCGGCGGTCACAATCATCGGCTAGGTCTGCATGATGCGATTTTGATTAAAGACAATCATTTGGCCATGCTGCGAAATTTGGTCGGAGCTGACGTGAACGTCGTGGAACTTGCCGTTCGCAAGGCGCAGGATTGGGTTCGCCAAAACTCCGCTCAACTCCCAGCCGGCAGTGGCACCATCATCCAAATCGAGGTCGACCGGTTGTCGCAACTTGAGCAGGCCCTCCGCGCTGGTCCGGCGATTATCCTGCTCGACAACATGTCTCCGGAATTGATGCGACGGGCGGTTGTACTGCGCGATCGGTTCGCCCCGGAAATTGAGCTGGAGGCTTCGGGCGGGATTACGCGGGAAACGATCACTGCGGTTGCGGAAACAGGGATTGATCGCATCAGTGTTGGTGCCATAACCCATTCCGCGACAAACTTTGATATCGGTCTCGACTGGAACGACTTTTAGCGAAACAAAAAAACTGCTCAGCGTCGCCACTGAGCAGTTTTCGAAGAAGTTGAACCCTTGATGGATTCACCGGCCGGGTGTTGGGCCGGAGTGCTTTCTAAACTATTTCTTGAAGTCGTTCGACGATGGTGCGCGAGCGGTTGTCGTTGGGGCGATGTTGTCGCCATAGAACTTCGTTGTTCCTTCTTTGACTTCATGCACATCACCATCTTCCGTTGTCAATTGAGCGCGGAAGCGATGAACACCGGCCGAGAGAGCCTGAGCGGTAATAACAACCGAAATCTCTTGGCCTGGTTCGATTACGGGAATCGGCGAAAAGACAACTTGGCCTGGCACAACTTGATGAGTCAAGCCATTGGCAATGGTCGGCTCGACGCCCTCTGAGTATTGCATGATCAAGTTCAATTCGTTGGCGGCCCGCGATCCACGGTTCTTGATGCGAATCGTGTATTCCAGTTTTTGACCGGTTGGCAGTGGGCCTTTGGGATCGTCCACGGTCAGGATCAAATCAGCCACAGTTTCCACAGTTGTTAAACAGCGATCCACGGCTGCGATATCGCTGGAACCGCGGGCACCGAGGTCCATTTGAATTTCACCTTCCGAATTCAACTGGCAGTTGACGCGATAGGTTCGTTTATCACCAACATCGAGCGTTCCAATCGACCAACGCATCGCGTTGTCGATCAGTTCTGCACCATCGATGCCGTCAACGTATTGCACGCCAGTCGGTAGGGCCAATGCAGCGGAGACATCGCGAGCAATCGCGTCGCCGTTGTTGGTAATCGTAATATCGTATTGGCCGACCGAACCAGCATATTTCAGTTGCGGACCTGTGATCTTGAGTGCCAGGGCCGGACGACGGACCACAATTTCTCGTGTCGAACTAGTTTGCAGATCGCCCGCGCCGGTTGCCGAAGTGGTTAAATCAAGTTGTCCAGCAGCACGGGCCAATAGTTCAACCTGGAAGGCTCGTTCTTGTCCGGCAGGAATTTCCCCAAGGTTGGCCCGCTCGCCGCCCAGGGCTTCCGGCAGCATGACAATCACGTTTTCTGCTGTACCCGTTCCCGGGTTGCGAACTGTCACTTGATACATTGCGGTCTCGCCGTACATAACTTCGGTTGGACCCGAAATATTCATGTCCAGTCGGGGTTCCGTCACTTGAACGCGGGCCGAGGTCGAGCGAGGTTGAATTGCCCACTCAACTTGCACGTCAAAGTTTTCAGCCTTGGTCGGAATGGCATCCAATGTCATGGTTTGAGAGGTTCCGGCAGACAATCGATCAATCGTCCAGCGGACGCGGGCAGCCCGTTGTTCGGTTCCGATTTCGCGGCGTCCAACGGATGTGTTTACGTTTTCGAGTTTCACCCATTGCGGGAGATTGACCGAAACACTCAAGTTGTCGGCGTCGTTCCCTGAGGTATTTCGCACGATAACTTTGTATTGCGATCGTTTGTGGATTCCGACACTTTGTGGACCGAACGATTCAATTTCAATCGAGGGGCTGCCAATGTTCAGAATTTTGGACTCACGGCTGGATGAAGTTGCCTTCGTGTTGGTTTCAAAGTTCACCGGCATGTTTGAACCGGCTGGCGGCGAAGCCTCGATTTTTTGTCCCATGGGCTTATCTTGTCCTATGGACTTATTAGCGTCGTAGGACATTTCGGCTTGGCGAATTCGATTCAAGGTTGCCTGACGTTGCAGTTCTTCGTTGGATACCACCGGCGGACCTGCTTCTTTTTGCAGCGCTGTTGGTTGTTTCAATTGCGGTTTTTGAACGATGGGCTCGCTGTTTGGTTTTTGTGGGGCAGCGTTTGCGGGTAGAGTCTTTTCGTTGCTCTTGCGAATTGAGTTCGGGTCGGTGTTTTCGACCATCTTGTTCTTTGCGATTTCCAACGCCTGTGGAGGCGGCAGCAATTTATCCTGACCGGCTAACAGCGCAGGTACTTGAGGTTCCTGGTTCGAATCTTGTAAAAACGAGGCAGCCTGAACATTCTTATCCCGCACGACGGTACTGCCACCGCGAACACCCGAGTCAGAAAAGTTGAAGGAATTCGCGCCATTTGTTTGTTTAGGCGGAACATGGACGCTTGGCGGAACTGGATTGGCGTTGCGCGAAGGGGCGTTTGATTGCCCGAACAACTGGGCATTCCATGTCAGGGACAGGGCCAAACCGCAAGTGACCAAGAATGGCTTATATTTCGCTAGCATTGATTCATCCTCGAATGGTGACACACTTCTTCATCACTCCCATCGACTTTAACGATTACACAAGATTAAACTTTTATTTCGATTAGCTAAATTTTCTTGATTCATGTCAGACCGCTGGCAAAATCATGCCAGCAGCAATTGGGAGTTCTGCGATGAAGCAATGGCGACTGGTACTTCCGCTTGGGTTCATGTTCATTGCTGCCGTAACGACAGCGCAACAACTCCCAACTGCAGAAAATAGCGACCGCGCAGCTCCATCGAGACTGAATCAAGATGCCTATGCGGAGCATGTAGCAAAACTTCGGGAACAACTCAACGGAAAATCGTTCCATATTTTTATCGAACGCCCCTTCGTGGTCGTGGGCGACGAGAGTGCCCAAAAAGTGGCAGCACGGACTGAGAGCACAATCCGTTGGGCGGTACAGCATTTGAAGAAGACGTATTTTGCCAACGACCCTGACCACATTATCACGATTTGGCTGTTCAAGGATAAAGAGAGCTACGAGACGCACTGCGAGGAGCTGTTCGCCATGAAGCCGACGACTCCGTTTGGATTCTATTCGTCAACGAAGAGGGCTTTGATCATGAACATCAGTACTGGCGGCGGGACCCTGGTGCACGAAATCGTGCATCCCTTTATCGCGGCCAATTTTCCGGATTGCCCTGCGTGGTTCAACGAAGGATTGGCGTCGTTATACGAGCAATGTGGCGAAGAAAATGGAGTTATGGTGGGTTACACGAACTGGCGATTGCGTGGTTTGCAATTGGCGATTGAAAAAGGTAGCGTGCCATCGTTTGAAAACATGATGCAAACGTCGCAACGAGAATTTTACGACGACGATCCTGGCACGAATTACGCCCAAGCACGATACTTGTGTTACTATTTGCAAGAGCAGGGAAAACTCGTGGATTTTTATCGAGCTTTTGTCAAAAACGCATCCGTTGACGGCACGGGCAAAAGGACTTTAAAACAGATCTTGGGTACAAACAACTTGGCAGAATTTCAGCGAGACTGGGAAGCATACGTTAGTCAACTCAAGTTTTAGATCGCGACCGACTTTACTCCGAAAGATTTCAGATGTCTCAAAATCCATTTCAGTCACCGAACTATCAATCGGTGAACGTGCCTATAGTTCCGGGATCTCAACCGGGTGGGTTGGCACCCATCTCAGTAATTTCCCTGATCCTGGGTGCGTTTGGTTTATTCGGCTCGTGCATTGGATTGTTTGGAATCGTGGCGGCCTTTATGATTTCTCGCGATCCAGATTTTCCTCAGCAGGTCTCGAATTTCGATTTGGTAACGGGAGTCATTTTCTCGATCTTGAACTTCATCATCGCCGTAGCCTTGCTGGTAGGTTCATTCGGTGTTCTGGCCAAGAATGGAGGGTTAGCACGGACTTTCCGGCAAACTCTTTTGGCTGCGGCCATTTTCGCGGTGGTACGAATGGGATTTGGAATCGTGAGCACCGCCATTCAATTCAATCAGGAAGGTGATGAAAGTCCATTCGGTGACGACCCGGAACAGCGATGGATTTTTTTCGCGGCGATATTGGGTTTTTCCTTGATTTGGGGCATAGTCTTAGCAGGCTTCTACATTTATTCGTACCTCTATCTAGGTCGCCCGGAGGTTAAAGGCTATCTGGCCAGCCTGTAAATATCCGATCGAAAGTCGCTGCAAAAAAATCTATCTACTCTGGGCGGCGCAAAAAAAGCGTGCTCGAAAGCATTCGAACACGCTCGTGTTGTTTTCAGTGTCAGCAGGACAATCAGTCCGTGAGGATGAAAGTGACTTTCATCAAGACGCGATACTCGACGACTTTCCCCTTCTCGACCACAACTTCCTGCTCGGCAACCCAAGCACCTTTGACGTTTTTCAACGTCTTGTTGGCACGGCTGATTCCGTGTTTGATGGCGTCTTCAAATCCTTTCGAAGATGATGATTTGATTTCGACTACTTTTGCAACCGACATTTCGGCTCCTTGTAAGAACTAATTAAGATGCGGGATTTAGGTCGCCGGAAAATCTAAGCCTTTTTTCCAAGTTTCGCAAGCATTCCGAAGGTGCTAAACGGATCCGGTAGTTGCCCTGGGCCTATCTGGGATCAGAGTCAAAGTAAGAATTTTGCTGCGGCCAATGCGACGGAAGTCGTGGAAAAACGCTGGTTTATCGGAAATGCCGCACCATTTGCAGTTCCGGATTCGCGGCGAAAACTTTAGACTATTGGTGACTCAACAGGTAGGTTCGCAATCCCGCATTCAAACCTTGCTGCCACGGCATATTTTATGAACTTACAACCGCGAATTCCCAACGAAACTGTTAACGATATTCATTCTGATGCATATGCCGATGAGGCGCTCAACGATGGCCAAGAGGCGCATCGTCTACCAAAAGTGCCACGTCCGGCGGGCGTCGACGGAAGCAGTCGGATTTTGTGGGAATATGTCATTCCCGTGATTGTGTTTCACCTGATGATTCCACTGGCATTCTTGCCTTATTTTTTTTCCTGGTGGGGCGTTGCGTTTTTGTTCATCGGAAATTACGTCTTCACCTCAATTGGAATTGGTGCTGGTTATCATCGGCTGCTGACCCATCGAGGGTTCAAATGTCCAAAGTGGTTCGAACACCTCCTCGCCATGTTGGGTGTCTGCAGTTTTCAAGACTCACCCGCGCGATGGGTTTTGGTGCATCGCCTTCACCATCAGCATTCGGATCATCAGCCCGATCCGCACACGCCCAAGGTTAACGGATTCTGGGCGCATGTCGGTTGGTTGTTCGTCGAAAATCGCGATACGTCGACTCTGGCCGCCTACGACAAGTACGCACGTGATGTAATGCGGGACCCATTGTACCTTTGGCTACAACGTGGGCTGAACTGGGTTTGGGTTTATTTCGCTCACGGGATCCTAATTACGTTATTTGGTGGTTTCGTTGGCTGGTTGGTTACGGGTACTGGCGCTGGTGCCTTGCAATGGGCCTACGGCTGGATGCTGTGGGGTGTTGTGATGCGGACAATTTTTACCTGGCATGTTACTTGGGGTATCAACTCGGCTGCTCACATGTGGGGCTACCGAAATTACGAAACACGCGAGGACAGTCGAAATAATTGGCTATTCGCGTTGCTCACCAATGGCGAGGGCTGGCACAACAATCATCATGCCGATCCGCGTACGGCCCAACACGGACACCGCTGGTGGGAGTTGGACGTCACGTACTGGACGTTGGTCGTTCTGGAAAAAACAGGACTGGTTACTGATTTAGTACGGCCAAATCGCAGCGCGTTGTCGCGCAAGGAAATTAGCAATACCGCCGCTTAAGGCCCCAGAGAAGACTTTGGGCATCGGAGGAAATCCATGAAATCGTTTTTGATTATTGGCGCTTCGGCGTTTGTAATGTTGGGGTGCGGATTGGGCGCGAGTCTGCAACCAAAGCTTGGATATTTGCAGGAAAAGCAAAGTCCGGCAGCCGCTGAACAGGGCAAGGTGCTCCAGCCGAAAGACTTGACGGAAACAGCCCCAGCAACCTTTAAAGCAAAATTTGAAACTACCAAAGGCGACTTCACGATGGAGTTCTATCGCGACTGGTCGCCCAATGGCGTTGATCGCTTTTATAACCTGGTCAAAAACGGCTATTTCCAAGACATCGCGATTTTCCGCGCCGTTGACAACTTCATGTTTCAATTCGGAATCCACGGCGACCCCGAAATGAACAAGGTCTGGTCCGAAGCACGAATCAAAGACGATCCTGATACAGGTCACACCAATGCGGTCGGAACGATTTCATTTGCCAAGGGTGGAGCCGATTCGCGATCCGTCCAATTGTTTATCAGCCTGACTGACAATCGCCGACTCGACGCGATGGGTTTTACTCCGTTGGGCAAGGTTGTGGAAAACGCGGCGATTCTTGGCAAGATCAATACCGAGTACGGTGAGAATTCGCGAGACGTTCAGGGCAACTTTCAAGCCCAAGGAAATGCCTACGTCAAAGAAAAATTTCCGAACCTCGACTACATCAAATCGATTACTTTAGTCACAGAAGAGAAATAACTCGACGGTTGTCGGCCAAGGCTCGACAAACATGGCGGCTGCCGGTTAGGTTTAAAAGAAAATCTTGTCTAGCGCAAAGGAATGCGAAAGTGATTGGGCGGACCGGACCTCGTTTCTTAATCAATCGCCTGAGTCACATTGGCGACTGCCTGTTGACTCTCCCGCTTGCTGCGGAGTTACGCCAACAGTTTCCTGATTGCTTGATTGTATGGGCTTGTGAACCCGCATCGCAGTCGTTGCTGCGTCTGCATTCTGCAATTGACGAAGTCGTCGTGGTGCCGCCCAAGTGGTTCAAACGATGGCGGGATCTACGAGCCATTCGTCGCCAACTGAGGGAGTTCAAGTTCGACATTTCGATCGATCCCCAAGGCTTGTTCAAGAGTTCCCTAGTGGGACTTCTATCCGGTGCGCCTCGACGATTGGGTTTTCGCGGCGAACATGGCCGAGAACTTTCTAGCTGGATGAACAATCGACTTGTCAGACCCACGACGTCCCATTTGGTTGATCGGACGCTCGAGTTGCTGACATTGTTGCCGCTTCCTACACGTCCTGGTCCGGCGAATTTGAATTTGCCGATCGCCCCAGCGGCTGCCGGCGAAATCGCTGCTTTTGTTTCTGGTTTAAGCCTGGATTATGTGGTCATCAACCCCGGGGCAAGTTGGCCGTCAAAGCAATGGGACACCGCAAGGTTCGGCGAGTTGGCACGACAAGTCCGTAAACACTTCGGCTTGATTCCCGTGGTCTCTTGGGGCGGAGCAGCCGAATCGAAAATGGCCGATCACGTAGTTGCGGTCAGCCAAGGGGCTGCGGTGAAAGCACCTTCGACAACGCTACTCACGCTTGCCGCGCTCTTGTCGCGGGCAAAAATCTTCATCGGTTGTGACACGGGGCCTTTGCATTTAGCAGTTGCCTCGGGAACTCGCTGCATTGGTCTTTACGGACCAACGCGTCCCCAGGACAGCGGAGCCTATGGGGCGCAGCATCTGGCCATTCAAAAGACCTATCAATCCGGAACCCGCCGCGAACGTCGATTCGGAACGAACTGGGCGATGCTTGAGATCTCGATTGACGACGTACTGGCGGCGGTTGAGACGATGCTGCGTGACGATTCGCATTTGCGCCACAGTGGAGCCGCGTAAGGTTTCTGTCTCCGCCAACTAGTCTTTGACGATAACGATTTCGCTGTAGATCGGATAATGATCGGAGCCCGCTGCTGGCAAGACCGTTCGTTGCGCAACTTGAATGTCGTCTGAAATCAGAATGTGGTCGATTGGAATACTCAGGAAATCACCACTGGCAGGCCAAGTTCCCAGATACCCAAACCCCTGGCGGCTGTCGCGGAGCGAAGTTTTTTTCTGGAGTTCCATAAAAAAAGGCGACCAAGGCGTGCAATTGAAGTCGCCCATCACCACGAGCGGTGAGCCACGTTGTTGATTGGCCACGTCAATTAATTTTTGAAATTGCCGCGTGCGTTCGGCAAATCGTGAGTATTCCGTTGGATTAAAGAAGTGAACGCCGACGATTCGCAGCGTTTGCCCATAAACATCGAGAGTTGTGTCGATATAAGGGTCGTCCTTCACGAAGTAAGGAGGCTCCGATGGTTTCTCCAGCGGACCAACGGTGAGATATTGAACGTTTTGTTTCAGAATTGGGAACTTGCTGAACAAAGCGATCCCAAAACCATGATACCGCGATTCGATAATCTGATGCGGAAACCGTTCCATAAGATCGCGGCGGATGTTCTCCATGAACGGTGTGTATTCGACAAACAGCAGGACATCGAGATCGTCCCGTTCGATAGCGGCGCGAATCGCCTGTTCATCACGGTTGGCCGCCAACAAATTGAAGGACATTAATCGTACGGACTGGCCCGGATTCGGCAATTGCGCCGTGCGGTAGGGCACGAACGACCACAACGGGTTAACGAGCGTGACCAACGAAACGACAAACGTGGCCCAAGCGGTTCGGCGTGCTCCCCGAGCCCATAGGATCAAAGGCAAGCTGAGGCCCACGATACCGATTTGAAGTTGAAAGTTACCGATCAACTCGGCCAGAAAAAACCATCGGCCCAAACGGGAAAACAGCATGCAAAAAATTGCAACGAATGAAACTGTAATCAGAAACGACGTGAAAAGAGAACGCGGAGCTTGATTCGTGGAAGTCCGAGGCTCACTTCTGGAAGTCGAAGTACCGCTAACCCCGCGCGACTCGGACGAGTTGGAGCCATCTGCAGGTGCGTTTTGGTTTGTGAGCATAGTCTAGATTTGCGAGCATTTTTCCGGAGACCGTTAGCTCGTATGGTATCAAAACCCCGCAATTCCGGTTGACATACTCTGGCGCTTATCTGCCAGGCGTGGGGCCGAGTTCCAAAAAACGGCGTCAGGCCGCGCGTTTCGGCTTGTTTTGGGAATAGATCGCTGGATTGAGCGTCGGGTCGTTGTACATCTTGAGTTGCCGGAAAACCCGGTGCGCAATGCTTCCAGCGGAAATGCCTTTCCACAGCAACTCCAGGGCTTCGGCCAGGTTTGCCTGCTGCTGCAAGCAAACATCAAAGCGATCACGTACTTTTTCCTTGTGTGCCTTGTCAACGTCGGGCCGACACAGTTCTTCTTGCAAGTGATACAGCCGTAATGACATTACGGAGAGGCGGTCAATCGCCGCGCCGGGCGTCTCAGTGCACTTGATGGCCATCTTCTTCAGGCGCACACCGGACGTCTCCAAATAATCCTGAAGCGCAACATCGATTTGCTCGATCCAGTCATTTCGCTTCTGATTCAGTCCGTCAATCGTGCGTTTGACGTTAGCGATTTCTTTATCGCTCGCTTGCGGAGCGCGGGCTTTGTCTTCCTCGTGCCACAATTGAAAATTGTAGGCATGCTGTTGGCAGATCGTCGCCAGAATTCCTTCGCGTCCGCCAGTGATGGAAGATTGGTCAACCGGTGCCTTGTGCCAGTGCGACACCATTTCTTCGTGCAGATTCAGCACATCGTCGACGATCAACATAACGCTTGCCTCCGTGCTTGCGGTATAACCAAGTTGCGAGGGGTTAGTGTAGCCGGAACTCATCGAGCCTGACAAGAGAATCTTGGGGCGGCGATATCAGGTTTTTTTCTCGAAAAAACAGGCAAATCGCCGGGGAATCGAGGGAACGGCGGGAATCTTCCGTTTGGCCACTGAGAACCATTCCCTAGAATGACGGGGGGCTTCCACCGCATCGTACGAGAATAGGCAACGAAATCAATGTTCGAAAGATACTGTTCGTTCATCCCACAACTCCGCCTTTTGACACTGTTGTTTTGCCTGGCGTGGTGTGAATCGCATACCTTCGGCCAGCCGCAGTCGATCAAGAAGTCAAAGGGCGACCAAGCGACTAAGCAAGAAGACAAAGCACCACCTAAATTTGATGGCGAGTATGCCTATCAAATCCTTGGGGATGTCTGCAAACTGGGCGCGCGCGTCAGTACGTCCGAGGCGATGAAAAAGCAGCAAGAATTAATCAAAGCTCATTTCGATAACTTGGGGGCCAAGGTCATCGAGCAGAATTTCCAAGCTCGCCATCCTCTCGATGGTCAGATTGTAACGTTGAAGAACATGATCGTCAGATTTCATCCCGAACGGAAACGCCGACTCCTGTTCGCTTGCCATTACGATACCCGGCCATTTCCCGACCGCGATCCCAAGAACCCAACGGGCGTCTTTCTGGGTGCCAACGATGGGGCGAGTGGCGTGGGGCTGTTTTTTGAGCTAGGCAAACACATTTCAATGATGGAAGGGAACTACGGTATCGATTTGGTGTTCTTCGACGGTGAAGAATTTGTCTGGCGCTCAGGCGTCGATCCGATGTTCCTGGGTTCCAACTTTTTCGCCACCGAATACTCGAAGAATCGTTGGGATGTCAAATATTATTACGGCATCCTGGTCGACATGATTGCCGACAAGGAACTTGAGTTGTATTACGAAGCCAACAGTTTACAAATGGCCCCCAAATTGACGAAGAGTATCTGGGGAGTGGCCGCCGAAATGGGCGTGAAAGAATTTGTTCAAAAAGAGCGGCACACTATCCGGGATGATCATTTGCCGCTCAATACGATCGCCCGGATTCAAACCTGTGATATCATCGATTTCGACTATCCTAATGTAAATGCGAGTAATGCGTATTGGCATACCGAACAGGACTTGCCAGAAAATTGTTCGGCGGAGTCATTGGAAAAGGTCGGTCGTGTGCTCGTGGAGTGGTTGCGGCAAATGCAAAAGTTGAAATGAACCAGATTCTCGCTCAGATTGACATTTCGAACCGCGCGGTCTTGCTGCTGTTTGGCCTGGCCTTGTTCGCCATTGGTATCTTGCTGATGATCCAACATCGACGCGAATGGGACAGCGTTCGACGCAGTGAAAGAATTGCGCGAAACCTGAAGTTTGAACAAAAGAAATTTCGGCGCCGCGCTTTGGTTGGCTCGCTGCTTTCGGTAGTCGGTGCCGTGATGGCCGCGCTGTATTGGGCTCATGACTCGACCGTTTTCGTGGCAATGACGATTGCGATGTTTCTGGTCTTGATTTTGATGTTGAGCCTTGGCGTTGTTGATTTGCTCGCCGTCAGCCTGCATCAATTCTCTACGGTTGATGAACAGGCCAAGAAAGAAATGGTGCGAAAGGCTTTGGAGCTGCACGAGGCGCGGAAGAAGGAAACCGGATCCTCGTCACCGCCTCACGAAACCGCTACGGCCGATGAGAGCAAGCCCGTTTCTTGACGGATTTTGCCGCGAACGACCTATGGGGGGTCGTGGCCGTGATTTGGATTGAAGGGGTTGCATCTCAAAATCCGCCACAGGCCTTTCAGAGAGCCGAAAATAGCCCCATGTTTTTGGACAGATTGAATGAAGTAGGCGCTGCACGACGGTTCAAACCGACAGTTTTTCCCGAGCAGCGGACTAATCGCGACTTGATAAAAACGTACCAGCAAGATCAATACAGTTGCTGGAATTCGAATCGTCGCCAACCACAGTTCTTTCATGATAGAATTGTTATTCTAAAACTTTGGATTGCAAGTACTCGCGGAGGCCAACCAGACTGAGCGATTGAGCTTACGGGCTCACTTGCCGCACAGCCGACCAGAAAATTGCTTTTCCCCGAATCGGAACTTTCATTACGAACTGTCAATTTTACGGCTTGAGGTTCCGGCGCGAGATTTGCTCTTAAGGTAGACTAGATTCAGCGACTTCCAATTTTTTCGTGCATTTGTTGAGGGAGTTCCACAATGAGAATTCAGTTGACTGGGGATTCGCAGCCATCAATTGGTTCGTCATCCTCCTCTTCCACACTCGATCACGATTCGCGTAAGCCAGTTCCCCGTGTTGCAGGCACGATTCAGTCAAAGTTGACAAAGGCCCTTTCGCACCGTTTGCTCCGAACATTCGTTCGGCAAATTGGCAATCCAAACCTGGTAATCGAACTACCGAACGGCGAAGAAATTTTGCCCGTAGACGCTCAGCCTACCCAAATCGGTCGAATCCGGTTCGTTGACGATCGTGCGGTCTGGCGAGTAATTCTGGACCCAACATTTCAGTTGGGCGAAATGTACGTTGCTGGACGTGTCATTATTGAGGGGCAAATCGAAGATGTGATGACCGAAATCCTGTCAGCCATGCAGCGCGCGGGCAATCGCACATCGCTTCTTTCACGTTTATTCAGTTGGGTGCATTGGCCGCGAGGCACTTCGCTGAAAACCGCACGCAAAAATATTTATCACCACTACGACGTTGGCAACGATTTCTATTCGTTATGGCTCGACGAGCAATTGGCTTACACTTGCGCTTATTTCAAACATCCGGAGATGACCTTGGGCGAGGCGCAAGTTGCCAAATTTGATCACGTTTGCCGAAAGGTCCAGTTACGGCCGAACATGCAGGTCATCGAGGCCGGTTGTGGTTGGGGTGGATTGGCGCTACATATGGCACGCAATTACGGAGTACGTGTTCAAGCATACAACATCTCTCGCGAACAAATTCAGTTTGCTCGAAAACGAGCGCGAACTGAAGGTCTGGAGCATCGAGTCGAGTTTATCGAGAAGGACTGGCGCGAATTAGGCGGGACCTGCGACGCGTTTGTTTCGGTTGGCATGCTGGAACACGTCGGCCTGAAGAATTACCAGCTGTTGGGAAAGACTATCAAACAATGTTTGCGGCCCGGCGGGCACGGTATCGTTCACTCGATTGGTCAAAACTCACCCGTGAGGTTTAATCCGTGGATGGAAAAGCGTATTTTCCCTGGTGCTTATCCGCCGGCACTCTCGGAATTTTTGGGCATTTTCGAGCCAAATGGTTTGTCGGTACTCGATGTCGAGAATTTACGACTGCATTATGCCCAGACACTCCAGCATTGGCTGGATCGTTTTCGTTTGCACGAGCCGACGGTTCGTCAGATGTATGATGAGACATTCGTAAGGACTTGGCGTTTTTACCTGGGAAGTGTTTTGGCGGCATTTGCCGCTGGAAATCATCAGCTATTCCAAGTCGTCTTTAATCATGCGACCGACAACAACATCCCGCCGACCCGAGATTACTTGTATCGAACCGAAGTTGATCAGGTTCAACTATGAAAATCTTCGATACGATCATCGTGGGGGCAGGTCCGGCAGGTAGTTCTGCCGCGAAAGTACTTGTTGACTCCAGCCATTCGTGTGTGATTCTCGATCGCAAAAAAATGCCGCGCCTCAAGTTGTGCGGTGGTTGGATTACTGAAAAAGTTCTTGCTGACTTAAAGCTCGATCCGGCCACTTATCCATACGGGATTGTAAAACTCGATCGATTTCGTTTCTTTCTTGGACGCAGACACCATTTCTCTCGAGAGGTGGCCGCAGTCCAGTATTCGATCCGCCGAATCGAGTTTGACAATTGGTTATATGAACGGTCTGGTGCACCGCTGATCGAACACACCGTTCGCGATATTGCCCGCGATAACGGAGAATTCGTCATCGACGGCGAATATCGTTGTCGAAATTTAATTGGTGCCGGTGGAACAAACTGCCCGGTGAAAAAGAATTTTTTCCAAGCCGACGCAGGCCGTTTGATCGTGGCACAAGAGATTGAATACGAGGTTCGTCCTAAATCGGATGTGTGCAGTTTGTGGTTCCCTTTTGCTGGCCCATTCGGATATGCCTGGTATGTTCCGAAAGCCAATGCAATCAACATCGGCTTTGGCGGCCTCCGTTCGCAAAACGAAAGCTGGGACAAAGAAGCGCTTTGGTCGAGTTTCGTTGAGCTGCTTCGAAAAACAGGATGTATTGATGGTGAACCGCCCGCTCCGAAAGGCTATTCGTATTACATTGGAAATCGACGCAAAAAGATTTGCAACGAGCGAGCTTACATCGTTGGAGACGCGGCAGGTCTGGCGACCGAAGACTTGGCGGAGGGCATCGGCCCAGCGATCGAAAGCGGACAACTTGCTGCCCAAGAGATTTTGGGATCAGACCGATATTCGCTCGACCGGATTACGCGTTACAGCCTGCCTTGGCCCTCGCGATTGATTCGCAACTATTTTTCCTGGATCCCGTAGTTGAAGGACTATTTGTCGGGCACAAGATCAGTTTGCAGAGCAGGATTGGCCGCTCGAACCGGCGACAACGGCAGGCCCAATTCCTGCCGGACAATGTTGCAGCCCTGGGCAATCGAAGTCGTTTTGTAGAACGCGATTTCGCGATTGCAGCCCTGTCGTCCGAAACCGCAGTCGGTCGAAATCACCAACCGCTCGGGCGGAATGTACTTGAGGGCCCCACGAATTGAATTCGCGACTTGTTCGGGCGTCTCAACTTGCAGACGTCGGTGGCTGACGACCCCAATACAGATCTTCTTGTCCGAATCGGCCAAATGCGGGCCAATCAAATCAATTTCGCGCATGTTTCGATCGCAAGTTTCCAACGTCCACACATCGCCGCGGGCTTCATGCATGTACATTTCCAGCGAGGCCGAATAGCTGTCGTTGTCGATCACCCGCTGCATGTTCGGATTGCCCCAACAAGTGTGAATCCAGATTTCGATATCTTCCAACCCGGCAACTTCGCGGTTGTAACAATCCAGATAAAATCGCACCTCCGAATTGTCCTTGCCGAACGTATTAGCCATGAAGTGCAGACATGGTTCTTCAATTTGAATTACCTTGCAACCTGCATCGCGCAAGGCCCGCAATTCGATATTCATGGCCTCAGCCATATCCCACAGAACTTCACGTTTGTCTTTGTAATGGCTGGTCGCCAAGTCCAGAAACAAACCCATGACCTGCGTGCAACATGTCCCGAAACGAACCGGCCGATCGGTCTTGGACTGTGCGATGCGCCAAATCTTGGGATAGTCGAGGGGAGCATGCCGGATTTTGTCGACGACATGAGGCCAACGCCAACCCGTGTAGATTTCGTTCAATAAATTTCCCGGCGGGTATTTCAGCCATGGTGAACGGGTTTGCCAAGACTGCAGGTGGTCTCCGGAAAAACCGTGCCAGCGTTGCAGCGGATAATGATGCCACGAACGACCGGCAAAATCTTCATCGCAGTGCAAGTCGCCGTGGCAAAGGATATCGATTCCCGCACGCTCTTGATCACTGATCACGACGGCCATCGCGTCTTGAAATTTTTCGCGAAACCGAACGTCCATCATGCAGGTATCTAGCGACTGCCCCCACATGCTGACGTCCATCCAACGTGGTCGGGGCCAAGAGCCGGTGATTGTTGTCGGCAAAATCAAGTCGCGTGTAACGGTAAACATGGTTGCTCACTTCACCCAAGGAAAATTTGTACGTTGCTACTGTAGGCGATTATTGGCGTGCAGAAAATCATGGCAAATACCAGAAATTGGCGAACGACTCCGAATGCAGAATCCAGAACCGTTAATCTTTTGCACCAAGGCAATAAATGGTGCCATCATCTGAAGAAATAACCAGCCGGCCAAAGCCCACGGCTGGGGACGATTTGAATTGGCCACTGAATTCTTTTTCCCAAACCAGTTCACCTGTCTGAACTTTCAGTGCTGACAAACGCCCGTCCCCTGAAGCCACATACACGAAATCACCGACAATCACCGGCGAAGTCTCGACGATGGCTCGCAGGGGTGTGCTCCACTTAACCTCCCCCGTATCCGCCTGTAGCGCCCAAACGTTGCGAGCATTGTCGCCGACAATGACCAAGTCCGCGATCGTGGCGGCGTTACCGCGAAACGCCAACGAACGCCCTTGGTCATCAAAGGACCAAGCCAGTTCTTTTTTACGAATATCAACTGCCTTGAAGCCCGCTTGCTCCGTACCGAAATAAATTACATCCCCCGATATCGCCGGCGTGCATCCCGTCGGCGAATCAATCGGAACCTCCATGGTGTTCGTTTGATCCGACAACTGAATTCCGCGCAACAGGGCGTCGCATCCTGCCAGAAAAACCTGGCCGTCGGCGATCACGGGAGCGCATCGAAGTTGATCGCCGGCCTCAATCGACCAAGCCAATTCGCCGGTCGAACGCCGCAGTGAGTAGAGCTTTGCATCTTGGGAAGTGAACAAGACCTGGTCTTCATAAAAAGTAGCCGAACCATCGATTTCGCTGCCTGCCGAAAACTCCCACTTCAATTTTCCTCCGGAGTCCAAGCACAAAAACCGTCCATCAATATTGCCGACGTAAATGTGATCTTCGAAAAAAGCGATCGAACAGGCATAGCCAAATTTGATTTTGAACGACCACAAAACATCTCCGCTTTCGAGGTCGATCGCCAAAATTAGCCCATCCATGTCACCGACCACTGCAGCCGCGCGGCCTTTGAGTGGTACCAGACAAGCCGTCGATTGGAATTCGCCCTTGGGAACTTTGTGCTTCCACAACACCTCAAGCTTGGTGGGCTCCGGCAATGTTGATGAGGCAACTCCATTTGCGAGTGCATTTCCGCGGAAGGAGGGCCAGCCTTGGGAAAACTCGTGATTGGTGATTTTGGGTAGCGGCGAAACCATTACCTGAGTTTGCGTGGAATAAGGAGCATTCGGTTTTGGATTCGCAGGTGTTGTACTTGATTGGCCAGACTTAGGATCAACTTCATTCGCGGGCTGCTTAGCGGGCAATAAGTTGCCTGGTGGAACATCTTGCTTTTGTTCGGGGGGAATTTTTTCGCCAGGTTTCTTGGCAGGAACATCATTCTGTTGATTGGGAGCGGGAGCGGAGCAGCCAACCCAAAGCAACAGCAACAATATCGAAAGGATTCGCTTCATAATGATCGGTCGCTTTTTTATTAAAATGCTCGTTCGTACAGCGATTGCAATTCAGTCGCCGTGACGGAACGCGGATTGAATTGCGCCGTCCATTGCTTGGCCGCTTCATGGGCCATTTCAGGAACTTCCGCCGAGGTCACCCCACATTCCGAAAGGCGTGTGGAAAGGCCGGCCTTTTGCACGAGGCTCGTCAGGAAGTCGGCGAGCCCCACAGCTCCAGTTTCTGGTCGTGGCGTTATGCCACTGTTGGCCGAGGCTTGCAGGAGTTCCGAGTACCAAGCGTTACACTGCTCGCCGTTAAATTTTACGACATGCGGCAGAGAAATGCCCACGGCCTGTCCGTGAATTGTGTCGTGTCTGGCCGTCAGCGGATTGGCCAGCGAATGTGCTGCACCGAGCATTGAGTTTTCAATTGCCAGCCCAGCCCAAGCGGCTCCCAACTGCATCGCGGCTCGGGCCTCCAAATTGTTGGGGTCGTCTAGTACTCGGACGAAATTTGTGGAAAGCAATCGCCACGCTTCTCGGCTAAAGATTTTTGAGATCTCGTTGCGCCGCCGCGAGACGTAGGTTTCCACGGCATGAGAAATGGCATCGATTCCCGTAACTGCCGTGACTTGTGCGGGTTGCGTCAGAGTCAATTTAGGATCGAGAATTGCCAACACAGCACTCGCTCGCTTGTCACCGCAAGCCATCTTCGCATGCGTGTCGACGTCGGAAATCAAGGCGAAGGACTGCATTTCGCTGCCTGTCCCAGCGGTTGTCGGAATGGCGATCAGCGGCAGCAATTTTCCCTTGGCGAGATTGACTCCCCAATAATCTTGCATTCGTCCGCCGCCGGAATAGACGAAGTTGATTCCCTTGGCACAGTCCATGCTGCTGCCGCCGCCCAATCCGATCAGGAGGTCCGGCTTGCAATCGCGCGCGTAGTGCAAACCCGCCTCAACATGTTCGGTTGTGGGGTTTTCGCGAGCACCATCGAATATCAACGTTTCGATTCCCTGCGAACGCAAGGAATCGACTGCGCGGTGTGGATAGCCGACGGAGAGAATCCCTGGATCGGTGACGAGCAAAGCCCTCTTCGCACCCCGTTCCTTCGCCAAAGCGCCGACTTGATCCAGCGCATCAATGCCGTTGACCAATTTGGTGCGTAGCTCAAATTCGAAGGGCGTGATCATGCGGAAATTCGGCGACTCGTGGGCTTGGGGACAAATCGTTTAGCGACGGGTCGCTGCGGTTGCGGGCGACGTCGCCGTAATTTGCAAGGCTCTCGAACGAAACAGGAAGTCAATAATATTGCCTTCGTGAGGTTGCAGCCAGTTCAATCGATTCGTTGGCAATGGGCCGATATTGAGTCGATCGATGTTAGTTGCATCAGTCAACTGTGCGATCCATTTTTCGTCTTCGGTAATGGCCGTCCCGACCAACGTGTAACCGGCGCGTTTGATCATTTCATTTTGTGGGACTTGGACGACCGAGGCAAACGGGAACATGAATTCCTTGGCGACAATGGACCGTTCAGGCGAATCGGCGTGAACAATCGTCGGACGAAGGTAGGCACAACGCGGATGTTCAACGAGACGTGGTCCGTATTTCGCAGTCAAATGTTCGACACCGGGCTCTTGTAGGTCGGTTTCCAGCATTTTCCAAATTGAGGCACCCATGCCGGGGGTCGTGAAAGCAGCTAGGGTCGCGTTTGGGTCAGACGGCGGCAACGCATCGATGGGGCCGACCCGTTCGGCGATCGCCGCTGCGATTTCATGGGTGTGCCGCGAGGCGAAAATGTTGCTGGCGTTGATGCAACTTCGGCCGCCGTTGCTGATGATGCTTTCGACCATCACGTCCAGGTAGTCCGGCCAATTGTCGACGCAATCGTCACCCAAGAAAATTTTCGAGAAGCCCGGCCCATGGACTTGGACCTTGGGATTCCCCGAATACTGAGCGACGGTTTGCAAACTGCCGAAGATCATGCTGCGATCGCAGCCGCTCATGATTGCCTGGCCAACATCGTGACCACCGGGGTAAAGCGAAATGCATTCGGCAGGAATGCCTGCTTGGGCAAACGCAGCTGCCACACGGTAGGCCGTCCAAGGCTCTTGAGAACCGGGCTTCAGTACCAAACCAATTTGCAGCGGCACCACGGGCATCCATAACGTGTGAACTCCCGGTGAGTTGTTCGGCAGCACTGCGCCTAAGACCGGCGTCTGTGCCTGATAACTAACGGTTACGCCGCGAGACTCTTTGCCATATCCCTTGGCGAGAATCTTGAAGTCCAAACCGCGAGTCAGCGCGTCGAGAATGTCAGACATGTTTCGCAACACGAACGAGTTCTTCTGCATGTTGTTGCGGCACATGTGTTCCGGCAACCCGGTCGAGGCGGACTGCTGCAAAACAAAATCGTCTGGGGTTTGCTGCGCCGAGCCGACGGTTAAAGTTCCTTTTTCGAAGAGATCAGCCGCAACAGCGGCTCGCGCGATCAAATCTTCGATCGAAAACTGGCGAAGGATATCCCGGGCCTTGGCAGCCTGACGCATATCGCGCGAGACGATGCCGCCATTGACCGTGCCGATTTTTGCAATCGGCTCACCGGACATGAAATGGATGACATCAATGTTTTCCAACGACTCGTAATTCTTGCCCCAGCGTACGGGGGAGAGTTCAATCACAATTTGTTCCTTTGTAATCTGACCGGACTGGTCGCGGACTGAAGCTTCAGTGGATCAATAAACGCCGACAGTGGTGGACGAAGCCAGCTTGTGGAACGGTCGCACCCCGCTGACCCCGTTCCAGGGATATTTTTCGAAGGGCGGTTCAAGTTCCCCTTCGTCTCGTTCGAGGAAACCCGGAACGAAGAATTCTTTTGTCAGCGTCGTCAATTTCACACGCCCGGTTTCACCGACGTTTACCGATTTCAGGGGGTCATCGAAATCAACGACTTCGGTGACGGCTCGCGGTTGCGGGGCGAAGTAACTGATTTTGTATTTGTCGGCCGCCGAAATCGGTTTGCTGCAGGCGAGGCCCATCAATGTGTTGCCGTAGGTCGGCGTCATGTAGATGCCGCTTTCTTCTGGCGGACCGCCAAGCAACTCTTCGACGCAGTAACGGGTCCATTGCGGTGTGAACTCGGTGCCCCCCGAGAAAATTCCGGTAACGCCGAGTTCTTTCAACGATGTTCCGCGGTTTTCCAATTCGATACAAAGTGAATCAAGCAATTTCGGTGTCGCGAACATGCACTTGATGCTGTGGCCGGCAGTCAGAATCGTGATGGCCTGCTCAATGCAATGCATCTTGTACTCTTCTAAATGCTCCATCCAACCTTTCTTGATGAGCTTCACCACCCAGCGTGGATCAAGGTCGATGCAGAAGCAAATGCCGCCGCGATATTGACAGAGATGTTCGACCGACAATCGCAGTCGGCGCGGGCCGCTTGGTCCCAGCATCAGCCAATTGGAATTGCGCGGGAAATATTTGTCAGGCAGCGTGTCGCTGAACAGTTCGTAATCGGTTCGATGGTCTTCAACGACCATGCGGCTTTTCGGGATCCCAGTCGTTCCGCCGGTTTCAAAAACATAAGTTGGTCGGCCCTCGAATGCCTTCGGTCGCCAACGTTCGATGGGACCACCGCGAAGCCATTCGTCTTCAAACGCCGGGAACTTATTGAGGTCATCGTAAGTTTTGACATGCTTCAGCGGGTCGAAGTTAAAAGTCTTCTTTTTTTCGAGCCAAAAGGGGCACCCCGTTGATTCGTGAAAGTGCCATTGGACGATTTCGTAGGTGTGTTGGTCCAAGCGTTCGCGCGCGGCTTTCACTTGAGCCTGAAGATCAGTAGGGGTCATGGTTGCCATGCGAATTCCTTTTGAGGGATTGGACTTTGCCATTCCCGCAAACGCGAGCTGTTTTTCACGAAATAAAGTTACTTGCCGGTTGGCTCGCTATTATCAACAATCAAACGAGGCTTGTCGACCGCCAAACGACCAGAGACAAAAGGTTGCGGTCGCGCCGAGCGATGGGGTTGTGACCGCATCAGATCGGCGAATCGACAGTTTAAAATTCTTATTCGAGAGGGTATGCCGATCATGTTTGCCTACAGTGTGATCTGTCAATTCACGGGACAAAGTCCTCGAGAAACAGCAGCCGCTTGGCTGGCATGGTTGAAGCATCACCATTTGGCGGATGTGATTGCGGCCGGTGCCGAAACCGCCGAGGTCGTTACTTGGGACGGCGAGCCGTTGACGATGGAGGTCCGCTACCGATTCCCATCGCGCGAGTTGTTCGCGGAGTACGAACGAGACCATGCACCGCGATTGCGGGCCGAGGGCTTGCAGTTGTTTCCGCCCGAGCAATTGGGGCTGATTTTCCGTCGGCAAACGGGCGAAATCATGCGCACTTGAGCGGTGAATCTCCAAGAACTGGACTGTTTGCGATATGGTTGGGACTTTTCCTTTCGCGCCAACCGCATAGATTTTAGCTTAGAAATCTGAGACAATTATCAACACATGTTCACCCGATATTCCAACTGGAAAAGAAAGATGAAGAATTTGAATCTGGTAACCTTGGTACTTTTGGTTGGCTTTTGTTCGAGCGTTTGGGCGACCGACGATTGGCCCGGCTGGCGAGGCAAGGACCGTCGCGACATTTCCAAAGAAACCGGGCTGATGGATTCTTGGCCCGAAGGCGGACCCAAGCAGGTTTGGTTAAACAATGACGCCGGATTGGGTTACGCCGGTTTCGCTGTCGTCGGCGACAAGTTATTCACTCTCGGCCTGTTCGACGACAAAGAATACGGGCTCTGTCTCGACGCCAACACTGGCAAGGAACTGTGGCGCGTCGAAGTTGGCGATAAATTCAAAAACAACTGGGGCGATGGTCCACGGAATACACCTACTGTCGATGAAGACCGTGTTTACTTCTTGGCGGCTGGTGGAGAACTGGTATGCGTGAAAATCGCGAACCAGAAAAAACTCTGGTCGATCTCAATGGGAGATTTGGGCGGCGAGGTGCCCTTCTGGGGTTATGCCGAATCACCACTCGTCTACGGAGACCAAATCGTTTGCACGCCTGGCGGTGATGAAGGAGCGGTTGCCGCACTCGACAAAATGACCGGAAAGAAAATCTGGCAATCGAAAGACGTCACCAACAAGGCTCATTACTCGTCAATCATTGCACTCGAGAAGGACGGCAATGTAACCTACGTGCAGTTGTTGAATAGCTGTGTCGTGGGCATTGATTCGAAGTCAGGAAAAGTGCTCTGGAACATGGAATTCCCTGGCAAAACAGCGGTGATTCCTACCCCAGTCGAGGTCAACGGAAACATCTACGTGACCTCAGGCTACGGTTCGGGTTCGGCGTTCTACGAAATCAATGGCACCAAGGCAACCGAATCTTGGATGTCTCGTTCGCTGAGTAATCAACATGGCGGCGTGGTTCACCTGGATGGTTTCATTTACGGCTTTTCCGAAATGGAAGGCTTCGTCTGTCAAAACACGGAGAATGGCAAGATTCGCTGGAACGCTGAGAAGAAAGTTGCAAAAGGTGCTTTGACGTATGCCGATGGCCATCTGTACTACATCGAAGAAAAATCCGGTGACGTATTATTGCTAAAGGTCAACCCCGAGGGCTGGGAAGAAAAGGGCAGGTTCAAGCTTTCGCCGCAAACAGAAAAGCGAAGTCCCCAAGGCCGAATCTGGGTCCACCCTGTCATTGCCAACGGCAAGATGTATTTGCGCGACCAAGAATTGATCATGTGCTACGACGTCAAGAAGTAACGCGATTGAAATTGGACTTCCTTGGCGAATAAGAGGGGCCTGGCATGGCTCCTCTTTTTTTGGAATGCTTCGATCTGAGTTTTCAAATTGGATTTATAAACTAGCTGCAAGTCGCGAATGCAAACTTGAACAGCAGCAAGCCCGATTGAAGTAGGGGTGAGTTTTGGCGGGAAGTTTACAAAAACCAAAATGGAACTGCCGACAGCAAGTCGCTACGGGCCCGTGGGCCACGGGACGTATGGTTAAGACGGCATGCATACACCAACAGTTTGTTCCTGCTGAACAGCCAACCAAGGCAGCCAACCATCCCATATCGCGGCCATTGATGGGTGGTTTTCAATTTTCGAGGAGCCGCGTTAGATCTCGTGGACGGGACCAAACGTGTCAGGAATCAAAATATGCCAAGGATAAAAGATAATGTCCAAGGGGCAGACCCCATTGGAGATAAACTCAATTTTGGCTTTAGCTGCCGTTGTAGTTGGCAATCAAATGTCGGTAGAGGTATTCGATTTTCAGGGCTTCATAGGTGCTGCGGATACCGTGTTTGAACTCGGGGTAGATCATCAAGTCAAATCGTTTGTTGGCATCGTGCAAGGCCTTGACCAATTGCCAGGTATTCGATGGGTGCACGTTGTCGTCAATCAAACCATGAACGATGAGTAGTTTCCCGGTCAAGTTTTTCGTGTATTCGAAGCAAGATCCAATCTTGTAACCATCAGGATTTTCCTTGGGTGTACGCATGTAGCGTTCGGTGTAAATCGAATCGTAGTTTTTCCAGTCGGTTACCGGTGCACCGGCAACTGCAACATGGAAGACATCGGGGTAGCGCAACATGGCGAGGGCTGACATGTAACCGCCGTAGGAATGTCCGTAAATCCCGATCCGCGAGGCGTCGACATAAGGTCGTTGGCTCAGAAACTTGACCCCGCCCGCTTGATCATCCAAATCGGGCAACCCCAATTGCAAGTAGGTCGCGCTTTCGAATTCCTTGCCCCGTCCCACCGTCCCGCGATTGGCGATTTTCGCAACCAGAAAACCCAATTCGCATATAGGATGGTTTGGTGAAAAGTTGTTGGACATCCCGCGTGAATTTGGACCGCCGTAAACATCGATCAACAGCGGATATTTCTTCTGCGGATCAAAATTGCTTGGCTTTTGCAACGTCCCATACAGTTTTGTTTTGCCGTCCGAAGCCGTGAACGAAAACAGCTCTGAATTTATTTTCGTTTCCTTGTCATTGTTGCCTGGGAACACCACGACTTCCTTGCCGGTCACGGAATACATCGCCGAGGTCGGCGCCACGTCGACTTGTTGTCGGGTGGCAATCACGAATCGGCCTTGAGGATCAAACTCGAAATTCGAATGATGCAAGGGTGAGGTTGTGATCCGGGTATCTTCCGTTCCATCCAATTTCACGCGATGCAATTGCTCGTTGTAAGGGATCTGGTCGCTGAACGCGGAGTAATAAAGCCAACCGTTGGACTCGTCGATTTTGACGATGTTCTCACAAGGAAATCCGTCCGCCTTGGTCAGCGTATTTAGCATTCGGCCATCGATATGCCGTAATTGGAAATTTCGCCAACCGTTGGCTTCGGTTTCCCAAATGAAGCGTTGACCGTCTCGCAAGAAGATCATCTTCGGCGCGTTGGTCTGCCAAGTCTTCTGCTTTTCCGTTACCACAACGCGATTTTTGCCGGACGCCAAGTCAATTGCCAAAACATCGAGGACGTCTTGGCGGCGGTTCGTTCGATTGACGAGAAGTTCTTTGCCGCCTGGGGCGAACTTGATATTGAACAAATACTGGCGAGGTTCGCCGGAGATTTCCAAGCGTTTCGTTTGCTTGGTTTCCAGATCGTAAACCATCAAGTTGACTTGCGGGTTGTCCTCGCCTGCTTTGGGGTAGCGCGTGGTATGGAGACTTGTGTACAGCGCGAAGTTGTCGACTGTCAGGTGGTAGTCCTTCAGCCCTTGTTCGTCGACTTCGTAAAACACCAGCTTCTTCGAATCCGGCGACCACCACATCGCTTCGTTTTGGTCCAACTCTTCGCCGTAAACCCAGCAACCGGTTCCGTATCGCAAACGATCGGCTCCGGTTGTCGTGACCGGAACCTTTTCGCCTGAACCTTCCGGCGTCGGCTCGAGCACGATGTTGTTGTTGCGGTAGACAGCGTTCCATTTCCCGTCAGGAGAGGGTTCAATTGGCCGCTGTTCAGCTCGAGGGACCGGCGTCTTTGTCGGTTGCCGTGGGGCGGCGGTTGCTGGTTTGGCAACGTCAGGAGTCACACTCGGATTGGGTTGTGGCGCGCCGAATTGGAAACTTGTTAGATCAAGGCCCATTTCCTTGTCACCGACTTTGAAGTTGACCGCCTTCCCATCGTTGGTCCAGACGACATTTCCCAGTCGTTGGGGACGTTGGCGATTCTTCATCGCCTCTTGATAACCCGCGTACCCCGGCAATTGCTCCAAGCGGATATCCGACTGAGCGTTACCCTGAGCACTTGTTAGTACGAGGACGATCAGCGAGAGAATTGAGACGATAAGCTTTTGTGTACCAACCTGATTCATTGATTTCATTGCCAACATGATTGAAAAACGAGATTTTAAAAAGTGACTTATTTCGATTTGAACAATTACATTTTACCAATATCGTTCGACCACAATATGGCCGGGCTCTTTTGATTTGTGCCGTTTGAGTCCACGGTTAACGAGGTCGTTTTCCAATTCGTCGAGCATATCTGGGTTTCCGCAGATCATGACGGTCGAATCCGCCGCGTCGATCTTGGTCCCAGCCGCTTGTTCGAGTCGTCCATCGGCCAGCAGCGTCGTCAGGCGTCCGTGGAGAAGGCCATCTTTTTGCTCGCGAGTTACTGCCGGAAGATAGCGAAATCGAGCGGGCCGCTCGCGCTGCAAATTGCAAAGTTCGTCGCGGTATCCCAGATCCGTCTCATGACGAGTACCGTGGACCACAAATATTCGCTCGTAGCGTTCCCAGGCCTCGCGGTCACGAAGCATCGCGATGAAAGGTGCCAGACCTGTCCCGGTGCCGATGAGCCAGAGGTTCTTGGAGACAGGGGCTTTCTTAAGCGTGAAACTTCCGGCCGCTCGTTCGCTGACCAATACCGGATCGCCGACCGCCAAGCGATCGAGAATCGGCGTCAGTTTTCCATCGTTCACCTTTACGATAAAGAACTCGATGGCCGCGCCATGTGGACTGGCAACCGAATACGGGCGATTGATGATGTCGTCGCCTTCCTGAACGGCAAGATGCAGAAACTGGCCTGCTTCAAATGGCTGCACGCCTGCCGCGTCAATTTTCAACGTGAACAAACCGTCTGCCCATAACTGTTTGTCAACGACTCTCGAAGGGCACCATTTTGGCATTCTCTTGCTCGCAGCTGGGGACTGATTTGAACCGACGCCGCGTCGTTTTCGAAACGCACTTGCTCGATGGCCTTTCGGCAAACTGCTCGGCGATCCGCGAAACGACGCCACCATCTTGGTGTAAGCCCACGCAAGTTTCAACTATGGAGCACCGTTGGAACCGCGCGATGCGGTTGGGAAAATAGCTCAAATCGCATATAGTTGAGGCTGTCGAATGCCGTTCGAACCCAACCGCTTGCCGTTTGTCTTTGGTTCAGCAGCAGAATCCATTCTTTGAGCTTCATTACTATGTCAACAATCGCAGAAATCCCCAATCGCTTCGACTTCGAAACGGCTCAAACGAGAATTTACCAGCAATGGCGTGAAAAAGGCTACTTTCATGCCGTTCCGGACCCGAAGCGGAAACCCTACACGATCGTAATCCCGCCTCCGAACGTCACTGGTGCGCTTCACCTCGGCCACGCACTGAACAACACGTTGCAAGATGTTTTGATCCGCTTCAAACGGATGCAAGGCTACAACGCTCTCTGGATGCCCGGGACTGACCACGCGGGCATCGCGACACAAGCCGTCGTCGAAAAACGCTTAAGAGAAAACGAAAACAAAACTCGCCATGACCTCGGACGCGAGGAATTGGTGCGCCGCATTTGGTCTTGGAAAGACGAATACGAAAAACGAATCCTCGGGCAACTTCAACGCCTCGGCGCAAGTTGCGATTGGGAACGAACCCGATTTACTCTCGATGACCAATGCGCGCGAGCCGTACGCTATACGTTCTTCGACCTGTTTCAGAAGAACCTGATCTACCGCGGAAAACGGTTGGTGAACTGGGACACCTTCCTACAAACGGCCGTTAGCGACGACGAAGTTAACACGGAGACCATCAAGGGCCAGTTCTGGCACCTGAAATACCCTGTGATCGATCCACAACCGGGCGAACCGGAGTTCGTGATCGTTGCGACGACGCGCCCGGAAACAATGCTGGGCGACACCGCAGTAGCCGTTCACCCAGACCCCGCGACGGCTCTTCATAAGGTCGAACAGGATCTCCAAGATCGATTGGCCAAGGCGACGGCGAGCGAGCGGTCGGCGCTCGAGGCACAACTTGAGGCGATCCGACAACGGCGCTCGACGCATTTGGAGTCGCTACAGTTGCTGGCTTTGATGGCCCGTAACGGCCGGCGTTTGCTGCTGCCGCTGCTCAACCGGGAAATCCCGTTGATCGCCGATACTTGGCCCAAACCCGAGCTCGGTTCAGGTTGCGTAAAAATCACTCCGGCGCATGATCCGAACGACTACGAAGTTGGCAAGCGGTGCAAGTTGCCGATGATCAATATCCTGAATTCGGACGGAACCTTGAACGCTGAGGCCGGGCCATACGCAGGGTTTTCGCTCAAACAAGCTCGGCAAAAAGTCGTGGCAGATCTGGAGGCCCAAGGTCTGCTCGATCGTGTCGAAGACAAGGAAATCGAATTGCCGGTATCCGATCGCAGTAAGACTCCGATCGAACCGTTCCTGGCCGACCAGTGGTTCGTGAAAATGGAAACGCTCGCCCAATCGGCGATGAATGCCGTTTCGGATGGCCGCGTGTCAATCTTGCCCAAACGTTACGAGCGAAGTTACCTCGATTGGTTGGGTGAAAAGCGAGATTGGCCGGTCTCTCGTCAACTTTGGTGGGGCCACCAAATTCCAGTCTGGTCCCTCGCGGCGTTGACCGACACCGAGGCCGAAGAACTTTTGGCCAACGTTCGCAGTCTCCCGGGATTCGATGAAGCCAAAGTTGCGGTTCAACTCGAACTCAATGACGAAACCGACCCAGAGAAGCGAACTCGGCTGAATCTTCCCTACGGTCATCTGCATGTTGCGATTCGAGATGAAGCGGACAAGTTTGCCGCGTCGCTGGAGTCGCTTGGATTTGAACGCCAACCGGATGTGCTCGACACGTGGTTCAGTTCCGCCCTTTGGCCGCACAGCACCTTGGGCTGGCCCGAAAAAACGGCCGAGCTGAACTACTTTTACCCGACGAACACGCTGGTAACCAGTCGCGACATCATCACGCTGTGGGTCGCGCGCATGGTGCTGATGGGCCTCAACAACGTTGGACAAATTCCATTCGACCAAGTCTTTATTCATCCCAAGATTCTCGATGGATTTGGGGAAACGATGTCGAAGTCGAAAGGCAACGGCATTGATCCGCTGGATGTCATCGACA
The DNA here is from genome assembly GCA_040081565.1 of Pirellulaceae bacterium. Lineage (GTDB taxonomy): Bacteria > Planctomycetota > Planctomycetia > Pirellulales > Pirellulaceae > BJ22. Next base: position 35,060 of record JBEBGH010000002.1, read on the forward strand.
AATTCGGAGCCGATGCGCTGCGATTTTCGATGGTGCATCTGACGACAGAAACCCAGGACGTTCGCATGCCTGTTCAATTCGAGTGTCCGAATTGTGCGGCTTCGATCGAGCAAACCAAGAAGAATCGAATCTTGCCGCGGGTTGAATGTCCCTCGTGCAAGAAGCCGTTCAGCACTCAATGGGCCTCGACGCCGGAGGACCAAGCGTTGCCGCGTGGCCCCGTTTTGTCCGAGCGCTTTGAAGTTGCCCGCAATTTTTCCAACAAGCTGTGGAACGCTGCACGCTTCGCGATGATTCGCCTCGAGGGCTATGAGCCCGGACCAATCGACTTCGAGCAATTGACGATCGAAGACCGCTGGATCCTCAGTCGTCTCGCGACGGTAACCGCCGAAGTTACGAAACGGCTCGACGAATTCGCGTTCGCCGAAGTCGCTCGATTGTTGTACGACTTCAGTTGGCAGGACTTCTGCAGTTTCTACGTCGAGATGTTGAAGGAACGATTGTCGGACGAGACGACACGACCGCAAGCCCAGCGATTGTTGGCCTTCGTGCTCGATCAACTGTTGCGCTTGTTGCATCCGATCATGCCTTTTGTTACCGAAGAAATCTGGCAATTGCTGCGCGGGATCGCACCAGTTCGCGGACTGCCGCATCCGCAAGCGGCCGAAGAGTGGCTGATCGTTGCCGCTTGGCCTAAGGCTGAGATGCAATGGCAACGGCCCGAAATCGAATCGCAATTCGCGTTGTTCCAAACGGCGTTGGGTGCCCTGCGAGAAATCCGGGCCAAACAGAACATCCCACCGCGCCGCGAAATCCAGTTCGTTGTTCGTTGCCAACCGCACACCGCCCTTTTGATTGAACAAACGAGTATCTATCTGGAGTCGATGGCTGCGGCGAAACTGATTGCGGCTGGCCCGAATGTGACGACGCCCAAGCCTGCGGCCACGCTCGCGCTACCCGAGATGGAAATATGCGTCGACCTCACGGGCTTGATCGACAAGGCGGCGGAGAAGCAGCGGTTAGAGAAAGAACATGTTCGTCTGGTTGGTTTAATTTCGGGAACGGAAGGCAAACTCAGCAACCAGGCCTTTGTTTCTAAAGCTCCCCTCGACGTGATCGATAAATTTCGTGATCAACTTCGTCAAAGCCGCGAGCAACTCGCCGCTGTCGAATCGGCATTGGCTGACCTGCAGTAAGGATCTGCAATGCAGGCACGGTACCTTAGTTTCCTTTTGCATTTATACAAGCACGCAGCGCCAGCAATTGAGTTTTCACGCGTAAAACAGGACTCACTCACTCGCTTGCGCTTCGTGCTGGTATTTGAGGATTGGGTTTGTTGGTTTGTTTGGGCGAGTTGAATACCCGTGACTGTGCCAGCAAAACCACTTTTTACCGGCTTACTTCCCTGCCTGACGACCAGTCGGATTCAGCAACAAGTAGGTCCCGCTTTTTCCGGGGACGGCAATATCGATGGAGCCGTCGCCGTTGAGATCACCAGTGCTGATTTGTAAACCGGTGCCCACGTGGCCTTCTTCCAAAATTTTCTTTTGAAAAGACTTTTGTTTGGCATCAAAACTATAGGCGATGAGCAAGGGTTTATCGCGGCCGCCGGGATCGCCGCCGTTGTGCGCGAAATAGCGCTTGCCCGTAATGATTTCCTCGCGACCATCTCCGTCGAGATCGGCCAGCGCCAGGCAATGCGGTTGGGAAAACGTCTTGTCGATTAGCTGCTTGTCGAACGTCAGTTTGCCGTCGGATGCGGGTGCCGTTTGTCGCCAAAAATAGAGCCCATAGTCATGGCCTTCGCCGACCAAAACGTCGTTGCGGCCGTCTTGATCGATGTCGGCAACCAGCATCGGGATACTTGCCGACATTTGCCAATCAGGGTGGAACTTCCAAACCTGTCCCCAAGCGTTTTCGGCCGGATGTTCATACCAGCCCGCTCCCGTCAGCACATCCGTTCGGCCATCGCCGTTGAGATCACCGACACCAAGTCCATGCGTGTTGCCAGCCTCCGCTAACTTGGCCGGGACCATTCGATACTTGGCTTTGCCCGGCAGGTCCGTCGTCGCTTTCTCCAACCGCCAGACCATCAATGGGTTCTTTGGATTCCAACTGTTCACGACCCATTCCGGAATCCCGTCGGCGTCGATGTCGGTGAACAACTGGGCTTCGTTTTCCGACAGCTTCGTATCGACCAGCAAGTGTTTCGCCCAAAGATGACCCAATCGCAACGCTTCGTCTCTGGGATTTTCGTACCAGAGGATTTCAGTTTGCACGAAGGAGCAAGAGATCACATCAAGGCGTCCATCGCCGTTAACGTCGAACAGGAAGTCTCCGTTGCTGTGAAGATACCCATTCCAGTCTTCGATCATTCGCAACGGTCGTGGAACGAAGTCAGGTGCCGGAAACCAATTGCGTCCGGCGACGATGTCGAGGCTGCCGTTGCCATCAATGTCGCCCAACGCGCAGCCTTCGTTGGCGTCCAATGCCAGTGGCTTTACGGACCAGCTCTGCGCGGGTTCCTGGGCCAGTCCGGTTGATGGGAGAAAAAAAATCGTTACCGACGTGCAAATCCCCAGCAACAAAAAACGAACGAACGGGGTCTGTGACATCTCGCACTCCTATCAGGCCTGAAAACCAATTCCCAATACAACTAGTCCGCGCTTGACTCGGCATTCACCACGATCACTACAACTTCAAAGATGGCTTCAACGCGGAATCCCGCTGAATTGGAACGGCGGAAGGAATTGCGTCATGAGCGGTGCCTAGTTGTTGTGTCATCGGCGGGAATTTCCGAGAACGCACCTAGATCAATCTAGCAAATTCCAGCCTAATTGAATTGCCTTCTACGTTAATGGGTTCTTGTCCGACTGGAGTGGTGTTTTCCATACAGTCGAGCTCAGATTCAATTGAAAAGACACGATTCCGCTTGAAGAGCGCTTGAAGAGTCACACGCCGGTTGCTCGTTCCGTTAATTCTTTGGCCAACAAATTTCTTGTTTTGCCGACAAATGTAGCTATTGCTACAATGTGTAGCTATTGCTACATTTAGCTGGAGCTACAAAAATCACTGTCTTTTTTTCTGGTGTTTAAGATGTTTCGTAGAAAAGCATTTACGTTAACCGAATTACTTGTGGTGATCGCAATCATTGGGATACTCATTGGAATGTTGTTGCCTGCGGTTCAGGCGGTCCGAGAAAGTGCCCGCAGGACTAGTTGTAAAAATAACCTTCGCCAAATCAGCGTGGCGATCTTGAATTACGAGTCGGCGCGCCAACACTTCCCGAAGAGTTATGCGGCAATGGCTGGTGTGAGTACACCGGTCGTCGAGCAGTGGTCGTTTCGCGCCCGAATCTTGCAGTATTTGGAAGCAACAAACTTGCATGACCTGGTAGATTTCAGCGTGCCTTACAATTCTCAGCTCCATGTCGCAGCGACAAGAGTCGCGCCGTTCCTTTGTCCAAGCGAGATCAACGATGTCGTAAGAGTCAACTCGTCTGGCATAGAACGTGATTACCCAGCCAACTATTCCGCGAATATGGGAACTTGGAAGATATGGAATCCGAATGACGGCACCGTGGGTGATGGCGCATTTCACGTGAATAGCAAATACTCAACGGCCCACTTCAGAGATGGCATGAGCAACACGTTGATGTTGGCCGAAGTCAAGGCCTACACACCGTACCTTAGAAATTCTAATGAGGATCCCGGATCGATACCGCCAACGTCGCGTTCATTTGCAGAGACATTTACCGCGGCGCCCGGCGACATCAATATGGGAGCGAACTTGATGCAAAACTCCGGACAAACGGAATGGGCAGACGGACTTTGTCATCAAAGTGGATTCACAACTACTTTTACCCCAAACACGGTAGTGCCGTATGTCCACAACGGTATCGGGTTTGACATTGACTATGTTTCGTACCGCGAAGGAACCCATGTCGCTCGAGTTGCGTATGGCGCGATTACGTCGCGTAGCTATCATTCCGGGTTAGTGAACATCGGCCTGATGGACGGATCAGTTCATACTCTCGGAGAGAACGTCGATCACAGGATTTGGCGTTCAATGGGCACTCGGTCAGGTGGCGAATTAGATGGTTTGCCTTTTTAGGGCCCCGGCGAGACAACGAGCTTGAGGACTCTTTGAACATATTTACTCTCACCAAAACCAGTCGATGACCAGTAATGCGGCCAAGTGGGCTGAGTTGGTGTTTAATCCGTCGGTGGTGCCCAACGGCGACAAGGACTTTGCCTGATTAGCGACGATTTCCTGGCTCTCTCAGGCGTGTTCGGTGTTCGGCACCAAAGCCAAATTGTTGCGTTTCCGCCAACGTTTTGGCCATTCCATCAGCGGCAGTTCCAAATGACGCTGCAGGAAGCAGGACGAGATGTAGGTCAACGGATAAACCAAAACCAATAAGAAGATGGTGATTTGATATTTGTCGGTCAGGCTTGGGAAAAAGAAAGTCATCCAAAAGGCGACAATCGTGATCAAATTCCAATGTAACAAATACGCCACATAACTGCATTCGCCGAGATATTGAAATGGCCGAGACAGCAACAGTCTCCGAGGCCATTCGAGCAAGAATGTTTCTTTGGAACTTCCGCGACGATACATCAGCAGCACGAGCAGGCAAACCCAGATCTTGTAGGGCAAACCCAGGAAGGCGAATGCAATTGCGGCAGCTGACCAGAATAGAGACTTGCCGGTCCAGCCGGAATGAAATTCAGGAAGATGTTTCCAGATGTAATAGCTGCAGATGCCAGTCAAAAAATGAAAGGCGTTACCAAGATTAAATGAACGGTTGATCGCAGTAAACAAGGTCTCGCCTTGCCACACGATTCCCAAAAATAAAACCGCAACGGCGACAGCCATTGGCTTGTTACGGCGTATCAGCCAGACCACGAACGGTGCAATCAGGTAAAACAACCACTCCAGCGTCAGACTCCAGGTAGGCACTAGAAATGACTCGTGTGCGGCAGGAAACCAGAATCGCGGTAGTAAACACTGCAACAGGGTCGCATCCGCCAATAAATAGAGTCCAAAGTTTTTCTCGACATCGGCCAGTCTCTCAATGTCTTGGGCACCAAAGTTTGCCAAGGCGGGTGCCTGGGCCAATTGGATCGAAGCCGGAAAGAGGATGATCGCGAGCAACATGCAAACGGCATAGGTCGGAAACAAACGAAAGAAACGCCGCGTCATGAAATCAACCCAAGAGGTTGGCCGTTGGTCAAGCGCGGCGGTGATCACAAAACCGCTCAAGATCATGAAGACGTAAACGCCAAGCACTGGCGAGAACAAAATGCCAAACCAACCATCCTGATAATCGAAACCGCTAACAAGCAAGATATGTCCGAGGATTACCCACGCTGCCAATAAACCGCGCAAGCCTTCAAACTCAGGAATGAAGGCCTTCTTGATTGCGGGTTTTTCGCCTGCATGCGATGCCATGGTAGATGCCGCAATCGGCTCCTTGGGTGACCAACCTCGAACTGCAAGTATTGGTTGCACCTCGTGATTGGCGGATCCGCAGTTTCGGCATGCATCCCAATATCACTCAAAAAATTCAGTCTTGACGATTTTTCCGGATTTGCACGCGCCAACTGCGTCATTGCAGGGACTTTTCTGGGAAGTGCCAGCAAACAGAGTTGAACCAACAATTTTTTTCTTGTCACAGACCCTTGTTCGTTCGCAGTGACTCTTACAGCGACCGCCATGCTGCACGATTAGCAGCCGGACGCATCAAAACGTTAGCAACAACTTTTTTTGCCAGGAGAGAGTCATGAAAAAATTTATTGTGCCCTTGATCTGTTTAATTGCTGCCAATGTCTGCGCGATGACATTTGGACAAAACTTTAAAGCGGTTCAGAAAGCGCCGGGACTCAAGGAGGACGTTCGTCGCGCTTTGGCCGGGAGTTTGACCGCGAAGCGAACGGAGTTTGATCCGAAGAAGCACGGCTTTGCTTTCGAAAACACTTTTCAAACTGAACTAGTCGTGCAGAATATTCGCTTTGGCGGATTGTGCGGCGGGATGGTTTACAGCTCGCTTGACCACTTCAATGCCAAGAAATCAATTCCCCGTCAGAATTTTCGCCCGCCGGTGAAGACTCCTTTGTTTGAAAATATTTACGCTCGCCAAAATCAGTCTGTTTCCAGCAATGCGGACAAGTGGGCTGAGTTGGTGTTTAATCCGTTAGGAGTTCGTTCCGACGAGTTTTTCCGTTGGGGACTGCAGGGCACCAACGGGGGAAGGTTGGAAGAGTTGCGCCGGGAGATCGATGCCGGACGGCCCTGCCCATTGGGTTTGTTCGCACCTGGCGATGGTGGCCTGAGTGCTCACCATCAAGTGTTGGCGATCGGATACGACATGGGTCGCTACAAGGGCGATTTAGGGGCACATCAAGAAGACTTCAAAATCTTTGTCTACGACCCGAATCATGCTGATGAGGTGAAGACCTTGGTCGCTGACCCTGCGACGAAGACCTACCATTACAACGGCGATGCTGAGTGCAAATGGCAAACGTACTTTGTAGATAAAAAGTACCGTGCCGCCACCCCGCCGAATATCGCGGCTCCGAATTTCCCACGCGATGGTCTAGTCCATCAGCTTCAATGCGAATTTACGACCGGCAAAGACGACCTGCGCGGTGGCAACGACAATTTGAATTTGACTATTCGCACGAAAGACGGAAAAACCGAAGTTCATGAGAACATCAACAACCGCGGTCGTTGGATCGATGACTATTGCGAGACAGTAACGGTCAATTTACGACGACCGGTGAAGCTTGAAGATATTGCGTGCGTCGAATTGAAAACTACTTTTGGCGGCGGACCAGGCGGCGACAACTGGAATCTCAATCAACTCTACATCATCGCCAATATTGGCGGCGGCGATCCGCGTGCGGTCTATTTGAGCTCCGGTGAGCCTTTGGTCCGGTTTGATGGGAATAACACGCCATTCAAAGCGGTCGCTTGGTAATGGCAGTTCGCCGAGGTCTGGTCAACTCCGGTGACCTCCAGCAGCTTGACATTCAACGAGAGGGAGTCGCAAACCAGCGATTCCCTTTTTTCGTTATTGAACGCGGAAAACAAACGTGAATAGGCAAACCCAACTTAATCCACGCATCGCTTCAATGGGGCCGCGTTTGTTACAACGCGGAAAGTGCTTTTACGATGGCGTTTACATCATCATTGGACAAGGCTTCAATGGGGCCGCGTTTGTTACAACGCGGAAAGATGGTGACCGTAACTATAAATTGTTTCGCGGTCAAAAAAGCTTCAATGGGGCCGCGTTTGTTACAACGCGGAAAGAAGCCTGTCAAACGCATTGACGCAAGGCATGATCATCGCTTCAATGGGGCCGCGTTTGTTACAACGCGGAAAGGCAAGTAACGAAGTCGGACTCTGACCACGGGAATTCAGCTTCAATAG
>JBEBGH010000149.1:0-12257 GCA_040081565.1 Pirellulaceae bacterium
GGCGAGCGCGATCAATTAACGCGCGCCGCCGTCGCCGGGCTCCTCGGGATCGAGCCGAAGGACGAGATGGAAGGGATGCTTGCGGCACAGATGATCGCGGTTCATAGCGCCGCGATGGAGTGCTACCGCCGGGGGATGACTACGTACGCGCTCGTCGAACGCCAAGAGAGCCTCAATCAAGCAAGCAAGCTTTCGCGCACGTACGCCTTGCTCCTGGAGGCTCTCGATCATCACCGCGGCAAGGGCCAGCAGAGGGTCACGGTCGAACACGTCCACGTCCACCAGGGCGGTCAGGCGATCGTCGGAAACGTTACCCCCCGGGGGGTACTCGAAAAGAAGGAACAATCAAATTCGCACCAGACGCAAACCCGAGCGATCCAGCACGCGTCTGAATTCGAGCCCGAGCCCAAAGTCATCGAAAAAGCGCGGCGCCTCCGGAGCTCCCAAAGGCAACGCCAACGCACTTAAGCACGGGCGATACGCCGCGAGCGCTATCGAAACTCGAAGCGCGATTAGAGCGCTGCTGCAGCAATCGAGAAAGCTGGCGGATCAAGCGCTCACGTCGAAAGTGCCATCGCAGAAAGGTCAGTGCTCCAACGCTGGAAATCCTCGAGTTCAGCAATAGAATGATCCAGAACGTCCCATCGATCTTCGAACGCGAGGAGTGTTCTCTGAACAGAAACGTGCGCCGGCACATGGTTCTTGCGCAATCGCGTAAATTGCGGCCGCGCGTCAAAGCCCGCTGAACGCTGCGCACCGTCGCGCATCGGAACTCGATACCAACGTTCAACGATCTCGCGCGCCAGTTGTTCGGCGAGGGCCACTGGTAGGACAACGAAACGCGATCGCAACCGCTGGGCGTGAACCAGAACGACGACACTGCAGCGCAAGGGGCCAGGCTTCGAATTGTAAAATGGCGTTTTGTTGGTCAGCCATCCTTGACCACGGCCCATGAACAGGCAATGCGCATGCGAGCCCTTTTCGGCGTCGCTGGTCTTGACCTGGATCGCGCGGGCTTCGGTCCCCTTTGCGGCGATGAGATCCACGTTCGGAAAATTTCCCTTCTCCGTATTCGTATTGATCGTAAGCCAACCTTCGGCCGCTAGCTCGCGCCGTACATCAATTTCGCCCACCAACCCCAGGTCGATATCTGCATGGAAGAGCTTCGTCATAGTCGCCCGGTCATCGTCCGGCGCTGTTGCCGAGACATGTTGACGCTCAAAGTAATCCGACAATTCGAGTGGTGCAAATCGGACAATTGGCTTGGCTTACCGCATGACCTTGCGGGAGACATTCGCCAGAAACGTTCGCCATTGGCGGCACGCCCGAGGCATGTCTCAAGAGACCCTGGCCTACGAGGCCAACATTAGCCGCAGCTACCTCTACGAGTTAGAGCGGGGGAAGTATCCGGCGAACCTCGATTTTATCGAGCGCATCGCCAAGGTACTCACTCTTGAGCCGAGCCAATTGCTGGAGCGGCGTCGAAAATAGAGTTTGCGTAATGGCGCTAGGATGATCTCGCCCGTTGTGATGCCCCGCGCGCACATGGAACGACATGTCCGTTCGACGCCCGGCGAGCGCCCGGAGGATCACTGCGCACTTGCGCCTTGCTTGCGAAGGCGCTTTCGAATGGAATTCAATCCCACCCGCCACCTGCCGTTGTCCATAAATGTTGATCGACGAACAATTAGTTGGCGGCACCCCGGAAACGACTGGACAAGCTCTGCCAAACTGTCAGAGAGACTTGCTGGCATGCGATACCCCAAGATAATTCTTTTGATCGCAGATAATGGGATAGGGATCGAGAACTCGTCATCAAACACTTCCGATCCTCTGACGGCAATCACACGGTATTCCTGCTCGTCGCTAAATTGCTTCCGCTTTACAAACGGCAATTTGTCGATATCGCGATCACACGCCTTCTTCATCGCCGCATATTCGAGGTATTCAACTGCGCCGTGCCTGACTCCAGGAGAGTTGCTTGCAGCTTTTTCTATAGCGGCACAAAGTTCTGGCCGGTCGAAAACGATACAAACGCCGTGGCTGTGACTGGCATACAGTTGCCAGTGATGGGAGGTTTCGTCAGTTTGCGTCATGCAGAGCGCGAAGGGCGTATAGTTGTTGCCGCTCTCGCCCTCCACTCGAAACCGGTCCGCATACACCTGTAGGCACAACCGGTCTGTTGAGTCCAACCAGTGATCGGGTGTTGTAAATGGCACCCTGCTCTTTCGCACAATCTCCAACAAATTCAGGACGTCCGTATAACGCCGTAACTCCTGGGGGCACGATACTGCTTTCCCGGTCGACACATTCCGCTCCCTATTCGTTCTAGACAAATGGACTAATACTCGACTACGCCGCAACCGCACAAACTTAAGCGGCTGGTTGCCCGCCGTTCGTGAGCCACGCGGACGAAGAATGAGGTTGCCGCGTCCTCTGGGGAAAACTTAACCTCCCGCGTGACACCGCGATGGAGGATATTGTGTCCGACGAATTTCTCACGGTGCTAACGCGGCTCGCGCGTGAGCGCTCTAGATTGCTGACGCAAGAAGCGTCGTTGTGGGCTGAACTAAGCGAAGCGCTCACTCGCGCATCTGTGAAAACGGAACCAGCGCCGTTGCCTGAAGCAACTAAGCCACCCTCGGGCACGCTGCTGCGCGTGCATCAAGCGGCGGACCTATTGGGCTTGTCCGCTGGAACTTTGGACAAGTGGCGCGTGACTGGCGGAGGTCCTGAGTTCATTAAGCTCGGCCGTCGCATTCTCTATCGGCGAGAAACCCTGGAGGAGTTCATTTCGGGCAAGATGAAACCTCACACTTCCGCTTACTCCGCGGATACTTCCGTCGCTCGACAGAAACTTGATCACATCGCGCCAACTAGGCGGCGCTCGGTGTAAATGCGCGACGACGCGATCATATGAGCGATCACCGGCGCCCGAACACGATCTTGCGACGATTCAGTTTCGCAATCGGCCCGCCTTCTTCGTTCAGTACGCACGCGTTGAAGTCGGCAACGCGCACTTCGATATCGACGGCAATGGATCGACCCTGAGGGCCTCACCGCATGGGGTTTCAAAGGCTGGAAAGCGACAAATCATGGTAAAGAGAGTGCATCATCAGCAATGATGCATTAAAAGTACTGGAATTTCGGATCACAATATGAGATACTGTGCATCATGACCGATGATGCACACAAATATGAGCGTTTGGCCCGTGTCGCCACGATTACCTCTGGCCACCCCCTTAGAGGCTCCTTGGAAGCCTTGGAGCAAGGCGACGTGCATCTACTGCAGCTCAAGCATATGAGCACTGATAACGACATCGACTGGAAAGCGGTCCCAAAAGTAAAACTTCCGACAGCGCGCAATCCAGCATGGCTCACCGATCAGGATGTAATCTTTGCATCCCGGGGCACGCGCACCCTCGCCTACTCTTTGACGAACACGCCAGCGCGCACCGTCTGCGCGCCGCAGTTTTTTGTACTAAGCATCAACGACGTAGGCAGCGTGCTACCGCAATTTCTCGCGTGGCAGATAAACCAACGCCCAGCGCAAGATTATTTTCAGCGGAATGCGACGGGCTCCTACATTCAGAACATACGACGCGAAGTAGTCGAGAATCTTCCGCTCGCGCTGCCGGCGCTGCAGGAACAACGTCTGATCGTTGAATTCTGGGGGGCGGCGCAGCGCGAGCGCACAGCACTCATCAATCTAATTGAAAACCGCAACAACGAGCTTGAGGCGCTTGCCCTCAAGCTTCTTCAATCAACGGGGGCAACACAATGACGGCACAACAAATCAAGCAAGAGGACATCAACAAGGCCGTCTGGGAAGCGTGCGACACGTTCCGGGGCACGGTCGATGGCTCGGTCTACAAAGACTACGTCCTTACCATGCTGTTCCTAAAATATATCAGCGACGTCTGGCAGGATCACTACGAGGCGTACAAGACCGAGTACGGCGATGAACCTGAGCTCATCAAGGAGATGATGAAAAATGAAAGGTTCAGTCTGCCTGAGAAGGCAAACTTCTACGCGCTCTACAAGCGGCGCAATGAGGCGGGTAACGGAGAACGCATCGATAAGGCGTTGCATGCAATCGAAGAAGCCAACATCAGCAAGCTGCGTGATGTGTTCCAGGACATCAGCTTCAATTCCAACAAGCTCGGGGAAGAAAAGCAGAAAAACGAGCTGCTCAAACACCTATTGGAGGACTTTGCGAAGGACAAGCTGAACCTCAGTCCTCGCCGCATCGGCAAACTCGACATCATCGGCAACGCCTACGAGTTTTTGATCAAGCAATTTGCTGCGGACTCAGGCCGTAAGGCGGGAGAATTTTATACCCCTCCGGAAGTGTCGGAGCTGATAGCCGAGATCGTTGCCCCCAAGGAGGGCGACGAGATCTGTGACCCTGCGTGCGGTTCAGGCTCCCTTCTTATGAAGTGCGGCCGGCGCGTACAGGAAGAAAACAATGGTTCCAAGAAGTACGCGCTGTACGGCCAAGAAGCGATCGGCAGCACGTGGGCGCTTGCCAAGATGAATATGTTTCTACACGGCGAAGACAATCATCGCATTGAATGGGGCGATACCATTCGCAATCCCAAACTTCTCGATAGCGACGATAAGCTGAAACATTTCGATGTTGTGGTCGCAAATCCGCCGTTCAGCCTGGAGAAGTGGGGGCACGGCACTGCCGATACCGACAAGTTTGGCAGATTTAGACGCGGCCTTCCGCCCAAGACAAAGGGCGACTATGCATTCATTCTTCACATGGTTGAGACCATGAAACCCAAGGCCGGGCGCATGGCGGTGGTCGCGCCGCACGGTGTGCTTTTCCGCGGTGGTTCCGAGGGGCAAATCAGACAGAAGCTGGTTGACGAAAACTTGCTCGACGCGGTGATCGGACTGCCGGAGAAACTCTTCTACGGCACCGGCATCCCTGCCGCCATCCTCGTGTTCAAAAGAAACAAGAAGGACAAGAACGTTCTCTTCATCGACGCAAGCCGCGCTTACATTGCCGGCAAGAACCAGAACCATCTGTCGGAAAAGAGCATCGCAGCCGTTGTGAACGCCTACAAGGATCGAAAGAACGTCGGAAAATTTGCCTATCTCGCCACCCGCGATGAGATAGTGGAGCACGAGTACAATCTAAACATTCCTAGGTACGTCGATACGTTCGAAGCAGAAGTAGCGATAGACTTGGTTGCTGTCCGCGCCGAGCGGAAAAAACTCAAGAACGAGCTTGTCGAGCTCGAAATGAAAATGGACCGCTACCTTAAGGAGCTCGGCTATAAATGAGCTTCGTAGAGAAAGCCTCCGCGTTTCCTGTCACGGTCCAACCTGGAATCCCGCGCCTCTTCCAACTGCCAACGGGCTGGACGCGCTCGCCCTTGTCTCACCACCTTTACGAGGAGCGTCGGCCAGTCGATTTGAAGGACGACGAGGAGTACGACCTTGTCACCGTTAGGCGCGCACGTGGCGGAGTAGTTAAGCGGGAAACGAAATTAGGACGAGAAATCGCCGTAAAGTCGCAGTTCCATGTGAAGTCAGGCGATTTCCTAATTTCGAAGCGCCAGATCGTGCACGGCGCGTGCGGGATTGTACCGCCGGAACTCGATGGAGCGACCGTCTCCAACGAATATGCCGTGCTTCGCAGCCACGACACGCTTGATCTCGCGTACCTCAAGTACCTGTCGCACTCGATTTATTTTCAGCAGACGTGCTTCCATTCTGCAATCGGCGTGCACATCGAGAAGATGATTTTCAAGCTCGAAGAGTGGCTGGAGTGGGAATTTGATCTCCCGCCAGTGCCTGAGCAAATACGTATCGCCAAGCTACTCAACACTTGGGATGAAGCGTTCGCCGTTGGGGACCGACTGATTCAAAATGCCCTGAAGCAAAAGGCTGCGCTACTTCACGAACTCGTTGTGTGCTCTCCAAGCACGCGCAAAGCGGGTCTCACACGTGAAGAATTTCGTATCGACGAAATTGCGACGAAGCGCGCCGAAGGCTTCAGTGGGATATCTTCTGAGGCGCGGCGCTGCCTGGAGTTGGAACACATTGAACCAGAAACGGGGTTCATCCTCGCGGAAACGAACACCGCAGAGACCGACAGCACTAAGTTAGAATTTTCGGAGACCAGTGTGCTATTCGGCAAACTGCGACCTTATCTCCGCAAGTTTGCCTTCCCGGGCTTTCATGGAGTCTGCTCGTCGGAGTTTTGGGTCCTCGACGCAAAGAGGTCTGTTTGCTTGCCGCAATATCTCTTCTATGCGGTCCAGTCCGCGCCATTTTTGCGCGCGGCCGGAGTGTCATCTGGGTCAAAAATGCCTCGTGCCGACTGGGGATATGTGAAGGATGCTACGATCAAAATCCCGGGCTTGAGGGAACAGCGGTCCATCGTTTCAAAGCTTGCAGCAGCTGACGCAGTAATCAGATGTAGCAAGGACTTCTTCGCACAACTCCACGCTGAGCGTGCTGCCCTTATCCAGAAACTGCTCAGCGGCAAGCATCGTACCAAGGCATTGAAGGAGGCGGCATGAGCAAGAGCCACTCTTTCTCGATCTACCTTCTCAAGGAAGGTTTTGACGCGACTAACGCGTTGAAGGAAGACCACACTCTAGATGGCGAGGCTGTTGGCGAGGCATTGCCACAGGGCGCGAAGCTTTTTGTACTAGACAATCCGCCGTCGTCGCCCTGGTGGAGACAGTATTTCGGAATTCAAAAAACACTAACGCAAGCGTCGAAGGCTGCGGTGGTTTTTCTCCCTGTCGAGGGGCGCACGTTCGCGATCACGTTCGGTCACGTGCAGCACAACTTGCGTGAGATCAGCTACGAATATGACTTCGGGCTTCGTGTGACGCTGAACTGTCTCGACCCAGAGAGACTCAAGAGCACAGATATCCTGGAGCCGAGCGGCGCGAAGCGGCAGCGAACCCAACTGCCGGTCGATTCCGACCTAACCTATTTTGATTTCGACCGCGACGCGACGATCCTCAAGAGCTTGACAGGCAAGGTGCGTCCTGAGTTCAAGGAGTACTTCAAGCACGCCACGGGTGCGAGCAACATCCGCGTCAGCTCCGACGTGACGTCAGATGGACTGCCTCAGCTCTGCGGAAAATTGCTGGAGATCTATCAAGACGAAAGTTACAAAACGAACTTCCCCGACATCCAAAACATCTCGCCAGTCCGCGACCCTGCAACTAAGGACGCGCTGAATGCTAGGCTACTAGAAGCGTTCAGGACCAAGAGCGACACGCTGGCGCTTACCGTGCCTGAGATTTTGGACTTCAAGGATGGCCTCTGGGCGACCTTCTCTGGGGTTGGCTCCAGTCTCGTTTACGACGACGTATTCATGGGGCGCTACCACGACCACCTGGAGCAAAAGGGGCAGAGCCTCGACCAGCTCGATATCAACGATCTCAGGCGGCACTGCATTATTTTGACCGATGAGGATGGTAACCCGCGCGGGGAACGCCACTCGATCTACAAAAGCATGATCTTTGACACGGTGTTGGGCACCGGTGGTCAGACCTACCACCTCTGCGACGGCAATTGGTATCTGGTTGACGATAGCTTCATTGCGCGAATTTCAAACTATCTCGATCCGTGGTGTGCTGCGAGCTCTCTGCCCCCGTACAAAGAAGAAAACGAAGGGGCCTTCAACGAGGCGACTGCGAACGCTAGCACTGAGAGAGTATGTCTCGACAAGACGAGCATCGCGCCTAAAGGTCAGAAGGCTGTCGAACCATGTGACGTTTATGAGCTGAGGGATGGCAAAGCTGTCCTACATCACGTCAAGATTTCCACGTTGTCAGCGCAGCTGAGTCACCTCTTCAACCAAGGCACCAACTCCATCCATCTGCTGCGCGACGACGATGCGGCGCGAGCGAACCTAAGGGCATTGGTGAAAGCGAAAGTGCCGGCGGCACGCGCGGACGAATTCCTTGCCCCTATAGAGGCCGATGCCTGGAAGGTGATCTTCGGCATTGTAACCCACAAAGACGCGTCGGGAAAATCGAACAACTTGCCGCTCTTTTCGCGCATCAGCCTCATGCGGGCAATGAAGGATCTGCGCCGCATGGGCATCGACGCTGAGTATGCATTCATCAAAGATGAGTCGTCCGTGTCGGATGGCAAGAACAAGAAACGGAAACCGAAAAAGCCAAAGCCCCAAGTCGCCAACGATGACAATGGCAATGCGGAGGCAGCATGAGTACTCCCAATACCGCTGAACAGTACTCTGCCCATATTCCAGCGCTCCAAGCCTTGGTGGCCCTCGGCTGGTCGTTTTTGCCCGCGGATGAGTGCCTGAATTTGCGTGGCGGAAACAATGGCGTGGTCCTCAAGAGTGTTTTGGTAGACGAACTGAGGAAGCGCCGTTTCGCGTACAAGGGGCAAACATATCCGCTTTCTCCGAATGCTATCGACCAAATAGTCCGAGACCTAACGTCCCCGCATACTCAAGAGAACCTCGTAACGGCAAACGAGCGTCTCTATAACAGCCTAATTTTCGGCATCACTGTCACGGAATTCGTAGACGGCAAGAAGCACGCCGCAACTATCCCGATCATCGATTGGGATAGGACGGATCAGAACAGCTTTCTCGTGACTGAAGAGATGGAGATCGTGACAACGGACGGCACGCGCACCCGCCGGCCGGACATCGTCTGCTTCGTTAATGGGCTTCCCCTAGCTGTCATTGAGGCCAAGCGTCCCGACTCCGGTAATCCCAACAAATCGATGGTCGACGAAGGGATCAGCCAGACAATACGCAACCAGAAGTTCGACGAGATTCCGCACTTCTTCGCGTACTCGCAGATTCTCGTTTCAATCAGCGCGACTGACGCGCGCTATGGCACAACGAAAACACCGAAGAAGTTCTGGGCACGCTGGAGAGAGGAAGAGTTTTCCGACGCCCATTTTCAAACCATCAAAAACGCACCGCTCTCGCCAGCAACGAAACAGACGCTCCTGCGTGGGAAATCCCCGGCGGTGCAACGGCATTTTGCGCAGCTTTGGACGGATGTTCAGTTCGTTACTGACCAGGATAGGCTGCTGATCAGCCTATTCACGAAAGAGCGCATGCTGGAATTTATCCGGTTCTTCCTGTTGTTTGACAGGAAAGCAGGGAAGATTGCAGCTCGGTATCAGCAAGCCTTCGGCATTAAAAAGCTAATTGGACGGATTGCCGAGTTCCGTCCCGATGGAGGGCGCGAAGGCGGGGTGATTTGGCACACGACGGGCTCTGGCAAAAGCTTCACAATGGTCTTCCTCTGCAAGGCTTTGCTCATGCACTCTGATCTCGCTGAGTGCCGTGTCGTGGTAGTAACTGACCGCCTCGACCTTGAGAAACAGTTGGCGCGTACGTTCCTGAGCAGCGGTGCGCTGGGGTTGGTGAGCGGTCTCTCCAAAGAGGAAAACCGGGCAAAGGCGGTAACGGGAAAGGATCTCGCAAAGCGCATTGGCCAGGGCAATGAGAGAGTCATCTTCTCGATCATCAACAAGTTCGGGACGGCGGCCCGCCTCCCCGAATGTTACAACCCGAGTGCCAACATTATTGTTCTTGTCGACGAAGGGCATCGGAGTCAAAGCGGCGAGAACCACGAGCGTATGAAGAAGGCCTTACCGAATGCATCCTACATCGCGTTCACCGGCACACCGCTTCTAAAAAATGAGAAGACTACGAACAAATTTGGCCCGATCGTTCATGCCTATACGATGCAGCGTGCAGTGGAGGATGGCGCAGTCACGCCCCTTCTGTACGAGGAACGAAAACCCGTCCTGAACATCAACGAAAAAGCTATCGACAACTGGTTTGAGAAGATCACCGCCGACCTGTCCGAGCAACAGAAGGCCGACCTCAAAGAAAAGTATGGGAAGAAGGGGCAGTTATACGGCTCGTTGAATAGAATTGATCTGATCGCCTGGGACATTGCACATCACTTCAACGAGAACTTCAAAAAGCTTGGGAATGAACTGAAAGGACAGCTCGCCACCGACAGTAAGCTATCAGCGGTGCGTTTCAAAAAGGCGCTAGACGCAACGGGCCTTGTGAGCAGTGCCGTTGTCATCTCAGCACCGGACACGCGCGAAGGGCACGAAGACGTAGACGAGTCAACGCTTCCCGAAGTTCAGCAATGGTGGAAGGACAACGTCAAAAGCGACCAGGAAGAATACGAGCGTGGTGTCCTCGACGACTTCAGTGAACCAGGAGCACCTGACATTCTAATCGTGGTCGACAAATTGCTGACCGGATTTGATGAGCCTCGCAACGCCGTTCTCTACATCGACAAACCGCTAAAGCAACACAACCTCATTCAGGCGATTGCGCGGGTGAACCGCCTTCACGATCAGAAGAAGTACGGTCTGCTGATCGACTATCGAGGAATTCTCAAGGAACTGGATACGGCAATTACTGACTACCGTGACCTGGCTGAACGCACACAGGGAGGCTTCGATGTGGACGACATCAAAGGTCTCTATGCGGACGTCTCGACAGAATACAAACGGCTTCCCGCTTTACACGAGAAGCTGCTGGCGATCTTTGCTCCCGTGAAAAATAAGACGGATAGGGAGCAGTATCGCCAGCTCCTTATTCCCCAAATTGCGGTGGACGAATTTGGCACCCAAGCGGATGCCCGTCAGAAGGTCAGAGAAGATTTCTACGAGGCGCTTACCGACTTCGGTATGTGTTTGAAGGTAGCACTTGGATCGCGCGCGTTCTTTGAGGACGCATCTGTAACCGAGAGCCAAATTGCCATGTACAAGAAGGACCTGAAGTTCTTTTCTGAAATCCGCCGCACAGCGAAGCAGGATGCTCACGAAACGGTCGACTTTAGCGCTTATGAGGAGCAGATACGGAAGCTAGTCGACCGCTACGTGCTAGGCGAAAAGATTCAGGATGCCGAGGGACTTTTTGTCGTAAACGAACTTGGTCGCAAGGACGACTGGGAGAATTGGTCGGAAGATAAGGTTCGCAACGAGACGGACATTATCCGCTCTCGCTTGAAACGGACGATTGAGCAGGAGCTGGCTACTGACCCTTACGCACAGGAATTTTTCTCTCAACTTTTGAAACAGGCGATCGCCGAGGCAGAAGCTCTCTTTGATCATCCGTTCAGGCAATACGCACTATTCAAGGACTTCGAGGAGCATGTTGCGGCCCGCGAGGTTGAAGGCATTCCAGACGAAATAGTGCAAAACCGACACGCAGCCGCCTATTTCGGTGTCCTCAAGATGGTGGGCGATTCCGGGCCTGGAAAAAAAGGCGAAACGGAGCGTGTTGCTCTCAGTCTTGAGATTGAGAGGGTTGTCGCTGATGCGGTAGCGGAGAACTCGTTGAGTCCTCAAAACATCGAATCCTCTATCCGGAAAGGCCTACTTCCAAGGCTTTTCAAAACGTTCGGGCTCGATGACGCGAAAACGGTAGTCGAAAAGATCGTTGAAATTACCAGGCTTGGGTTGGCGCGAGGAACCTTGCAATGAGGGGCGTCAGCACGTACGGGGAGAGACGGATCGACTACCGCGTGGTCTCGAACGCACTCTTGCGCTCGAAACTACGCATCCATGTGCACCCCAGCGGTGCGGTGGAAGTCGAAGCACCGGTTGCCACTACGGCACACGAAGTGAGCACGGCTGTCGGCAAACGCGGTCGATGGATACTTCGCCAGCTCGCCGACCTCGCTAACCTCCGCGAGCAAGCGCTGCCCAGGGAATACGTCAGCGGCGAAACCCATTTCTATTTAGGAAGGCGATATCAACTCAAGGTCCTAAGTGACCGGACGTTCACGCCGTCAGTTGCGCTTCGGGCGGGGCAGCTGCGAATTCACGCTCGCCGAGCAGATCCCGCAACGATCAGGCGACTTCTTGATGCCTGGCTTAAGGATCGCGCCGATGAATATTTCTCTAAGCGCATTCGAGCGTTGGTCCAACAGATCTCATGGATACACAAACAGCCACCACTCAGGCTCGTCAAAGCGCGCAAGCAGTGGGGCAGTTGCACGCCTAGTGGCGCAATCAAATTGAACCCGGCACTCATTCGCGCGCCCAGGGAGTGCATCGACTACGTAATCTTGCACGAGCTCTGCCATCTCAGGGAGCACAATCACAGCAAGAGGTACTACGCGCTGCTATCGCGGCACTGCCCCCGTTGGAAGGCGACAAAGTCCAAGCTGGATTCGATGGCAGAGCTGCTCCTAGCCGCTTAGGCCCCCGTGCGCGTCGGTCAGGTATACCCTCGGGAGCCTGCCTGAGGGAGG
>JBEBGH010000479.1:0-3254 GCA_040081565.1 Pirellulaceae bacterium
TGGCGGAACATTCACAAGCACAGCAGCAGGGTACTTTAATGACCCAAGTGCAGCAGCGCAGGCCATAAAGACGTTGGACGCATTAAAGCCACCAGCGGTTTACATGACGCTAAATCCCATAGCTACATCCTTGTTGGCTCGCTCCGTTAATAAAGTCGGCCACAAAGCAAAGTTCACCGTTAAGGACGATGACATCAGTGAGCGACGCTGGTTGTTCATCGACATCGACAGTAAGCGGAAAGCTGGAATCAGTGCGACCGATTCAGAATTGCATGAAGCCTACCTGGTCAGCGATTCCATCTTGAACGATTTGAAATCCCGTGGTTGGCCCGAACCCCTGCAAGCCATGTCAGGGAACGGTCGATATCTTTTGTTTCGTGTTGAGTTGCCTAATGATGAGGAATCGCGTGATTTGATTCAGCGAGTACTTCATGCGTTGGCTGGTCGATTCAATACCGATGGATCGGAAGTTGACACCCTTACATTTAATGCCGCACGCATCATCAAGGCGGTTGGGACATTTGCTCGGAAAGGCGACGAACTTGTTGGCGTAGATGGAATGGCAGACCGTCCGCACAGGCAGAGTTGGTTCATTATTCCAGACGGTGAACTGCAAGTTGTCTCGCGTGAACAATTGCAAAGCGTTGCCGAGTGGATTACGGCCGAGCCGAAAGCCGAGCCGAGAGCAAGTGTGGTAAAAGTACCACCTTTGATAAAAGAAAAAGCCCGCGACTCCGTTTTGGATCGTGCCTCAAAATATATCGCCAAGATGGACCGAAGCGTTGAGGGTTCCAAGGGCAGCAACCCAATGTTTTACGCTGCGTGCCAACTGGTTCGCGGATTTGATTTGAGTGACGATGAGGCGTTCAACTTGTTGCTGAATGAATTCAACCCAAGATGCGAGCCACCGTGGAGCGAAAAGGAAATTCGTCACAAGATCAAGGACGCTCGAATAAGGGCAAAAGGACAGCCTGGTCATTTACTGGTAGACAATCGAAGTCTAACAGCGGCGACAAATGGGAAGGGGCAGCGGTTGTTGCTCGATTGCAACCGCGCAGAAAATTCGGTGGGCATTGTCAAACAGGTTGCCGATCAAATCTGTGAGCGCAACTACTTTGCGGTCGATCGAGGCGGCAGGCTTTACTATTTTGCGGAAGGGACATACAAGCCTAACGCGGAAGTGATTATTAAGCGTCTGGTCAAGCGATTCGTTAACGCTACATTTCAAGACAAGGAATGGAAGCGGGCGCTAAATCTTGATGTGATTGAATACATCACTATTGATTCCCCTATGCTATGGGAAACGCCACCGATCGACGTTTTGAACGTCAAGAACGGTTTGATTCGATTAAGCGATCACAAGTTGTTGCCGCATGATCCGCGACATCTATCGACCGCCCAATTGCCTGTTGCCTTCGATTCTAACGCTACTTGCCCGAATATCGACAAGTTCATCAGTGAGACTTTTCCAGAGGACTGCACAGCGCTGGCCTACGAAACTACGGGTTGGCTTATGCTTGCCATTACTTGCATCCAAAAAGCTATTTTGCTGTTTGGTCAAGGCGGTAACGGTAAGAGCGTTTTTCTAAACGTGCTTTGTCAGTTTATTGGCAAACTGAATTACTCGTCACTGAGTTTACACAAATTAGAGTCCGATCGGTTTGCGGCAAGTCGCCTCATTGGAAAGTTGGCGAATATCTGCCCGGACTTACCAAACGACGCGCTAAGCGGAACTAGTATCTTTAAGGCGATCACCGGCGGCGATGAAGTCACGGCGGAATACAAATTCAAAGACTCGTTTGATTTTTTACCGTTCGCTCGTTTGATTTTCAGTTCAAACAGCCTGCCCAGGTCGAATGACCAATCACAAGGTTTCTTCGATCGTTGGGTTGTTGTTCCGTTTGATCGGTCATTCCGTGGTGAGGCTAACGAAATTCCACGATCCGAATTGGACGCAAGATTGACAAATGCCAGCGAGTTATCTGGATTGCTCAACAAGGCTCTTAGCGCCATTACTGAAGTGAAAAAACGAAATTGGCGGTTAACGACATCGCCAACGCTTAAACGAGCGTTGACCGAGTTTCACAGTGTCACCGATCCGTTGGGCGTTTGGTTGGATCAATTCACAATCGACGATCCAGACGCCATTGTGCCGAAAGCAATTCTGCGATCTGCCTATGGTGCAACTTGCGAGCAGCGCGGAAACCTATCCCCGACAGATACCGCATTTGGTTTGCAGATGAAACGACATCGGCCAGACATCGCTATTTACAAGCGGACCTATGCCGGGAAAGTCCAATGGTGTTACGTTGGAATCGGCCTTCGATCGGAGCTATCAACTAGTCAAGGTAGTCAGGGTAGTCAGGGTTTTGCTTACTTATTATCCCCTACTAATCGCAAGGCAAAAGGGGCTGTTAATAATGAACAACAAGATAGGGAAAACCTTGGTAACCTTGACTACCTTGGTGAGTCCAGTTCTAAGGAAACCCACGAAAGCACGGGTTTTTTGGAATTTGATAGCCCGAAACATCCCGGCGGACTTCATCGGTCGCCACCACTAATTGACGAATTTGACGACGCCGAACGAGCATTTTTGGAAGCAGGCTTCGAGGATCGGGACCAATGGCAATGAAAGTCTATCGCGTTGAACTGCATATCCCCGGCGATAATCCTAACGCGATCACCCGGCGGTTGCGGGCGGCGCTGTCTTACTTGGCGAAAGTGTTTGCGATTCGCGCGGAAGTGGTCGAACAAGGGCCGGAGTCGCACTTTGGATCCAGCGACAATGAAAACCGAACCTGAATAATACTTCGCTCCGCTACTTGAAATCCTATTGACCAAGAACATGCATGAACAACAATAGGTAGCTTCATCCGCCCGTCGATTCCTTCTTGGGTATTGCTTGGACTCTGCGGATGGGGTGTATTCTGGACATTGACCACAATCTTTCATTTCAGCCCAGCCACGGGATTCGTGGTGTCATTTTTGTTCTGTTCGGTTTTTTTACTTTTACTTTTCGTCCCTATGCCAATGCCTGAAAAAAAAGTGCAATCCAAAGGCCAACTCAATCCCGTAATGGTTTGCCCGCACTGCCAACAGCAAGGCGCTGTGCGAACAGAGAACATATCAAAGAAAGTTGGGGTAAGTGGCGCAAAGGCTACCGGTGCTTTTTTGACTGGCGGTTGGTCACTTTTGGCAACCGGACTTTCTCGGAAAGAACCAAAGACTATTGCGCATTGCGAGAACTGTAACAA
>JBEBGH010000003.1:0-42042 GCA_040081565.1 Pirellulaceae bacterium
TCTCTGCTTCGTTGTAATTGTGCTCGTCCGGTACATTTGCCGCCGCTTGCTTCGCCTCGGCTACTTCCTTCCGCAGTCGCTTGATTTCTGCGTCCAAGTTCTCCTTGTCGGCGAGAACGATCGACAGCTTTTCGTCTTTCTCGGCGAGCTGTGCTTCCAGTCGCTTGAGTTGATCGAGCGTTTGCTTCGGGATTGTGGTCGTTGGCAGAGCAGATTCGTCAAAGGCCAACAGGGCATCCGGCTTTTTGCCCCTCGCGTACAGGCGAGCGAACCAGTAGCAGAAGTGGAACAGTTCTTTGACCGCTTGTACCGCATCCGATTGCGGGATGTCGCGATGGGAGTGAACCGCTCGATTGCCCAGCGTGACGATCACCTTGGCCTTGCTGAAGACCGCCTCACCCGCGGTGTGTTTGAACGTCGGCTCATGGATCTGTGCCGAGATGTTGTCTTGGTAAGGCAGTTTCAACGCACGATCAAACTTGTAAGCCCAAGCCACGGCCAATTCCAAAGCTCGCCGAGCGTAGAAGCAGGACGTACGCGGATCGGGGATCGCCGTCGACTCGGCTTTGGCCGCAGCTTCATAAAGATCTTTCCATTCTGGCGAGAGGAATTGAAAGTGCGACATGGTGTTGCAATTTATGTGTTTTGAAGTTCGTCCGCTTCCATTCCAAGTGGCGCTTCAACCACACTGGTTTGAAGCTTTACGCCAAGCGCGTCCAAAATCTTGATCGCCCGATCGACGGTGATCCCATGGTACTCATTGCGTTCGTCGCGAGAAACCTGAGACTCGTGCACTTCCAGTTTCGTTGCAAGTTCTCGCTGTGACATGCCTCGGGCAATGCGCAAAGAAACTAACAACACACCGAGTCCCTTGAGATTTTGCAAATTCGGAAACTTGCCTCGTTTCAGGTTCTCGTAATGTTCGACTTCCTCGCGAAGTTGTTCATGGAAGGAAACCAATGGGTCCATGACTCGCTTGATCTCGGATTTCTTAAGGCCAGAATTTATAAGATGCTCCCGATGCTGCTCCAGCCGAGCTCGTTCGGCTTCCAATCGCTTGGATGCTTCCTGATATTCTTGTTCGTTTCGGATCATGATTTCATTTCGCCCTTCTCAGTTTGACAATTCCTTTGGGCGTTGAGTCGCGGCGACACTGGCGGAACGCGGCTGGAAATTCCAACTCGTTTCCGAACTTGTCGCGAATCCCTGAATTAAGGCCACGGAAATGCGGGTAAAGCTCGACGCGATAAACATGCCACATTGGAAGTTGTTTTTTTGGATACCCAGGATAGGGTCGACGTAGATTATGGTCCCAAGTCCAGACCTTTTGCGGGTCCAGACGATTCAGAGCACTTACCAATCGACCACTTGAAAGCTCGGCTAGGTCGCACTCGAAATAACCATCAATGTCATTCGGATGATCTTTGTCCTCCACAAATGAACCATCGATGTAAATCTCGCTGATACCAACCGTCCAAAGTTGACGGACCATCATTTCCAGATGATCCACTAACCACAGACGCCAGTTTGCATCCCAGCTGGGATACTTCAATCGGTCAGGGGGCCCCTGTACCAGAATCGACTCACGCAATTCCGCCAATGTCACTTCGTAGTCGCCAACTGGCAGCAGTCCGTTCTCATCGAACTCAGGTATCTTGTCGGTCATATCTTAGCAGGTACTTTAACTATGTGTAGAGTTAGACGTAAATGTCAAGTTTTAGTTCGCTAGCAAAGGAAAAAAAGTTGATTTTCCTTCGGTTTTGACGCTTTTTACGGTCGCTTGCCCATTCAGACAGATCCGGAGTTGCGGTCGACTCGGCCTTGCTGGCTGCTACATGGATGTCCTTCCATTCGGTGGTTAGGAATTCAAAGTTACTCATCGCTCGACCTCTCGACTTGGGTGCTCCATCATATTTCGCCTCGAAATGCTCGGTGTTGAAGGGAGGCGAAGAGTTGGTCTAGTTCCGTTTGTGATCTATCTAAACGGTTTTTCAATTCGCGTACGTGATCGACGATCTTCGAATACTGCCGTTGAAGCTCAATCGGCGGCTGGTTGAACGGTAGCCTTCGGATCGGGCCTTGGAAAAGATTCGCTTGACTCGACGAATGTGCGGCTTGTTGCATCTTCGTCTGAAGTCCGGCAGTCCGAAGGTGGCTCTCCAGATACGCGGACTCTACTAGACCGCTTTTTGGTTTGACTAAGGCCGCACTGCGTACGAGCGAAAACGCTTCGCTCGTACGAACCATCGCGACACGTCCGATTGTGCCCGAACACGAAATTAAGATATCACCAAACTCAGGATTGCATCGCTTCTTGATTCGTTCATGCTCATCCGCACCGATGAAATCAACGTTCTCAAAATCAATGTACCCGTCTCTGACGTTGCGTGCGGAAAGCAACTTTATTCCGCTTGTCGTTCGCGTTGGCGTCAAATGTTCTCCGTCGGTAATTTTGGCAGCAACATCCTCTAAGGTAAGAACTGGCCACCCCTTCGGATTCGTGACCGGATCGCCGAACATGTCGAGGAAGATGGATTGGGTGAGTTCGTCGAGGAGGGCGAGGGCGGCGCGACGCTTGGCCCGCAACGCCTCCGCCCGATCCAAGATCTCCGATATCCGCTTCTGCTCCGAAAGCGGAAACGTCGGGATGTCGAGTGACTTCAAAGTCGTTGCATTGACCCCAGGCTGTGCAACACCACGCGCACTCTTGGTAATCTGCGCCCAGTAGTCGGGCGTTTGAAAGAAATGTGAAACGAATCGAGGGTCAAATGAATCCTTGAGTCGAAGCCGAATCAAGTACGACGCAAACACTGAATTTTCTGGGCATACTCGTATCAAGAAACTCTTGCCGGTTGTCGCACCTGTTCTCGCAAAAACAATGTCACCGGGTTCCAATGTAGAACCAACCACCGTCTTCGTGTCGGCTTCGCACCACGGAACAGTGTTCCAATCAACATTACCGTTTTGAATGTCGGTTATGCGTAGGAACTTTGGGCCAACGGGCGAATCCGCTGCCGATGCAGTAACCCCGTAGTCAACAGTTATCGCTGCGTCGCCAAGCTTTATTGTTGGGGGCTTCATTTGGCGAGCATCCCCCGCAGATGCTTCATACCTTGGGTGATCTCCTTCTCAATGCTCTCCAGCTCATCGAGAATCGCTTGCGGGGCGCGGTGGTTAACTTCTTCATGAACCACTTCCTTGTAGCGGTTGATTGAGAGGTCGTAACCTTGCTCGACGATGTCCGACTTGGGTACACAAAAACTCTGGGCTGTGCGAGCGTTCTTCAGCTCTGACTTGTCCCGCTTGTTCCATCGCTCCAGAATGTCGGGCAAGTTGTTCTTGGCGTGCTCGTCCTTGATCAGCTTCACAGTCGGCTTGGGGCCTTGCTTTTCGGGTGGTAACAAATCGGTGCGTTTGTCGTCCAGCGACTTGCCGTCGGCCTGCATGTCGTAGAACCAAACGTGATCGGTGCCGCCCGAGTTCGTCTTGGTGAACAACAGGATCGCCGTCGAGACTCCCGCGTACGGCTTGAACACGCCGCCGGGCATCGAGATGATCCCGTCCAGTTTCTGATCCTCGACGATCATCTTTCGCAGCGTCTTGTGCGCCGTCGACGAACCAAACAGCACGCCGTCGGGAACAATCACGGCGGCTCGTCCACCCGGCTTCAGCAAGCGAATGATCAAGGCCAGAAACAACAGCTCAGTCTTCTTGGTCTTGACGACTTGCAACAAGTCCTTGGCACAGCTTTCAAAGTCGAGCGAACCTGCGAAGGGCGGATTGGCCAGCACCAGCGAGTAGCGTTCTTCCTCGCCGCCGTGTTCCTGGGCCAACGAGTCGCGGTAGACGACGTTCGGCTTCTCGACGCCGTGCAGCAGCATGTTCATGCTGCCGATCCGCAGCATCGTGCTGTCGAAGTCAAAGGCGTTGAACAGCTTTTCGTGAAAGTGCTTGCGCAGCTTGCTGTCGGTAAAGATCTCCTTGTGGTTCTCACGCAGGTATTCACCGACCGCCACTGGAAATCCGCAGGTGCCGCCTGCCGGATCGCACATGACATCGGTCGGCAGCGGTTGTACCAGTTCCACCATCAACTGGATCGCATGTCGAGGCGTACGGAACTGGCCGTTCTGGCCTGCCGTGGCGATCTTGCCCAGCATGTACTCGTACAAGTCCCCTTTGGTATCGCGACCCTCCATCGGCACCCCATCGATCATGTCGACGACTTTGGCCAATAGCGCCGGTGTCGGGATGGTGAACCGAGCGTCTTTCATGTGATGGGCATAGGTCGAATCATCGCCCCCCAGTGTCCGCAAGAATGGGAAGACGTGCTCGGCCATGACTTCGAACATCTCGGCCGGGGCAAAATGCTTGAACCGTGACCAACGCAAATCGTCATAGGGACGTTTCTTCGGATCTTTGCCTTCCGGGTAGATTCGCTGTTCGATCGGTTTCTTGAGTCGAGTCGCTTTGTTTTCTTCCAGCGTTTGCAAATCATCCAGCCGCTTCAGAAACAGCATGTACGTGATCTGTTCCATCACCTCCAGCGGATTCGAAATCCCGCCGGTCCAGAACGCATTCCAGAGCGCATCCACCTGACTCTTAATTTCACCGTTGATCAATGTTTCAAACCCTATTAAGGCCGCCCGAATCCCTGCATCCTATTCGGCTGAATTCATCGCCAGCTTTGGAGTGTCTATTTGGGGGCAGGTTGCTACCTGTAGCACGATTTTTCGAATTCTGATTTTAACAGATCGATTCGGACTTGCACGCCAGCCTGAACCCGTTAGAAATCAACGAACTCACCTGATTTTCTAATTCCTCAACGAATCAATGGCAGACCTCGATGAAACGATTGAATCCGTAGCACGGGGGCCGAAATCGGTCTCGGTGGATGGAACCAAGGTCGACGCCCAGTCGATCGATGATCTGGTCAAGGCCGACCAGCACCTCGCAGGGAAAATCGCGATCGAAAAACCGAACCGAGGAATTCGGTTCAACAATCTGGTCCCACCCGGTGCCAGTTAAACAGCGGGCCAGCTAGTCTCGCTTGCTTTTCGACTTCCCTCCCCACGCCCAACCGGACCCACCAGCGTCAACGATGTTTCGTACGCGTTCTCGCCTGATTTCGACACCCTTCGCCGCATCGGCGAAACGTCCGTCAATTCGCGCCACGCCGGTCCGGTTGCCGGTTCGTGCGAAATACGACTCGGCTCAAATGAACGCCGACAATTGCCGCCACTGGGCGATGGCCTGGCGGTCATTGCCGCCGCTGAGACCGCTGCGGATTTCGCGGCCATCATGTAGACCAACGCCCCGCCCGGTGGCGACAACGACGAGGTCGACCCGTTTCTCCCGATCGAAATCGAGAAGCGCTCGATGCTGTCCATCCTACAAGGCCCCAATCCCCCACCTCTCAACGTCGCACGATGCTCTAAGCCTTGTCTACTTTCGGCCAGATAAAGAATTCACGGCTCGGAGAGCCGTGCGACGACTCGCCCTACGTTCAGTTTTGGATTACTCTTGATCCAAATCACCCCCTCCAAAGAGTCAGGCTATGAGCGACGAAAAGAAAACGCCTCCGATGCGGGAAGTCCGCTTCGAGTATTCACCCCATTTTCCTGAAATCCTGAAGCATTGCCAAGCTTCGTTGTTGGTTTCGACGTATCAAGCGGGCAAGTTGGGTGTCTTCGGTGTCCACGAGGGCAAGCTCGATATTTCCTTTCACAGCTTCGAGCAAGCGATGGGGATTGCACCCGGACCCATGGGAATCGCCCTCGGTGCACGTCAACAAATCTGGTACTTGCAATCTGCTCCCGACCTCGCGGGACGAATTGAACCAGTGGGTCGACATGACGCTTGTTACCTTGCCCGCCAATCGCACGTTACCGGCAATATTCACGTACACGAAATGGCTTGGGGCAGCGATCGCTTGTGGGCGGTCAACACGTTATTTTCGACGCTGTGCACGGTCCACGAAGACTTCAGTTTCGTTGCTCGTTGGAAGCCGCCTTTCATAACTGAACTGGCGGCCGAAGACCGTTGTCATCTAAACGGCATGGCGATGCTGGATGGTGCGCCACGATTCGTCACTGCCATGTCACAGACGAATACTCCAGCAGGGTGGAGACCG
Organism: Pirellulaceae bacterium; assembly: GCA_040081565.1. Classification (GTDB taxonomy): domain Bacteria; phylum Planctomycetota; class Planctomycetia; order Pirellulales; family Pirellulaceae; genus BJ22. The sequence goes on from JBEBGH010000003.1 coordinate 6,131, forward strand.
ACCAAGGCGACCAGCGGAATCGTGATGGATATAAACACCAATGAAGTTGTCGCTCAGGGACTCGCGATGCCTCATTCGCCGCGGTGGTACGCCGATCGATTGTGGGTGCTCGACTCCGGTCGAGGTTCGTTGTCGGTGGTCGATGGCAAAGCAAAGACCGTTCAGTCCGTCGCGACTTTGCCTGGTTATACCCGCGGTCTGGCGTTCAGCGGCCAGTTTGCCTTCGTCGGTTTGTCACGAGTCCGAGAGACCGCGATCTTCGGCGGACTGCCCGTTCAACAGCAGTTCAGTGAATTGAAATGCGGGATCGGAATTATCGATTTGCAAACCGGACAGAATGTAGCCGCGTTTCAGTTTCATTCCGGTGTCGACGAAATTTTCGACGTGCAAGTCTTGCCGGGCATCCGCAATCCAGTCGTTTGTGGGCCGGCGGCTTCAGAGGACAACGCCCAAACGATTTGGCTTGTCCCGCCCCCGGCAGAAGTTGCGAAACTTGACCAAGCCGGCTCGCGCTCGGTCTTTAATCGCGCAGACAAGATCGCACCACAATCAAACAGCATCATGCAAAAAGACCCGCGGGCGATGTTGCGACAAGGCGTGGATTTACACGAGTGTGGCAGACTGGCCGAGGCCGTAGATGCCTATCGCGCAGCCTTGGCGATCAACCCCAATTACGCGGACGCCTACAACAATTTAGGAAACGTGTTTCAGGACCTTCACCAGGCGGAAAATGCGCTCGAGTGTTATCGACAGGCAATCCGTTGCGAACCGAATAACGTCAATGCCTACCGTAATCTCGGTTATGTTCTGAAGGAGCAAGGCCGCATTGCTGAAGGTTTGTCCTACTTGGAGCAAGCCCAAGCGATCGAACCCAACAATATTATTCGCTATGTCCTCGCCACTTCATTGCCGCCGGTCTACGAATCGAAGGAAGACCTATTAACGCATCGTTCGCAATTGGAAACAAACGTTGACGCAATGCTCAAGGACGGTCTCAAGATCGACGTCACTGCAACGTCGGCCCCAACCAATTTTTATTCCGCTTACCAGGGGCTCAATGACCGAGAGTTGCAAATCAAATTAGCCAGTCTGCTTTCCGCTCCTCAACCACTCGCCAACCGTCCGGCGAAAAAGAAGTCGGGGAAGATTCGAGTTGGCTTTATTTCGAGACATTTTCGGAACCACACGATCGGTCGGTTGAATTTGGGTATCGTGCAAAACTTGCCGCGCGAGCATTTCGAAGTCACGGTGATCAGTGTGGGATCTTATGACGACGTGATGGCCAAGGCCTTTGCCGAGGGAGCTGATAAGTATGTTTCGACGACCACGAATCTGCAGGAGGTGCGTCTTCGAGTCAGCGAACTGGATCTCGACATTCTTTACTTTGCCGATGTCGGTATGGACACGTTGACCTATTCCTTGAGCATGTCCCGCATGGCACCAGTTCAATGCGTGACCTGGGGACACCCAGAAACAACTGGCAGTCCGGTAATGGACTATTTTGTTTCCTCGAAAACACTCGAAATACCTGAGGCCGACAAACATTACAGTGAGAAGCTGGCGAGGTTCGAGGTGTTGAACGTGTTCTATTATCGACCACAGCCGCCCGAGAAGAAGGACCATGCTTATTTCGGCCTCGACCCGAAACGGAATGTCTATTTGTGCTTCCAAAATCTGTTCAAGATTCATCCCGATTTCGATGAAGTCTTAAATGGAATTCTGACTCGTGACCCATTGGGAGACATCGTGATGATGGAAGGCCGGCATCCGGAGTGGACGGAGATGTTGCGCAATCGTTGGCGTCGTACTTTGGGATCTAGCCTCGAGCGCATTAAGTTTCTGGCAGGCCAATCTCACCCAGACTTTATGAGTCTGAATGCGCTCGCCGATGTATCGCTAGATCCAATGCACTTTGGCGGAGGAAACACGACATACGAGGCCCTTGCCGTTGGACTGCCAGTAGTGACGTTGCCATCCCAATTCTTGCGGGCGCGAATTAGCAACGCGATGTACCAGCAAATGAACATGCGCGATCTCATCGTTGAAAGCCCCGAACAATATGTTGATCTGGCTTTGCGATTGGGAACGGACAAGAGCTATCGGCAGCAGATGAGCACCAAGATCCTGGATCACTGCGGAGTGCTCTTCGAGGATCAACGTGCGATCGCCGAATTCGCGAAATTCTTTCGCTCTTTGCCGCAGGGATAAGCTCCCCCTCTAATCTTCGCTTGCGGCTAAGGGACGCCTGCGCCCAACGATGACTCGATTTTCTCGTTGACCCAATCGCGGGCAGCGAGGAATAGGTATACGCCGAGGGAATGTCGCTGACTTGGAAAGATAACCCGCCCGGTTTGGCCGGCATACAACGCGTTTGAATACTCCGCCGGGACCTCCAGTTCCACGTTGACCCGCGGATTCACCAACTCCATTGTTTTTTCACGCTTGTTTTCTTTTTCGTCTTTGTCCGCGCGCGGCCGAACGGGAAGTGGCCCGCCGAGATCGGCGCACAGCGCCCGGTGAACTGGCTCGCGAGAGGCACGCGGAACGATCGTTTTCAGCGAACAGGTCATGAGTGGCTGTCCGGCGAAAACGGCAATAAATTTGGGCGAGCCGCTTTGCAGACCAGCCACGTCGGCCTGATCTACCGTCACGACGACTTCCGAGGAACCTGGGGAAGCCAAAGTTAAAATCGTTTCGCCGTTCTTTGCGAAATCGCCCAGTCGTGCCGCTAAATCTCTGGCAAATACAACGCCGTCGAACGGAGCTCGAATCTCCAAATTCGCTTGCTGGCGAAGTTTTTCGGCCAGCTGTTCGCGAAGTTTAGATTCTTTTTCCACTTCTGCTTGGTAAAGCGCCAACTCGCCCTTTTGTAACAACATTTTCGACTTCACAGTCGCTTGGAATGCCTGCTCTCGCAACGCCAAAATCGTCTGCTGTAGTTCATCATTCTTGAGCGTCACTAACAGATCGCCGGATTGTACCACGTCACCATCGTTAACGTGAATCTCGCGAATGAAGGCATCTGTCGTTGCCCGCAAGGGTTGCTCTAAAGAGTATCGAACGATCGCCGGTGCAGACTCGGTCGAGGGCCCAGGCACACCACCAAAAAAAAGTAAAAGCAAGCCTCCCACCGTCGCAAGCGAAATCATTAATCGCCTCTTGTTGATCGGTTGAGTTGAATTCTGTTTGCGTAGATTGCGAAAGAATTGAACGGTCGGAATGCCAAACCAAAATATTCCGGCGATCATGGCGAGCAACACGCCCGCGCCCTGAAACATGACAGTCGCCGCAATAATCAAGCCGACTGAGACAAGGCTTCGCCAGAAAAATGACAGGACGCCGTAAACGGCCACGATTTTAGTTTCAGGAATCTGGCAAATATCTTGGGGCATTGGCCAGCCCAAAAAAAGCTGTTGAAAACGCCCTTTTACCCAGGTAGTCCCTTTGGAATACAAATTAGGAATTTGCAACCAGTCCGTCAGCATGTAGTAGCCGTCAAATTTCATTAACGGGTTTAAGTTGAAGAGCAATGTCGTCAAACTCGCTGCGATGACAATCTTGTACAACGTGGGACGCAGATAATGGGCCTCATCGACCAGTGACCAAATCAATAGAGCAATCGCCGCGATGAAAATTTCGACATACATTCCAGCCGCCGCCGTGACGATGCGGTGCCAACGGTTGGAAAACCGCCAGCTCGACGTAACGTCGACATAGGCAAGCGGTGCAAACAAAATCAACGAAATCCCCGCTTCGTGAGTTTTGCCCCCGTAATGCTGGCAGGCCAATCCGTGTCCAAATTCGTGAACAATTTTCAGACCGATCCAGACGACTAGCATCCATACCCACTCGCCCTGTACGAAGATGTTTTGGTTGGCCGCTCCCAAGTCCTGCCAATTCCGAATCAATTGCAGAATTGCCAAGGCGACCACGGCGAACCAAATGCAGGCGGCTGTTCGTCCGAAAAGGAATCGTGCTATCGGATGGCAGAATTCCAAAATCCGTGATGGATTTCCGAGCGGGATTCGCAGCGAAATCAAATTGAAGTTCGCCAGGAATCGTTGGTTGCTCAGCCCGTTCGCTTGAATTTGCAATCGTTGAGTACTGTCGCCGCCGGCGATACTCACCAGACCATTTTGATAAAGCCAATTGGCGATACCGCGAAGATCAATGGCTGGCTCGCTGGTTTGCTGGTTGCGGGCGATGATTTCATTTACTGTTTGTGAGCCATCGAACAACGGTAACGCGGCACGCTCAAGACTGCCAATTTGAAAAAATTTTCCTCGAACTGCGTCTTCAATCAAATAGGTGGATTCATTGCCGTTGCTCTGTTGCGAGATTACCAAATCACTGCGGACTTGTAATCGCAACGCAAGCAGGCTGTCGATATTACCAAGACTTAATGTTGGGTTTAGACCAGCAATTGGTAGTTGGCTCATGGAATCACCACACCCACCAATAACGGACGTTGTCCCAAGTTCGATGCAGAAGAATCCAACCAATCGGGGCCCAACCGCTCGAGACCTTGGAATAGCCTTGCATTCCAGGTTGCAATTCACCTGCGGCGTTGTCGATTTCGACTTCGGCGATGAAGACGTTTTTGTTGTCGATAATTTCGCTGCGTCGATGGACCTTTTTGACTATGCCATTCCAGGTTCGAAACGGATAAGCGTTAAACTTGATCGAAACTCGTGATTGTGGATGGACGAAACGGATTTGGTCTTCGAGGACTTCCACTTCAACCAACATTTTGTCGAGCGGACCAATTTCGAACAGATTTTGCCCGAGTTGCAACGTGGCCCCCTCGACTTGGTCCAGGTCGCCGCTGACAACGAGACCATCGATGGGACTGCGAATTTCTAAATCGCGGAGGTTCTTCTCGGCTTGTTCGATTCGCGATCGAATCCGATTTGCTTCACTCTTTTGAATCTGGCCGGTAGCGATATCTTTTTGAGCGAGAGCCTGATCCCGTTTTTTCTCGGCGGCCGCCAATTCTGCGGCAAGTCCGGAAAGTTCAAAGCGAATGCTTTGAGCATCCATCCGCGCGAGCAGATCGCCGACCGCAACGACATCGCCGCTTTTGGCCAGAGTTTTTTCCAGCCTGCCCTCGAAAGGCGCGGTGACGAAACGGCGAGACACGGGTTGAACAATGCTCTCACAAGTCAGTCGGAACGGAACCGGTACCAGCATGATCGCCAAGAGTCCAGCGGCGGTCAGCATTAGCTTGCGGATAATGTTCTCTTGCAACTTTGCTCGACACCGATTCCAAAAATGAACCAATACCGAATCATGGGTGCGTTGCACCGACTCGATTTGTCTGGCGAGCAAGGCTATTTGGGACGCTATAGTTGACTGCGATGCCGCGTCGGGCAACTCGTTCGCCAAAACCAGCACTACCCCAACTGAGACGCCATTCACAACGAGCGGGAGAACCCAGCAGTTTTTTGACTGGGTCAAGTCGCCAAATTCGTGGAGTGTTCCTTCTATTTCGGTTTGATCAGCGATGTTGTCGTCGGTGCAAAAGTAATGCGACTCTAGCGAGCTGCCGAATTTGTGGCAGAGTTGATCTGCAAGCGAAACAACTCTCGCCGACGGAGTGAATTCTTCGACATCTGAAATGGCCGCAAGCTTCAAGGGCGATGACTCGCACTTTCGCAGCGAAAGGTAAACATGATTTGCGTTGAACAAGAGCTTCAAATGGTTGACGGCCGCGATGGCGGCAGACTGAATATTCGCGGCATTTGAGATCGCAGCGACCGCTGTCAAAAGGCGACCATTCTGAACAAGTCTTTGTTCCAGATTATCGACCGTGCATGTCTTCATCCAACTCGCCAAAGTATTCGCCAACAATGTCAGCAGCCAAGTGTGCCGAGTTTCGGCCTGGCGCTTCGTTGAGAAACACCCCGCAAATATTAATGAAACGCGTGAACCGTCGAACAAAGGAACGAAAGAAAGGCTCACCGAGATCTGTCCCTGAAGTGGAACCGACATCGAATCTTTTTGCTGCACGATTAACGGACCGAATCGATCAAAATCGTTGCGGAGGAGCGAGAACAGAGATTGGTCATCTCGATCAATCAGAGGCTGAAACTGTAACGGCTTGTCGGCGGATTCGACAGGCGCCAGCCAAAGTCCCAGGCAATCGGAATGCTTCGACGCCAGGTTCGCGATACCCGCCAGCATCTCCTTGAGCGTCTTCGATTTTTCAGCAAGTTCGTGAATTTCCCGAGTCAGGCTGGAATCCACCAACTCCTTAGGCGCAGTCTGCGAACCGGGTTCATTCGAAGTGTCCGAAAACGTGGTCGTCATTCGTCGCCTGCCTGCGTAGTCAGTTCGCCAATCGGGAATTTAAATTCTGGCGAAGGGGGAGCCAGAGGTGCTGCGACCTTACAACAACAAAACGACGGCTTCGCCCGCTCTCAAACTTCTGGTCGGGTTTTCAATCAGGACTTTTACAACTACCGTCGAGCTTTGCGGGTCGACTTCGATACCGATGTGATCCACAATGCCGTCTACCGTCGAACCTCCTTCAAACCGGACTTGGATGGGTTGCCCAAGTTTTACTTTTTCCAGGTTGGCTTTTGAGAGGTTGAAAACGGCAAACAACTTCGTATCGTCGACGAGGGAAAGGATTTCCGGGTTTACGGGCGAAAGGAACTCGCCCACATTTTGCTTGACACTGGTGACCACACCGGCAAAAGGTGCCTTGATGGAGCGACGTTCAACTTCAGTTTTGGCACGTCGCCATTCGATGTTTCGCGACACGGCTTCGTCTTCAGCGGATTTCCACTTGGAGAAGGCAATGTCCTTTTCCAATTCGGCGCGGAGCAATTCGTTGTTGTTGACGAACTGATCTTCGCGGAGTTGGGAGATTTGTTGGAAGAAGGCGAGACGTTTCTCGTAAGTCTTCTTCGAGGCGATCAGGTTGGCGTCTGTTTGAGCCAGATGCTCCGCCAATTCCATTTGAATTTTTTGCATTTCGACGTCCAGCTTGGCAACGACTTCGCCCGCCGCAACGATGTCACCCTCTCGGACCAGCAACTCTTCGATTACTCCCGACTCGTCACTCGCCAATTGAATCTTGCGGTTGGCCTCGGTAAAGCCTTCAACTTGTGCATAGGCCGTACTAGCGACCAGCATCAAAATCAAGGTTCCAATGACGAACCAAAAAGGACGCAGGTCGAATCGTTGAAAGAAATTTGCGGTCACGGTCAGCTGCTCCGGGCTTCCAATTGAAATACAAAAGCTGCCAAAGGTTAGTTCAGGATTTGGCGGTCTGCTTCTTGCAAAACTAAAAAAAAGCCTGCCTTGCGTGAGAGTCCCAATGGTTCCAATCCGGATTTTTATGCTGACCGGTGCAATCGATACCGACTTCCCAGCTAGCAACCGGGCTTTGATTTGAACCAATCCTGGGACGGGCCCGTAGGTTCGCTGCCAAAGTCGACTTGTGGCGCGCAGATTCTTCCTGTATTTACCAAGCACGGAAAATTTTTCCTCAAGTCGGCCGGGCCGCAGCAACCAAAATCGCCGACAAACAAGGGAGTGTGTTCGGGATATGCCTAACTGGAAATTCGCAAGCTCAATTCGACTCCGCTCGGATTGGCGCTGGATTTTGTCTCTGTTACTCGCGACCGGTCTTACCGGCTGCCAGTTGTGGAAGACGCCCGAATCCGAAAACATCTACGACGTGCAGTTCCAAAGCCCCGATGATTTGCCCCAACCGGGCCTAATCTCGCCTCGTGACGACGTTACGCCAACTGATCAACGGAATGTAATCGCCGAAGTTCGAGTCACTGGCAACGAGCGACTGGCCGAACATCAAGTTTTAAGAAACGTGGGCAGTCGACCAGGACGGCCGTTCGATCCTGACATCCTGAAGCAAGACATCGATCAACTCTGGAAAATGGCGGAAATCAAACGAGTCAACGGGCCCTACCTGGAATCCACGCCTGAAGGTTACATCATCACGATCGACGTTGAAGAAAAGCCTTCGTTGGATTCGATCGAGTTTATCGGTAACCGGGGGATTTCGGATCGCGCGTTGAAAAAGCACCTGTCGATCACCGAGGGCCAATCGCTGGACAAGTACGAAATTCGCATGATGAAAACGCGAATCGAGGATTATTACCGCGAAAAAGGCTATCCCGACACTCAAGTCGAAATTATGGATAACGGCGAGGAATCAACCAACAAAGTCGCGTTTCTGATTTACGAAGACCAGCAGCAAAGATTCTGGTCTACAAAATTTGAAGGCAACACGGTCGTTTCTGATGGTCGCCTGCGAACGTTCGTAAAATCGAAACCGGGCATCGCGAAAATCATTGGTGGCCTCGCGAAACGGGATGAAGTCGATCAGGACGTCAAGCGGCTGATTACGTACTACCACGGTTTGGGATACTTCAATTGCCGCATTGGCCGCGAGGTCTCCGAAAGTAACGATGGTCGGTGGCTCACGCTGAAGTTCATTATCGATGAAGGCCCACGGTACAAAGTTCGAAATGTGGCCTTTCTCGGCAATGAAAAATTCGAACATGGTGAACTGGTCGAACTGTTGAAGTTAAAACCCACCGACGTTGAGGAGCCCTACTTTAATTCGTCGCAGCTGAATACGGACATGGTGACTCTGAGAGATCTGTATGGCTCGATGGGTTACGTGTTCGCCAATGTCGAAGCCGAGCCCCGGTTTCTGGAGACCCCCGGCACCATCGACTTGGTTTACAAGATTTCGGAAGGAAAACAGTATCGGGTCGGCAAAATTCTGGTTGATATCGATGGCGACTACGGTGTGACTCGCCGCGAAGTTATTCTCAATCGCCTCAGCTTTCGTCCCGGTGACGTCATCGACATCCGCGAAATTCGCAATTCCGAACGTCGCCTGTCCAGTAGTCAAATTTTCGGTGGTTCAGACCCCAGTGCTCCAGGGCCCCCGCCGCGTATCGTCGTCCGCCCTCCCGAGCTCCGAGAGCTTGAGCGAATGGCCAGTGAAGATGGAGGCCTGATCCGATGACTTGGAAATCCATAATTTGCGGCGTATTACTCGCCACTTGCGCCGTGCTGCCCACCGGCTGTCGTTCGATGTGGAATCGCTCCCAGGATTCGGCCGACGAAACGTTTTATATTGACAAGGACAGCGACAGTGATTCGCCCGCTGAGTATCATCTTCCCTTCGATAATCGTCCGAAAAAGTCGATGGACTTTTCCGCCACAACCGAAGCGCAATTGACACCCGTTACCGAAACTCAAACCAGGCAAGAGACCAAAATTGTTCGCGGCCAGGACCCTAGCGGCAGTCCCGCAAGGCTAGAGGTGTCTGGAGGCGAGTTCAGCCCCCAAGTTCCTGCGGGGTCTCAGCGTGCATCGGGCTCTCAATTTGTGAAGTCGCCACAACAAGACCCGCAAGTTGCGCCCGCTTCCTATCAGTATCCTGAACTCAGTGCGACTCGACAGGCCGCTCCCAACCAAATTCCTACGGAGCGATTGGGCTCACCGAACGAAATGAATCAACTCGTCTCCCCATTTCCACCTGGCGTGGGGACTCCGGGAAACTACTTCAATCAAGACTATGCCGATGTGATTGTTTCTGCGAGTGAGGCTCAAACCGGTCGAATCAATATCGGGGGCGCTTACAATTCGGAAAATGGGCTCGTTGGTCAATTCGTGATTGACGAAAGAAATTTTGATATCCGCCGTTTTCCACGAGGTTGGCGAGACATCACCGATGGCACAGCCTTTCGCGGGGCTGGTCAAGGCTTCCGTTTGGAGTTGGTTCCAGGCAACCAGGTCCAGCGCTACATGGTGAACTTTACCGAACCCTATCTGTTCGATACGCCAATCAGTTTGTCCTTGAGCGCGTTTTACTTTACTCGAAACTATTTTGACTGGGATGAGCAACGTTTGGGCGGCCGGATTGGACTGGGATACCGCCTGACACCGGACCTAAGCGTTAGCCTCGGTTTGAGAATGGAAGACGTCAAGTTGTACGATCCTCGAGTCAACACCTCACCTCAATTAAATGCCGACTTGGGAAGTACTGACCTGTTCGTCGGACAATTCAGTATTGTCAATGACACTCGGGACCATCCATTCTTACCGACCGATGGCACGTACTTTTCTTTGAGCTTGAGTCAGGCATTCGGCGAAGTCAGCTTCCCGAGGGCCGATATCGAAATGCGAAAGTATCGCCTCATGTACGAACGAGCCGATCATTCCGGCCGCCATACGTTGAGCTTCGGCACGAAGCTCGGATTTTCTGGAAGCGACACGCCAATTTTCGAAAACTACTTTGCTGGTGGCTTTTCAACCATGCGAGGATTTAATTTCCGTGGAATGGGGCCCGTCGAAGGCGGCGTACGAGTCGGTGGAGAGTTTCAATGGCTCAACACCGTTGAGTATATGTTCCCGCTGACTCCCGACGATATGATCCGAGGCGTCACGTTTGTCGATTTTGGAACGGTCGAGGAAGATACTCGATTGGACTGGGACTCATTCCGCGTCGCACCGGGCGTGGGGTTGCGCGTTCACATGCCCGCTGCCGGGATGGGTGGTGCTCCACTCGCTTTCGACTTTGCGTTTCCGATCAACAAGTTGGGAACGGATGATCGCCAAATCTTCAGCTTCTACATGGGCTTCACCCGATAAGCAGAACTGGCGGGCTTGTTCGCCGGGGTGCGTCGTTTTGCCCGGAAAAACCCTACGTTTCGGCGGGTTCCATTGACGAATCGCCGAAAGGCGTTAAAATCGCTGCTTCGAAAATCAAAAGAGTGCAAAGGCTGATCGACCATGAAAGACAAGATTCATCCCGACTATCGCTTCGTCGTGTTCAAGGACAAAACGGCGGATTTTGCGATCCTCACTCGCTCGACGATCCGCACCACGGAGAAGATCAAGTGGGAGGACGGTAAAGAATACCCAGTATTCTATGTCGACATCTCTAGCGCCTCGCACCCGTTTTACACTGGCCGTCAAACGTTTGTTGACACGATGGGCCGCGTAGACAAATTCCGCAAGAAGTTCGGCGAAAAGTATCAATCGACCGAAAAAGAAACCAAAAAGAAACCAGCGAAAAAGAGCTAGTTCTTATCTTTCGTCAAACCCGTTGCCGCAGGCAAGTCCGTCAAATGAGACGCCCTTGCTAACGACAACGGGTTTAACAATTGATAGGTCGAATTTTGGTGTTGCGTCCGTAAGATTCGTAAACGTGCTAGTCGTTAGCTTGAGCAGACTGATTGCCGTAAGGCGGAACAATCAGGGCGATTGCCAATCCTGCCATCGCCCATTCGATCAAGACGACATAGAGCCCGTCCATGGTAAATGACCATGGGAACCGGTACCACACCGCAAGTGATGTGCTAAGTGCGAGCCAACCGGAGACGCCAATCAGGACGATCAGCGACCAACGCGTCAGTAATCGACAACGATCGGAAAAATGGCTGGCGACGAAGGCCACGACCAGTGCGGCCAGGATATTAAAAAACGCTTCGCCTCCAAGCTGTTGCCCCGACATCATTTCTTCGCCGCGCGGCGCGACAATCGAGATAACCGCCGGACCTTCTTTGTAGAGTTTACCGACGCGTTCCCATTCCGCGGTCTGTTCGTCCGCGGACATTGAAGGAAAATTAGGGCTCATCGCCGGGAACCCGTAGATGCCTGGTTCGATCGCCTGCTTGTTGAAAAAATCACGTGCCGCTGATTCGTCCTGGATCACCCGAAACGTGCGACCTTCTAACTCCAATCCCATATGGCTCGCCGCACCACCCACAAACAACAGAAGCCCGCCAACGATCCCAGCCATGATAACGCGGAGCATTTTGATTCCCCTTGATTTCGGTAGATGTAAAACAGTGCAGCAATGCAGATTTGATTCGAAAGCCTAATTCGGCAATTCAAGAACAGACGCTATTGCCCGCCCGATTGAAACGTTGCCAAGTACCCATTCTATACCGCGAACGTTATGTAATTCGATCCTGACACCGGCGAAAAAATCATTTTGGAAATCCCCCTGTTTGGAAGCAAAAGTAAACGCCTAACGCATTCCTTAATTTGATTTACAATCCACTGCTCAAAATAGACCGAAATAAAACAACCACTGTCCCATCCTGAAAACGAGGATTCGCCGTGATAGACAAATGGGAAAGCGACGAATGGCTGGATGAAGAAGACGACGTCGACCAACCGACAATGGTGGTTTGCAGACATTGCGAAGCGGAATTGGATGACGAATCGATCAATTGCCCTGTTTGCGGAAGAATGCTTGACCACGCAGCCCCTTGGGCAAATCGCTCCGCTCCCGTTCGTTGGCTCATGAAATTCGTGGTGATTTTGCTGTTGGCCTCAATGCTGATTCCGCTTTTGATCTGGTGGTTTTAGGCGTGAGGTTAAAGCGAATCGCGATCAATAGCGAAACATAGAAGTCGCGACTGGATTTTACCGACAGTACGTCCCTATGGGCCCGTAGGGACGCTCTGTCGGTGCGCCAGCGAATTTACGCCGGGAATCAACGGGCAATCAAGCGGCGCGGCGGTCGGAAATTTCGCGATAGTCGGCGTTGGGTGGAATCGGCTGTTCCATGCCGTGATTCAGCTCCCACAAGCGTGCTTGTTTTTGAAACGAATAGAAGGCTGCCAACCAAGCCTGTTGCAGACCGACTTTACCGTCAAAGATTCCGCCTTGCAAAATGTACTCCCGAAAAAAGCGAAACATCGGGCGGATCAACAATTTGAAGTAGCTGGTGTCCTTGCCTTGGTCCTGCCACTGCTCGGCCTGAAGCTTCGTGTAGCGGTCGAACTTCTGGAAAAGTTGGTCGTAGGTCCAAACAGAGAAATGCAGAAAACGGCCTTTTAACGTTCCAACTTTCCCGCTCGCAACGTAGATTTCACCATGATCGCTGGGTCCCAAGTAGCGGCCCTGATCCCGACGAAACAGCCGAATCACGGAGTCGGTTCGTGCATCGCCGTAATGCATCCGATGCCCGAGAAAATGGTTGTCTCGAAAAATCCGATACGCATCTTGCATGGGTCCGCGCGACAACTCAAGGCTAATTTCTTGAGCCAGGTCTGGCGTCACACGTTCGTCTGCATCGACGATCAACACCCACTCGTAATTGGCTTGTGGGATCGCCCAATTCTTAAAGTCGCCACTTGTTTTGTACTCGCGCTGTATGACGCGAACTTTCGGATAGCTCTTGGCGATCGCCAGCGTGTTATCGGTGGAGAAAGATTCGGCGACAATGATTTCGTCAGCCAGCGACAGAACACTTTCGATGCAGGGACCGATGTTCAGCCGCTCATTCTTGCAGGGGATGATGACGGTTAACGGTTGCTTCATGGCCGAACACGCGGATTATTGAAAATGAATCATCGGAAGTTAACGGCGATAGAAAAGTAAGTCAACGCAGATAACGCTAGCGACCGAAACCAGTCGTCAAAAGCAGTTGATTTCCCAGCGTCATTTGAATGACCTTCATAAAAATGCTGCGCCGTGTTTGGCTGGAACGCGACCCCCAATTGGGCGAAGACGAAGGCAATCGTAACTCGTCAAGGATCACCAAATTCAACATTTTGTTTGACTATGGGAAATTCACGTCCCTTTTGCCGATGCTAACGGCCGTTTTGGCGTTTGTATTGTCCTCAGTTCGGCTTTACCCGCAGGGCATTTTTCGCGAGAATTGACTGGTTATCGCAACGAGCGATCGCTTGGGTAAAAGAATATTTTTTGAAGGGCTGTTTTTCCATGGCTGACGCAGTGAAATCGACGCAGGATTCTGCGAACCTTCCCGGTGCTCCGCTGACAACTGATAACGATCCCGTCGAAACTCAGGAATGGCTGGATTCGCTCAACTACGTCATCAACAGCAAAGGCCCGGAGCGTGCCCAATATCTGCTTTCGCTGCTGGAGGCCAAAGCGAAAGCCGACGGCGTGGATTTGCCGATCCGGTCCAACACGCCGTACATCAATACCATTTCGCTGGCCGAGCAACCGAACTTTCCGGGTAATCGCGAGATCGAGCGGCGAATCAAGAGCATTATCCGCTGGAACGCGATGGCAATGGTCGCCAAAGCGAATAAAAACATCGAAGGGATCGGCGGACACATTTCCACCTTTGCCTCCAGTGCCACCATTTATGAAGTTGCCTTCAATCACTTTTTTCGCGGACGGGGCGAGTCCGGTTACGATGGCGACCTGATCTACTTCCAAGGCCACGGTTCACCTGGGATATACGCGCGAGCCTACGTGGAAGGCCGAATCAAAGAAGAACAGCTCAACAATTTCCGCCGCGAGCTGCAGCCAACGCCAGGGCTTTCTTCGTACCCACATCCCTGGTTGATGCCGGATTTTTGGGAGTACCCCACGGTCTCGATGGGTTTGGGTCCGATCATGGCCATCTATCAGGCTCGATTCAATCATTACCTTCGCGATCGCGGGATCAAAGACACCTCAAAGCAACGCGTTTGGGCTTTTCTCGGTGACGGGGAATGCGATGAACCGGAATCGTTGGGAGCGATTTCGTTGGCTGCCCGGGAAAACCTCGAAAACCTGACCTTCGTGGTTAACTGCAATTTGCAACGCTTGGACGGACCTGTTCGTGGCAATGGCAAGATCATTCAGGAGTTGGAAGCGATCTTCCGCGGTGCCGGTTGGAATGTCATCAAGGTCGTGTGGGGCGAAGACTGGGACCCGCTTTTGGAAAACGACGCGACGGGTTTGCTCGTAAAACGCATGGGCGAAGTCGTCGACGGCCAATACCAAAAATATGTTGCGATGCCGGGAGCCTACATTCGCGAACACTTCTTCGGCAAATATCCCGAACTCCTCGAATTGGTCAAGAAACTTTCTGACGAGCGGCTGGAAACACTGCGGCGCGGAGGTCATGACCCAGCGAAAGTTTACGCATCATTCAAGGCGGCGACGGAATCCAAAGGTCGACCGACCGTGATCTTGGCCAAGACCATCAAGGGCTACGGCCTCGGCGAAACGGGTGAAGGTCGCAATATTGCACACAACATGAAGAAGCAAAATGAGCAGGAATTGCTCGACTTTCGTAATCGTTTCGCCGTGCCACTCTCGGACGACGATGCGCTCAAAATGAAGTTTTACCGATTCCCAGACGGCAGCGTGGAACACAAATACATTACCGAACGCCGCGCCGCGTTGGGTGGTTCGATTCCCGCACGAAATCCAAAACCCGTGACGATGGAGGTGCCTCGGTACGACGAGTATCGCAACATCATCGAACGCGATAACGGAAAAGAAATTTCGACGACGATGGGTTTCGTTCGCCTGTTGGGACGGCTTTGTAAAGACAAGAAAATCGGACGCAATATCGTCCCGATTGTGCCTGACGAGTCGCGAACCTTCGGGATGGAAGGTCTCTTCCGCGAGATCGGCATTTACGCCCACGCCGGGCAGTTGTACGAGCCCGTCGACTCCGATCAACTCGCGTACTACAAAGAGGCTCGCGACGGACAACTATTGGAAGAAGGCATCTCCGAGTGCGGTTCGATGTCGTCCTTCTGTGCGGCGGGAACGGCTTATGCTGCTCACGGCGTGAACATGATTCCGTTCTTCATTTACTATTCGATGTTTGGCTTCCAGCGCATCGGAGATTCGATCTGGGCAGCTGCCGACATGCGAGCCAAGGGTTTCTTGATCGGGGGCACCGCCGGACGTACGACGTTGAACGGCGAAGGACTGCAACACCAAGACGGCCACAGTTTGCTCAACGCGATGGCCTTTCCAACCGTTCGCTCGTATGACCCAGCCTTTCATTACGAGACGGCTATTATCATTTTCGATGGGCTGAAAAAACTGTACGAAGAAAATGAGACAGCGATTTATTACCTGATGGTTGGTAATGAAAATTACGCGATGCCAGAAATGCCTGCCGGTTGCGAAGAAGGCATCGTCAAGGGCCTGTACAAGTTCCGGTCACGCGAAGTGAAGGGTTCCAATTTGCGAGTCCAACTTTTGGGCAGCGGGGCCATCATGAATAACGTTTTGCGTGCTCAAGAGATTCTGGCCGAGCAGTTTTCGATCGCCAGCGATGTCTGGAGCGCAACGAGTTACACGCAACTACGACGCGAGGCCCAAGAAATTGAGCGACAAAGGTTTCTCAATCCTACGGCAAACCAGAATTCATCGAGTTACCTCGAAAAAATTCTGGCCGGCTCAAAGGGGCCGTTCATCGCGGCGAGTGATTACGTGCGGGCTCACTCCGAACAGATCGCGCCATTTGTGCCAGGACCATTTATGGCGCTCGGCACCGACGGAATGGGACGCAGCGAAACACGGCAAGCTCTCCGTCGACATTTCGAAGTCGACGCCGAGTTCGTGACCATCGCGGCCCTTTACCAATTGGCGAAACTGAAGCAATTGGATTACGAAACCGTCGCCAAAGCCATCAAGAGCCTGAAAATCGACCCAACCAAAGTCAACCCGCTTTACGCTTGATGCTGTCTGGGTGCAGCCGCTAAAGCCTGATGATTTAACTTAAACTCAACCTTTTGAATTGAATTATGGCAATTGAAATCAAAGTCCCCGTGTTGGGAGATGGCATTGAGTCGGGCGACGTTCTCGATGTCTTCGTAAAGGAAGGCGACGAAATCGCCAAAGACGCCGGTGTGATTGAACTGGAAACGGATAAGGCCACGGTGACAGTTCCCGCTCCTTCTGGCGGCAAAGTTTCCAAAGTCCACGTGAAGACCGGACAGACGGTAAAGATTGGAGAGGTCATCGTAACACTGGAAGGCGCTAGTTCCGCTGCTCCATCTGCTGCACCGAAAAGTAGTGCGCCTGCCGCGGTTCCGACTGCCGCGCCGGCTCCCAAGGCTGCTGCGATCGAGGCTCCAACCGACTTTCGCCGAGAGCCATCGGGAGATCCAGTGTCTCCGGTACCTCCGGTTCCCGCGCTCTCTCCGGTTCCGGCACTGACGCCCGTCCCGCCGTTGCCTGAATTACCTGCCGCGCCAGTGCTCAAAGCGAATCCACCGCAACCCGCACTGGTGGCTACGACGACGGATCTGGCCTCCATTCCCGCAGGCCCATCGATGCGTCGCTTTGCCCGTGAAGTGGGAGTCGATTTGCGTGCCGTGGTTGGCAGCGGCTCGCTCGGTCGAATCACCCGCGACGATATCCTGTCCGTGGTTCGTTCGGGAACTTCGCGAACCACAGGAACTCCCGGGGTCGTCGGAACTGCGACGGCCAACGCACCACCGGCATCCCCGGCGGCGGCTGGTGCTGCAGCAGACAATTACGGGCCAATTCGAGTTGAGCGAATGTCAAAAATACGCGCGACGATTGCCCAGAAAATGCATGAATCCTGGACCACGGTCCCGCGCGTGACCAATTTTGATGACGCCGACGTCACAGACTTGGAATTTATTCGGCAAAACAACAAGAAGGATTACGAAGCTCGTGGTATCAAACTCACCACGCTGCCGTTTCTGATCAAGGCAGTGGCGATGTCGCTGAAGGCGCATCCAACCATCAATGCCTCGATCGACATGCAGAACAATCAGATTATTTACAAGCAATACATCAACGTCGGCATTGCAATCGATTCCGACCGTGGTTTGGTCGTTCCCTCGCTACGCAGCGTCGATAAATTGGCAATTCCGGATATTGCCCGCAACTTGCACGACCTTGCAGAAAACGTTCGGGCAGGCAAGTTCTCGGTCGACGATCTCCGGGGTGGCACCTTTACCATCAGCAACTTGGGCGCAATCGGCGGCACCTATTCGACGCCAATCATTAACGTTCCCGAAACCGCGATTTTGCTGGTAGGGCGTTCACGCAAACTTCCAGTGGTTGTCGGCGACCAAGTTGTCATTCGTTTGATGATGCCCCTCAGTCTATCCTACGATCATCGCTTGATCGACGGAGCAACTGCGGCTCGATTCCTGAACGACGTTATCGGATTCCTGGAGGCCCCCAGCCGATTGCTGTTAGCCCTCTAATATCGTCCGACTTCAGGAGCAACCTCGCGTACCAATTTGCTGAGGGCCTTGAAATTGGCATCTGCGGACGATTCGCACCATTCAAACATGGCGGACTCGCAAGTGGTCAAGATCGCGCCGGCGGAACGCATCCGCGTCAGAGCCGTTTCGCGATCGATGGCAAATCGTGAACCGACGGCGTCAACAATTACATACAACTCGAAGCCCATTGCGATTAGGTCTAAAACCGTCTGTAGCACGCAAACATGGGCCTCAATTCCCACCACGACCAGTTGGCGAACGCCTTGCTCCCAAAGCCGACGAAAGTGTTCCGAGCATTCTCGGCAGCTGAACATGGACTTTTCCGGTACCGCGGGCAATAGCCTGCGAATCGCTTCGATGGTGTGGCCCAGTCCCTTTGGGTATTGCTCTGTGGCCAAAATCGGTACCTCAAAGAGCTTCGCAGCGTCGAGCAGACGCCGAATATTCCAGACGACTCGTTCAAGCGACTCGATTAGAGGCACCAGTTTTTCTTGTAAGTCAATAACCAAAACGGCCGAACGGTGACGGTTGAGTAACCAATGACTGCGAGGTTGGGGTATTGAATTGGTCATAACGTTTAGCCATCCTTAAATCGAGCGCAAGGCTATTTACCCAAACTAATATTCTCAAATCGATCGATGTGCCATGGTTAAGAAGCGTGCCAATACACACAAACTTAAGCTATTCGGCAAAGGTTACCTAAGCCCGGAAAGGTACTTTTTTTTCGGCCATTACAACTTATGCGTCTTCGAACCACTCGTCTAGATACTTGCAGGCAGGCGGAAAGCAGGCATAATTTGGTCAACAAGTTTATTCCGGTTCGTTGACAAAACGCTGGTTTAACGCCAAAGATGGAAGAGGTGGTTGATACATTTTTCTTGTGCGAGTTGTTTCGCGGCAAGTCTGTCAGGTTTATGATTCAAAAGAAAGTAGGAAGACTATGAAAAAGTTTTTTGCGATGGCGGTGTGCATGTTGGCTCTAATTGCTGTTGGTTGCGATACGGCAGCTGACGCGACCAAGAAGCCCGTGTCTGAAGAAATTAAGAAGAAGGCTGAAGCCGCCGAAAAAGCCGGTCAAGAGGCAGCAGCAAAGATTGGCGAAGCCGCTGACGCTGTCAAGGACGCAGCCGACAAGGCCACTGGCGGTGGCGACAAAAAGTAGTCGATCTTCATCGAACGAAAGACGAAATTAATAGCCGACACGATGCAAATCGTGTTGGCTTTTTTTATTGCCTGGACAACCAACTTTAATAATTATCTCATGATCTCCGAAATGACCTGACCAAAAACGTCCGTTAATCGAAACTGGCGGCCTTGATACCGATAGGTCAATCGTGTGTGGTCGATTCCGCAAAGATGCAAAATGGTGGCCTGCATGTCGTGAATGTGCACAGGATTGGACGTGATGTTCCAAGCGAAATCGTCCGTAGTCCCATGAACCGTCCCCGGTTTGATGCCGCCGCCAGCCAGCCACCAACTGAATGCCTTCCCAAAGTGATCCCGCCCATTCGGTTTCGCTGCGTCACCCTGACCAAAGGGCGTGCGGCCGAATTCGCCACCCCAAATCACGAGCGTGTCGTCGAGCATCCCACGTTCTTTCAGGTCACGCACGAGCGCAGCCGACGGCCCCTCGGTATCACGACACTGTTCTTCAAGTTGAGTGTAGAGATTTCCATGTTGATCCCAGCCACTATGCATTAACTGTACGAAACGGACACCGCGTTCCAACAAGCGGCGAGCAATGAGGCAGTTATTGGCAAATGTTCCCTTGACTAACGCTTCAGGGCCGTAACGCTCCAACGTGGCCTGTGTTTCGCCCGAAAAATCAACCAAGTCGGGCACGCTGGTCTGCATCTTAAATGCCATCTCGTATTGGGTGATTCGCGTATCAATTTCGGGATCGCCATAGTCTTCAAGATGTAAGCGGTTGAGGTTCGCCAGATCATTCAGCAGCGACCGGCGAGATGCCGCCGACACTCCCGGTGGATTTTTCAGATAAGGAACAAGGTCACCGGTGTTACGGAACTTTACACCCTGATGACGCCCCGGCAAAAACCCGCTGCCCCAGTAATAATCAAAAAACAGCTGCCCGCATGTTTTGCCCCGGTCACTGGAGGTCATGACGACGAAAGTTGGCAATTCATCGGTTTCGCTTCCCAATCCATAACTTAACCAAGCCCCCATGCTTGGCCTCCCCGGAACCTGCGAACCAGTCATGAACAGGGTTACCCCAGGGGCATGATTGACCGCTTCGGTGTGCATGCTGCGGACTAGGCACATGTCATCGGCGAGCGCGCCCACATTCGGCAACAACTCGCTCATTTCGATTCCTGAATTCCCGTATTTCTTGAATCCCTTGATCGCAGGCACACAGGGCCATTTCTGATAACCACTCGACATTGTGGACAGCCGTGTTGTTCCACGGATCGATTCCGGAATATCCTGCCCCACAAACTTATGCATCTCTGGTTTGGGGTCGAATAAATCGACATGCGAGGGGCCGCCGCCTTGCCACAACACCACGACCCGCTTGGCTTTCGCCGCATGATGGGGCAGGTCTGCCAGTCCGCGATCAAGCTCGGTTGGGCCGTTTCCAACGGGACTGGCGGACGATTGTTGGCCCAATAACGAAACCAGTGCGGCGACGCCAATCCCGCTCGCCGTCGAACCAAAAAACTGTCGACGATTGACTCGAACAGCATTTTCCAGCGAAAGTTCTTGCAAGATAGTCATAGCCAAGGTCTTTCTATTCGCGAGTCATCGCTTCATCGAGGTTGAAAACACCCAAACAGATATGGGCGAGCGCCGCAACCTCAAGCGAATTAGCTGCTGAGTCACGCGGTCGGGCGCCGACAGCGAGAAACTTGTCGGCTTCTTCCGGATTTTCCGTAAACCCGGCGAGTTGATTTCCGTAGGACTCCCGCAACACATCGAGTTCTCGTGCACTAGGAGAACGGCAGAGGATTCGTTCAAAGACGGTAGTCAACCGATCGGTGTCTGACCGATGGTCTTTGATTGTCTTTTCGGCCAAAGCCCGCGCGGCCTCGACCCAGGTCGGATCGTTGAGCATCGTCAGACTTTGTAATGGAGTGCTGGTCAGTGAACTTCGCACCCGACAAGCCTGGCGAGTTGAAGCATCAAACATATTTGCCGGGGAAACCGTCCTTCGCCAAAAAGTATACAGGCTACGGCGATACAGATCTTCACCAGACGACGCGGGATAGGTGAAGTCCCGTTCTTTGGTGATTGCCAAAGACTCCCAAATGCCATCCGGCTGGTAAGGGTAAACGGGCCGGCCACCAATAGTCAAATTGATTGTCTCGGACGACGCTAAAGACCAATCGCGAAGGAGCATTGCTGGCATCCGAAATCGATTGGCTCGACACAGGTAATTGTTGCCAGGGTCCTTGTCATAATTCGTTGGCGTGACACGGCTCGATTGTCGATAGGTCGCGCTCGTAACAATCAACCGGTGCATGGCCTTCATACTCCACTTCCGCTCACGAAACTCAACAGCCAACCAATCCAGCAACTCGCGGTGTAAGGGATACTCACTTTGGACGCCGAAATCTTCGGGTGTTTTCACGAGGCCGACGCCAAAGTAGTGTTGCCACATTCGGTTTACCTGAACTCGGGCTGTCAGCGGATGGTCTTCGGCAAAAAGCCACCGCGCGAAGCCCAATCGATTCCTTGGTAGCTCGGCGCTCAACGACGGCAAAAATGCCGGAGTCGAGAATTCGACCTTTTCCAACGGTGAAAGGTAAGCCCCGCGATTCAAAATGTGAGTCTCACGAGGGCGGTCATCACTCATGATCATCAGCCGCGGCAACTGATCGCCCTTGAAATCGGCCAACTCCTTTTGAGCTTGGGTGTAAACTTGCCAAACAGGGGAGGCCGAAAGTACACCGCCACGCACCTTCTCGTCAAACCACTTGCGCAAACCGTCCGTCAATTCCTTTTGCACTTCGGGGGTTCGCGCTGCCTCTTCAACTCGCAGAATCTCGCTAACGCGAGCAGGCAGTTTGTTGGCGTCATCCAGAGGAGGATTTGTCAGAATGCCAACCTTCCAACTGCGAAACGCCAACTCGACCGCTTGGTCAGCAGGTTCTTTCGCTTGATCGATACGAAGTTGTAACTCAGCCAGCCGGGCGGTGTATTCCGGCGTCGGCAATTCCAAAACAGGATGGTCGACACGAATTCGACTGGAAAAAAAAGTCGGGACACCATTTTCAGGAACGCGGTTGAAAGCATCCATCAAACTGTAGTAGTCGCGTTGGCTGATCGGGTCGTACTTATGATCGTGACACTGGGCACAAGCCATGGTTAAACCCAACCAATTCGTCGCCGTAGTGTCCATGCGATCGAAGAGAACGACGAAGCGTTGTTCCTCAGAAATCGCACCACCTTCGCCATTCAGCAAATGGTTTCGATTGAACGCACTGGCGATTTTCTGTGCTTCCGTCGCGTTCGGCAACAGATCTCCAGCCAATTGCCAAATCGAAAATTGATCGAAGGGAAGGTCCTCATTCAATGCTCGCACAACCCAGTCACGCCAAATCCATTGCCAGGTGTCGCCGTCCTGTTGAAATCCATTACTGTCGGCGTAACGCGCGGCATCCAGCCAAGGCAACGCCATCCGTTCGCCATAATGCGGACTGGCTAACAATCGCTCCACAAGATTCTCGTAGGCCTGCGGACTGCGGTCGTTCACGAAGTTTTCGACTTCCGTTGGTGTCGGGGGAAGACCGACCAGGTCGATCGATAATCGTTTGATCAGTGTCCGCCGGTCGGCTTCAGGCGATTGCGGAATTCCATGTTCCTGGAGTTTCGACAAAATAAAATTGTCGATTGGATTTTGCACCCGAAACTCACCGGCAATCTCGGGCACTTTTTGGCGAGTGGGCGCGATAAATGCCCAGTGCTCGGCGTATTCACCACCCTCGGCAATCCACTGCTCCAGCAGCTCTTTTTGCTTTGTCGAAAGGTGTCGTGCCGAATCGGGTGGCGGCATTTGCGACTCGGGATCGTCCGACAAAATTCGTTTAATCAACTCGCTGGACCGCACGTCTCCGGGAACGATCGCCTTTGATTCGAGAGCATTCGTTCGCTGATCCAAACGCAGATCGGCTTGGCGATTTTTTGCATCCGGTCCGTGACAGAAAAAGCAATTTTCCCCCAAGATCGGGCGAATATCGCGATTGAAATCAATTCGCTTCTCATCGCCGCAGACGATGTCCAGGCCGCAAGACAAAAACCAAAAAGCTGCCAGAATCGCCAACGATTGATTCATTTCTGGCATCCACCTTTCGTAATATTGCCAACAGTGCCGGCCGTAATAGAGCAACGCAATCACTGCTTGTATTGTAATTGAGTTTTGTCCGGCAAGGCTCTTGCGCCCGAATCGTCGTCCGGCGAAACAGGCTAGATTTGGTTGAGAAACTGTTCTTGGTTGCGTACGGAAATGGCAAACCACATCAAAAGGTCGGCACAAGCATCGAGGTCTTCCAAAGAAATGACTTCCACACTGCTGTGCATGTACCGATTAGGGACGGCCACAAGTCCCGTGGCCACGCCGGCTCGGCTGATTTGCAAAACGTTGCTGTCATTCGATGCAGCACGTCCCAGTGCCGTAACCTGATACTCAATCGCGTTATGCGCTGCAATTTGAATCAAAGACTCACTAACCAGTGGGGACATGTTTGGACCGCGGACAATCACAGGTCCCTTCCCAATTCCGACCGCCCCCTGCTGCTTTTGATCAACTTCCGGACAATCGGTTGCGTGAGTGACGTCCACCGCAATCGCTATTTGCGGTTCGATCGAATAGGCGGCCGTTTGAGCGCCGCGGAGCCCGATTTCTTCCTGAACCGTCGAGGCCACATACAAGCCGCAAGATAGCTCGCCACTCAACATTGCGCGTCGCATCGCTTCCACCACTACCCACAGACCGGTGCGATTGTCCATGGCTGTGCCGCTGACTCGATGGTTCAGCAGACGTGTCATCCCTAGTCGTAGGGTCACGGTATCGCCAATACGAACCGAACCTTCCGCCTGCTGTCGACTGGTGGCGCCAATGTCGATGAACAGTTGCTTGGTCTCGACAACTTTTTTCCGGTCGGCTTCGTCTTGCAAATGGATCGCTTTTCGCGAAATGACGCCTTCGACGCCCCCTGAGTCGGTCCAAATGGTAACCGTTTGTCCGACAAGTTGCTGCGGGTCCCAGCCCCCAACCGTTTGCGTGTAAATGTAGCCGTTGTCGTCGATGTAGGACACGATCAAGCCGATTTGGTCGCAATGCCCCGCAAACATCAGTCGCGTCCGTTCCTTGTCGTTCGTCGACAAGATAAGGTTGCCGTGCAAATCAACCCGCGTTTTTGCGCCAAACGCGCGGGCATAATCGGCAACGACTTTTTGGACAGGGGCCTCCATTCCGGAAACACCTGGCGTTGAGATCAGGCGTTCAAAAAAGGCGAGCGGTTCGACTTCCATTTACCTTGGTTCCTTGCATGACATGTGAAGTTACCTGCGACTTGAGGACGTATTATACAACGTTTGAACGGGCAGCGGTATTCGACGTGAGTCGGGCGGGGTCGTTTAGCGAATAGCATTTCGGCGTGAGGTAACCAACCAAGACATTAATCGCGCGATATCAACTCATCGCCGCGATCGCTCCGATAACCATCACGATTATCAAAAAGAGCACACCAAATCCCAATGCCAATCCATTCAACCAAAAGCAGACGGCCCGGTTGGGCGATTTCGATGCATAAGTAAAAACCAATCCGATCGACGAAAGAGCTATCGCGGGAATGGAGCCGTAACAACCGCAACCACAGGCGAGCATGAGCGAAATCGAACCTAAAACAACGCCAGTTATCCAAAAGCCATCGGGTGAAGGGCTAGTTGGATAATTGACATTCGGCGTTCCGCCGTACTGCGGTGTGACGTAGGGAGATTCATTGATTGGCCGCGAGAAATCGGTTGCGCTCGTCTGCAAATTCGGCAATGGCTCAATGCTTGCGGGCACTTCTGATTGCTTTGATTCGACTGCAGAAAATAAGTCGTCAATCGACTTTGATTCAGTGGGGGGCTGCAAGGCTGATTCCGCTGGAGCAGTGTTCGTTTGGCCTGGTTCGACCATGACGACTGTCTGGCAGACGGGGCAGCGAGCGTGTTTGCCCAAATGTTCCGCGGGCAATCGCAAGATGCTACTGCAATTCGAACACTTAAAGTCAATTTTCATGGCTTCATATTACTGCGATTCGAAACCTGAACCAAGTTGTCTATGCACGAAGAATATTTGTAAAGGCCAAGGTTGGATTCACACGAGGTCAAAAATGCATGGCGACTTCATGAATCTCATGAGTGCCAAACAGCTTGTTATTGGTTTCGAACAGGGCTTTGATGCAGGCCTTGTGAATCCGCATTTTTAACCCCCCCACGCCGATCGCTCCGTAGCAAATGGTGTCGTTTCCTCGCTTCACTCCTGAATCCATCGCCTCGATCCCAGCTAATCCGACTGGCGGAACGGCGTTGATGTCGACAGCAACGGCGACCGACACCGCCTGGTCCAGCCAGCCGTCAGGAAGGAATTGCACACCAGCCGCTCCGGCCGCAAACACAACATCCGTTGATTGAGCCACGGCCAGAGCTTCTTTGTCCGATGGAACTTCGATGGCCGTCAAGAGTTCTCGGTTCGCCCGCGTGCCGATTTGCTCAATTGTTTCTTCTGCCCGGTCCTGTGAACGCGAACAAAGTTGTACGTGAGCGCCCAACTTGGACGCCAGAATTGCGAGCCGCGAGCCTACTGGTCCGCTGCCGCCAAAGATTGCCACCTTGCGGTTGGCGAGCGAGAGATGACGCTCAACGCATCGAACTGCAGCGGCCGCCGTCGTATTCGCGCCATTTGGGTCGAGCATCATCGAAACACGAACTGGACCAAAAAAAGCACCCTTGCACTGAGCGAACAATTGTTCCGCAAGTGCGATTTGCGAGCCACCAAAAAAAGCCGCAGTCCGACACAGGTCAGCGTGCCCGCGTGTGAACATGGCTCCATGAATCAAGTCGACGACGTTATCAACGTCGACTTCGGAAAAAGGTAAAACAACATCGACTCCAGCATCGATCGCCACAATGCTGTCAAAAGAACTGGCATGAACATCGGTATCGATTTGCAACAGGACTTTTTTCTTGTCCAACATGGCAAGCCTCCACAAAAAAAGCGACGGACAAAATCCGTCGCGATCATGATCAAAAACCAAGTCTCTTCAGGCGTTTGCCCGAATCACTTCAAAGTCGTTCGCAACGCGTACTAAAAGCCACGGAACGGATGTACCGAATCGCGACCCGCAATCATCTCATCCGCGGTTGGTTTATTGCCCATGGCACTGGCGATTGCTTGTTTCGTCGCCGCGTAGTTGTAATCGTAAATCTTCTTGTTGTTTTCCGCCGCGGGGTGGATAAACACACCGCACACGATTACCAAGTCATCGGCTTTGTTCTTGGGAATGACGCCCATTGCCACGGAATCGGCAACGGCTTTGGCAACGGCTTCTTGAGCAGGGCCGAACATCTGCACCGCTTGTTTCATGCCCTTGATTGTGACTTTCGTAACCATGACCGTCGCAGGCTTAACGGCCAGGTTGGGAGTAAGCACGGCCAACAGGTTGGTGTGGCCTTCGCTTTGATTTGCCAAGGCGTTGGCAAACGCGGTGCCGACAGGGCCGTCCTTCGATCCAATCAACAAGTCAATATGCGCAATCTCATTTCCGTCACCCGCCAAAGCTTCGCCAATAAACATCGACATTCGTTGTCTCCCAAAAAAAGAACTGGTTGTGTTATCTTAAGTGTCGGACTTTGCTGAACCAATCAAATTAGCAATAATTCCGCTCAATCAACACGATAAAGACTACCAAACTGGGCGTACGATGCCAACCACCGAGAGTCTCCTCTGTTTGGGTGTCAGCGCCCGCTGGTTGGCTCAGAGTCTGCACGACACTGGCCATTCATTGATTGCCACAGACCTCTTTGCCGATTGCGACAGTGCAGAATATGCGGAGTTTCATCGCGTTGAAGCGATCGAAGATTTTCCGGATTTGGTTGCAAAATTGAGCCCGTCGATTGCCGTTATGGGTGGGGGACTCGAAACGCATATCGATATTGTCGAATCCGTTGCCCAGCGTACAACACTTTTGAATTGTTCCGCACAGGCTATTCGACGCGTTCGCGACCCGTGGGAATTGCAGAGTTTTGCAAATCAAGCTTCGCTTCGATTCCCAAAAACCTATCGACTTGGCGAGCGACCGCACAAGAGCGAGAGTTTCGTCTGTAAAGAATTGAATCGGTCTGGCGGAGCTCACGTGCGACGTGACGAATTGAACGAACTCACCGACCGAAGCTATTTTCAATCATGGATCGAAGGCGTTCCGATGAGTGCCAGTTTTTTGGCTTGTACGTCAGGCTGCAAAATTCTGGGTGTTTTCCGGCAACTCATTGGGGAAAGTGCATTTGGATGTAAAAAGCCTTTTCAATTTGCTGGGGCAATTGGTCCGCTTGACGTCTGCCCAACGATACAAAAGCAAATGGACGAATTTGGAGCACTAATCTCGAAGCATTTTGGATTGGTGGGTCTGTTCGGAGTGGATTTCATTTTAGACAGCCAAAAGTTGATCTGGTTGATCGAAGTAAATCCAAGGCCGACTTCGACAATGGAACTGCTCGAAAGGTTGGGTTCTAGCTCATTATTGAGTGCTCATCTGCAGGCGTTCCGGGCGCCGGCCAATTCTACTTGTGATATCGCCGTCAAGAGTTCCCTGATTGCGGCGAAAGCAATTTTGTTCTGGGATCGAAACGCGCCTTTTAAAGTCGGTTCGTCGCTGCACGAGAAATTGATGGACGCCTGGCGCGTCGGAGACATCGCGGACGTGCCGAATATTGGGACGATTGTCAAATCAGGACAACCGATAATAACGATTTACGGTACCGGCATCGACGACACCGGAGCATTGCGATCGTTGTACGAACGCGCAAAATCTTGGTATCAAGTTTTTGCCAAGAGTCTTTGACTGACTCAAGTAGGTGAATCTGCCGAAAAAATCACGGCGTTTGCGATGGTCTGAGTAGATCCGAATTCAATAATCGGGTTTTGGTTGTCTAGGTTCGTCGGCGACGAACAAAGACACAACCAAATGCCACCAAACTGAAGACGGTTAGGCTGGTTGGTTCGGGAACGGCAGCCAAAAGAGACCCCGAGTTGACAACTGGAGCATTTAGTTGAAAAGAACCGCCAAACTGCGAAAATGTCCCGGTAATGATTGCGAAATCACCAATGGTTGCCGATGGCAAAATAGAGACATTGAAATTTGTAAGGACGGTATTCGCAGTGACTAAAATCGGGCCAAAACCAGCATTGAAGAATTGAGTCAACGTCGACGAAAAAACGATATCTGCATCGCCAATAATCGAAAGTGAAGCCGATCCAAACAAGACATTTTCGCCTCCGACAACATCGGAAGTCGCCAAGATATCGTAGCTGGTCGATGTGCCAACGTTATTCTGTTGAACGGCTGGACTGAAAGACAATACGAGATCTGCCGAAGCTACGGAGCACATCAGTAGCAGTGAAAGCAAAGGCAAAAAAATCTTCATCGCTCGCACAAGCGTCTCCAAAAGAAAAGCCATTTGTACCAATCCGAATCGATTCAGGCCTTTTAGGCCCAATTTTTGGTAACCGGCAAGCCTAGGTTCCGATCATTCGTAAGGCAAACGATTATGTCCGAGATAGGAAAAATTTCGGATCTCAAGGAAGTTAATCCCAATTGAGCCGAATTTGTTTTTGGAAGTCGGATCAAACCCGAAGACCGATTTTTGGCGATTATTACGATTAGAAGGGGTTAATAGCCGCGAATATGTTGGAGCCTTTGGACCCAAAATCAATTTAGCGCGTCCTTTAGCTCGGGAATTCGGCTTTCCAGGTCCCAAAAAAACAACGGTGAAAGATCGGCGAAGATGTAGAACGGAATTGCCTTTTGATCTTGGACAAATGATTTATTGGATCGGTAAGCCGCCAGAATCTTTTTGAATTCATCCTCCATTGCCAAAGGCACTTCGTTGATGAATTGTTCCAATGAAGTTTTAGCTTCCGGACACCTACCCAACAAAGCTAGTTGCTGCGCATTAATGAACTTCTCCATCCACAACGGCCCTGGATGAAAGTCGCTATTTGGGTTCTTCAGTTGCTTCAAGTCAAAATTGGGACGCTCCGTCATGAGCAGCCATTTGTAGCGAAAATGGGCAGCGGACCTGGGTGAGACACGTTTAATTACAAACTTGGTGCCGTCGGTGTAAGGCGTTAAGCTGGTGTCGTTGTATTCACCGGACTCCGAACATTTTCGATAGTATTCTTTGGCTTTCGATTTATCGGCTTTTAAATCGTAGATTTGCCCAAAGTAAAAGTCGTTGAGAGCTTCTGGCACGCCATTCTTGCCTGACTTCTCCAAATCCGGTAACGCGCCATCCAGATCATTCAGGAGGATCTTCGCCAAAGCCCTGAAGTGCAAAGCCCATCCATCATCAGGATGCTTTTGCAAAACCTGGGTGTAGTGATCCACCATTTTTTGCGGGCCTTCGCTGATGGGAGGTGGAACGTCGTTCCATTTTTGAATTGTGATATCGGAGATTCGAAAGGTGCCTCGATAATCAACTTGCGTCGGGCGTAAAATTCGAAAGAAATTTTCGAAGCTAAAATTTCGCGATCTTCCGCGCATCACAAAGACGTTATCGACGAAGACCTCGAAGTATCCTTCGGCAACATTCATGCGCAACCGTTTGATCGGCTTTGGCCCCGGAACCGAAAAGAAGAAGTTGGGCCCCCATAAAGTCGAACCGAAGGCTACTTGTTGTCGAGGCATCATCGAAATTTCAACCATGTGATAGTCCCGACTTCCCCTGATCCCAGGGTCATGTAGGCGAAGGGCTTGGAGGGCGATGGCGGGTTGCTTATTGAAGCTATCACCGAGGGATTCAATAGAAAACTCGACGGACTTCGGCCCGCCAAAAAAAGCTGACAAGAGTTCGGCGTGACCGTCGCCTTTGGTGTTGTCCAAAATAAACGAGGTTTCCGACTCAAAATGGTGCGTCTCTTTGGTGGTGCCCTGCCAAATCATGAAGTCTGGATCGAACTTCAAGGCGACTTTCTTCCCTGCATCAAACGCTAGTCGATTCTCGATTGTCTGCACGATCCGCTGAAAGCCGAGTTCTTCGATTGATCCTTTCAAGTCTTCGCAAATTGGCCGAGCGATTTCCAGAATTTTGGCGTAATTCTTGGTCGTGTTTTTGTCTTCAACCAAGAGCCGTTCTATTTCGCTGTATTCCGCCGCATATTCTCCAGAAGCGATCAGACTAAACGATCGAGTCATTCGATCAGGAGTGTTGACGTTAAAGTAGGTTTTTGCCCGTGACTCAAGTCCATCGTCCAGACTGTCGAACACCACACGTGCGTCCTGGTCGCGGTTGGCTCGGGTAAGGATGACGTACTTCAAAGATCTGAGTAACTCGGGAGTGATTTGTTCATAGCCGAAATAGATGGCTTTGTTGCCGGCAAGCATCGCGTCGACTACTTTCAACATGTTGTCATTAACGGCTTGGGAGGCGAATAACTTTCGATAGTCTTCCTGCGAAGTATCGCGCGCATCAGAACCGATCTTTTTTACGCACATAAAGTAAAAATAAGGGACCATCGTGTCGAAGCGACCTGTGGCGATGCATTCCTCCCCGAACTTGAGCATCGCATCGCTATTGCCATGCCAAATCGGAAGCAGCGAAAATAGTTTTTCTTCGTAGGCTGGCAAGTAATCAAATTGAACCGCGGTCGTTTTCTTGAACCACTCTTCAAAGTCGAGTTCATCACTTCCCGCACGAGCGATATCAATCATCGCACAGGGAGCTTCGGGAAAATGGGGGCAAATTGAAATTGCTTTCTTGAAGTAACCGGCCGATTGTTTTTGCAATTCACGGAACTTTGCGGCATGGGTGGTGGAAACAGAGTCGGCCATCCCCAAACCCCGAACTTTCCAAGCTTGGATATTCAGGAATTTGCCCTTGATCATCGCTTGCAACCATGCCGGCACACGATCGTCGGTGGTGAGCTTGCCGACCATGGCATCGATCATTTTTTGATCTTCGCAATTCTCAATAAAATCACTGAGTTT
The DNA here is from genome assembly GCA_040081565.1 of Pirellulaceae bacterium. Taxonomy (GTDB): domain Bacteria; phylum Planctomycetota; class Planctomycetia; order Pirellulales; family Pirellulaceae; genus BJ22. Next base: position 37,311 of record JBEBGH010000003.1, read on the forward strand.
GGCGTAAACAAGTCGCAACTCGTTGCCCCGTTCGTGCAGGTCAGTGGTCACCCAATAAATGAGAGCGTCGCATCGCTCTTCGGAACCCACAGGAACCGCCGCTTGGTCAGTGCCGGATTTTGCAATGGCAGATATGCCGAAGGCATCGATAACCGCAAACGCTGGATAATTTGAATTTCGAAATTCCTCAATCGCAATCAGTGCCAGGGGATAGCTTTCGGCGAAGTGACCGGAAAAAGCACCAATCCTGGCAACTTGCAATTTCAGAAGCGGATCGTCTTTAAATTCCGGACGCTTCAAATATTTGCGAGCTTTTTCGAACAAAGCCGTTCGCGCGGTTTTCGAGATAGGGTCGTAACCCGAGTTAACAATCTCGCGCATCAGCGCTGCGGCTTCGTCAGCCGACTCTTTATTCTTCGCATGGTTTTCCACAAACTTATCGATATTTCGATAATGCATCTTCTTGACGGTATCCATGTATTCCAAAGCCATTACTGGACTGGATGGATAGATCTCGGATTCAGGAATTCGCGTTGTCGAGGATCTGGTTGGTGCAAAATCCGTGTAAAGGCCGTCGTAAGCTTTGTTCTGTTTGGCTGCCTGCTTTTTACGCTTGTTGCTGTTTTTGGCGGAATCGGGAGTTCCTTTTGCTTTCGCGGAATCAGTCTTGTCGGAACCATAACCGGAAGCAATGTGTCCTGGAGTTATTCCGGGTGGTGTCCGTTTCTTGTCACTCTTCGGCTGGAAATCGCTCGCAGTTTGTTTCTGCGAACACCCTGGCGAACTCAAAAACCAGATTGCAACCATGAACAACGAAACAGTTGAACGCCAGGACCCCATGGTGATACCTTCTTAAGCAGATCGCGATTCGAAGCCAAGGGCTCAATTATAAGTAGCTTTTCTACACGGCGAAAAGCAGGCGAATCTGTCTGATGGTGCAAGGCTGTCTAGAGATGAAGACAGGACGAGAAGTCCCCAAACGTCGGGTGTAGCCGACGACAAAGACTTGGGGCTCTTGATATCAAAGCGAAGGCCGAATCTGAACCTAAAACCAACGAAGGTCAGATTCGGCGTGAAATTGGCGAAGCCGCCTCGACTTAGCCAGCCATGCGGCTGATGCGGTTGGTAACTTCGGCCGTTTGCTCTTGAGCGGCATCACGATGACAGAAGTGCATCACATAGGCATCTTCAGTCGTGTCGTCGTAAAAGTCCTTGAGCAGTGAAACGCAGACAAAGCCGGTGTTCTTGAAGAACAGCTGTGCGGCCAGGTTGGTCTCGCGAACTTCCAACGAGATTCGCGTGCGGCGCTGTTGCGAAAGTTTGCCAACTAACTTGTCAAGCATTTGCATTCCAACACCGCGACGTCGTGCGTCTGGACGAACGGCAAAATTCAGGATATGCAAATCCGAGCGGTTCAGTTCGTAGATCATGAAGCCCACGACTTGCTCTTCGTGTTCGGCGACCATGCCGATGCAATTGCGTTGTCGTAAGCAGCGAATGAAATCATCTTCCGACCAGGGAAACTCGAAGCTGCTGCTTTCGATCGACAGTACCTCAGGCATGTCGCGTCGAATCATCCAGCGAATGTGCGAATCAATCGTCAATCCCTTGTCCGTTGACATGTTTCTGCTTCCTATGCAAATCGGTTATCGAATCGTCTCGATATCCGGTGATTGATCATCCCTTTTTCTCGTGGGCGAGCATCGTGCTCCGCACTGCTTTTCGCCTACGATTTTCCTCAAGAAGGTGACAACTTAGCAAATGGCTTTGTACGTGCCAAGATTGAACAACCCCGAGTTTTTGGGGTTTTGCCAAACTTCGCTTCAAAACTTGCGCCTTCTCAATTGACTTGTGGTAACGATAAGGAAACACACAAGATAACGTCAATCAACGAGAATCGTTCAACTCTTTTATCGAACTTTTCCGCGAAAAAATTTAACGATTAAACGGGTAAGTCGCTGCTGTCATAATTTTGTGCAGTACAAAAAAGGGTAAACGCATAGGCACCGCTTATCATCGTTTGCCTACGTTGCCTGAAATGCTACAAGGTGCGATGCAGCTGCTGGAAAATGCGTTGACGAATTGATTCTCCAAAGCTCATTCCTTGAGCCAATTTGTATTCGAGAAGTTGAAGGATTGAGCTTGACTTGAACGATTCGAATGGGTGGATTGATTCGCTTGTGCTGATCGTATGTCGAAAAAATTTGCAATAATTCGAGATTTCTGCCGTCGTTTCACGTTTGGGAGAAAGTAGGCTTTGAGACGGGCCGCCATTAGCAATTTGCCATCGGATACGCCAAATGACTCCAGAAGAATTCGAAAACTATATCGCCAGCCAAGAAGCTAACGTAGCGGCCAAAAATCCAGAACCTCTGCAACAAGCGCCGAGCCGAAAATTTCCATGCGGCTGGCTGATTTACACGATTCCCTTCTTCACCGTCATCGCCTTGTTTTGCTGTTGGCAATTTGCGACCAACATGAAGGCTCCCAAACGCACCGCCGTTTGGGACACGATTCTCGGCTCTACAGCCAAGGCAACTGGCCGGAAATACAACTCTAACGCCAACAGCTTGACCGAACAGCTAACGTTCCGAAAGAAAAAATCGGTCAGCAACTAATCGTCGTCGGTGGGTTTCAGCATAGCGGAGAATTCTTCGAGATCGGTGTCGTGGGGGATCTTCCGCACGCTGCCGTCGTAGAAACTGGCAATCAGGTACTCGCCTTCCTTCAAGGCTTTGAATTGAGCAATGACTTGCTCCGGCGTTACGTTGTTATTCTCGGTCCAGTGGACGAATTTGTCGCTGTGGACAAATGCGATCGTGTTGCTTGTTCCACGGGTAATGTCCTGGAAGGTCTGAACGTCTGATTCGACCCAAGCCAAATTGGTCTTGGTCCCCGAGTCACCGAAGACCGATGGCATTGGCATTTCCTCCAACACCTCGCGGTTTTGCGGACTGTCCCACGATTGACTCAAATCGAACTTCTCGGACAGTTCACGCTGGTCGAGAAAAAGTAAGACGCGAACTCGCCAGCTTAGTTCGTTGCTCTGACCTTCTCCGGCCAGAAACGGAAATCGGTTATAGGCATCGTAGAAGTTGTGCGTACTGATAGCCGCTTGCCTCTGGTTGTTCATAATCTTGGCTTCTTCGGCAGCCAGTTTCGTTACGCGGGTAGCCGCTTCGTCGATTTCAACTGAGACCTCAACGTCACTGCCGGATGAGGAGGCCTTGACCGTGTCCAAGATTTTCCTCGCGACAACAGCCCCCGGTTCACTGCCTTGAGAATTTTGACTGGCTATTTCGACCAATTCATCAATCATAGTGACCGCGTCTTTCGCGTCCTGTGATCGTTCGCATTCCAACCGAGCCTTAAACAACGCCGTCTCATCCATTTCCAGGGTAACCACGACGCCTTCCAATCGAGTGAGCATTTCGAGATAAGGCTTCGCCATGGGCGGCAGCCTTCTATTTCCAAAATCTCCCGCTAATTCAAGGAATGAACGAGCTGATTTTGCATCGAAGGCCAGAAAGCCTTCGGATTTCGATTTTTCATCAAGAAGCTTTTCCAAACGATCGGTCATCGGAGGCAACTTTTTCGGTGTGTACTCGAAGGCGTCCGAAGCCACAATGATTTGTTTGCCGTCGAAAATGGTGCGAATTCGTTTCACTCCGTTGGTTTGATAAATCAATGCATTGCCGTCGACTTCGGCTTGTCCAAGAGTCTTTTCGAGGCGTTTGAAATAACGACTGTCTTGAGCGTCGTTTTTCAGTGTGAACTCAAGGTAAAAATCTGTGCTCCTAGGCCCCTGGTCTGCAAATTCTTCGAAGTCCTCAGGCATTGCGAGGACTCCGCGAATGGATTCGGATTCACTCATCAACAGAAACTCAGGATTCTCCCGATCGGCGGGCAGCATACCGCTGTCCTTCATAAAGCTCGATGCCATGATCGCGCTCGGCTTTCCAACAAACCCCACCACGCAGCGTGGAGGTTCGTCGCGATCTTGCCATGGACTTGCCATGGCCCTGTTGGATTGGAAGGTAACAGCAACCGCCAGGGTCAGAAAAAAAACTGCGTGACGAAGAACTGCCGAAAGATCACGACTGGAAAAATGATACATAAACGCTTCCTCGACTCGTAGAAAACCGTTGACATCAAGATGTTCGGCGACCCCCGCCGTAAAACGATCTTGATTCTAAAGCATCCTTGCGCGTGAATCAAACAGGAGCCGGTAAGTTGCGGCAAGCCAAAAACAATGATCATCGACGCCAATTGCGAACGCTTCCGTACAACGTTCTTGATTAAAACGGGTAAAAGATTGGAATCAAGATCACGGCGGCAATCCACAGGATGAAATTCAGGGGTGAGCCGATCCGAATGAAATCACTGAGCTTATATCCGCCGGGGCCGAAGACCATCATGTTCGTTTGATAGCCAATCGGTGTCATGAAACTGGCCGAGGCGGCCAACATCAAAGCCACGAGAAAAGGCAGCGGATTACAGTCCAGTTGTTTGGCAGTTGCCATGCAAAATGGAAACATCAGCGCCGCGGCCGCGTTATTAGTGATCATCTCGGTCAGCAATGAAACGAACAGGTAGATCGCAGCCATTGCCGCAATGGGGCCCCATTGCTGTGTTACCGCCACCAAACCCGTCGCGACGTATTGCGCCGCCCCGGAATTTTCCAAGGCGGTACCGATGCCGAAAGAAGTAGCGATCGTAATCAACCCTGGCC
>JBEBGH010000480.1:0-3249 GCA_040081565.1 Pirellulaceae bacterium
GCGGAGAATGCCGCGGAAAAGACGGCTGAGGCCGCTGCAACGACGGGAGCGGCGGTTGGCGGCGCGTTGGAGACCGGACAGGTCAAATCGGCGATCATGGCCGACACCCGGGCAAGTCAATTCGATAAAGCGTACCCCTTGTTCCAGAAGTCTTCGGGCCAGAAGGCATTGACGGCCGTAAATTCTGGTCGGCTCGTTCGTTGAGTTCAGCCCATAACTCTCCCGAGTCGCTTCACTTTCGTTTTGGATATCAGCGATTTCCGGAACGGTCGATTGCATGCGAAAGGCCAATTCATAATTCGCAATTGCCGATTCGACTTGGTCGTTGTTCCCCGTGCGAGCCATGTTCACCGCATCCAATTGGGCGAGCAGATTCAGTTTGTTTTTTTGAATTGCCTCGCTGGACTCGTTGCGGCGAATATTGGCCAGCGGACGATCTCCTGGATTGAACACCGAGCCTTGATAACTGGCTGGAAGGAAGCCGCTGTTAAAGCAATCCAATCCACCGGGTGGAATCAAACCGCCGTTCAGAACCACGAACCCGGGCAAGTCCTGATTTTCGCTCCCGAGTCCGTAGCAGATCCACGCCCCCATACTGGGGCGACCTTGAAATCCATTCCCGGTATGCAAGAAATAATTTGCATTGGTGTGCTCGGAAAAATTACTGAACATCGAGCGAATCACGCAAAGTTTATCAGCGTGTTTCGCAATATTGGGAAACAGGTCACTGATCGGCGTACCGCATTCACCGTAGTTGTTGAATTTCCAGGGACTGCCCAGGGTATTGCCACGATTGTTGAATTGCGTCGGCTCCATTTTCATTTTGAAGGGTTGGCCATTTTCCTTGGTCAACAGTGGTTTCGGGTCAAACGTGTCGACTTGGGAAGGCCCTCCGTCCATGTACAAATAGACGATCCTTTTTACTTTGGGTGCGAAATGCGGTGGTCGGGGCGCGAGCGGGCCAGACATCCGTTCGTCCCGCAACAGTAACCCACCGAAAGCCGAATCGCGAGACAACGCCGCCAAGGCAACCGCTCCAAAGCCACAGGAAGCTCGCACCAATAGGTCCCGTCGCGAGATGAAGCTTTTGGTTTTGCCGCATGGATATTGATTTGCCATCAGAACCTCAAAAACACAAAAATCGTGAGTGCAGCGCCATTGGAATGGTCCCCAAACTCAATAAACAAACGTAAATGACTTCAAGTTAAACAACACATGACAGAAGTCCCGCCATAACTCCGGATGGCGATCAATTTCAGCCTCAGGAATTTTTCGTGAGTTTACTTCTTCTTCAATAAACTGTCGGCACAACTTTAGTTCGTCTGCGGTTGGCGGTCTGCCAATTGCGCGTTTAAACAGCAAGGCGATTCTTTCCTCACCGCTCGCTGAATTTTGGATAACTTTAGTAGCCCACTTTTGAGCTTGGTCGATGACGAACGGATCGTTCATCAAGATCAGAGCCTGAGCGGGTACGTTGGAAACATTTCGGCGGCCGATCGCATTGAAAGGAATCGGCATATCAAACGCCAACATCATTGGATTCAAGAAGTTTCGGCGCGTTTCAATGTAAACACTTCGGCGGCGGGCACCGTCCAACGGTCCGCTTCCACCCGGTCTCCCTCGCCCTTGCATGAATTCCGTGAGATAAATTGGAACCGAAGGACCATACATGGAGGTATCTAATTCCTCACTTGTTTGCAAAATCGCGTCTCGAATTTCTTCGCCCGATAATCTTCGGATCCGAAACGATTGCAAAAGGTCGTTATCGGGATCCTGTTTTTTTGCTTCGTCCGACGGTGTGCTGGAAAGTGCAAAAGTCCGCGACATTACCATTCGTTTGATCATCCGCTTCAACGACCAATCGTCGCGCACAAATTCCAAAGCCAAATAGTCCAGGAGTTCTGGATGAGTTGGTTTGCTGCCCAAGGCCCCAAAGTTATCGACTGAAGCCACAATTCCACGACCGAATAGATGATGCCACAAACGATTCACCATGACCCGCGCCGTCAGCGGGTGGGTTGGGGCAACGATTTCGTTGGCAAACTCCAATCGGCCGCTTTGGCGGAGATTTTGATATCGCTGTGGGTCATCCAACAACGCCGTAAGCGAGCGACGCGGCACCAGCGGGCCGACCAATTTGTGATTGCCACGGACGAAAACGTATTCGTCTTCGGGCGAGCCATCTGTCATGCCGATTGCCTGAACGGGAGCAGGTACAGTCCCGCCTTTCCCAACCATTTCGGCTAATTGTTTCTTCCAGCCATTGGTAATCTTGCCCCCTTTTGAATCTCCGCTTGCGAAGCAGAACTCCAAATCATTAGCGGCAATCCATGTCAACAATTCCGCTTTGGCTGCAATATCTGTTTGCGATAAAAGTTGAATTGCCGAAGCTGCAAAACCTGATGCCAAACTTTCGGGATTCACATTAGTCAGATCTTGAAGCATCGCCTGATTCAGCGGATGAACCTCAACGGCTGGTGGTCCATCATTGGAAAAAGCAATTTTATCCAGCACACACCAACCGTTACCCAGATCGTTGATCTCGATGTACGCTCGGTGGCCACGGTAATTCTTCAGGTCTCCTGCTTGGGTGACCCATTGAAAGGCTGAAGAATTTGGAATCGTAATCGACATTCGCTCGAAGAGCAGGGCATTGAAAACGTCCATCGTAAATCCGTCAATGATCAACCGAATTTGGACATTCTCCCCGCGGATTCGGTAATGAATCTGATCATGCGCCAATTCAAATGTCGGCGAGCGAATGCTGCCCTGTAGCGAACTCCCGAGACTGCCAGAGGTCACAACGTCCGCGGCGGAAATCGAGCCGTCCGGACTCAACTCGAAATCGCTGGACGGCTTTCTAGCGAACGCCCAACCAGTGCTCGACCAATCGGTTGCGTCGGTGAAATCTGTAAACAAAATCGCCGTGGAGTTGGGTTTGGTTTCACATTCCTCTCGAAGTTTTTTCAATACGCTTTCTTCCGCCGTTGACGAGGACAGGCGATTCAACGCATACAAAGGGTGTTGCGGTGACTTGATTTCAGACGATTGCAACGCCGAGACGACTTTTAATAGCTGGTCAGATTCGATTTTCAAATTGGCGGCTGCCGCGTCCAGTTCGCGTTTCCACGTAAGTTCCGCCGTGTCAGACTCCGCCGATTCGAGTACCAGGTAATCCAATCCAAACATTCGTCGCGGGATTGCTTCCGGATGATGGCCGACGATTTCGATGTTTAAGCGGTGTTGGCC
>JBEBGH010000004.1:0-41776 GCA_040081565.1 Pirellulaceae bacterium
AGTCAAAGCAGCGAGACAGCCCCGTCGAGTTGTGCTCTACGAGCAAGACTAAACTTATTCCGTTGTGGCTGCGTTTTCTACAACGCTGCGACTTTGGAAGTGAGGCCCCAAAACGATTGTCGCCGGAATAGCGAGAGATTCAATCGGTTGAGTTGCTGGCCTACCTAGAAAATAGCCTTGAACCAGATCCGCGCCCGTATTTTTGGCCCAGTCCCAATCTTGGCGAGACTCAATTCCCTCGAGAATTATTCTGGTTTTCAGCTTGCGGCAAAGTTCGATAACTCCGTTGACCATGGTTCGGCGGTAGTGATCTTCATGACAGCCGCGAACTGTTTCCATTTCAAGTTTCAAGAAATCCGGACGGACGAGATCGAGCATGGCCAAGCTGTGTGACTGGCGGCCCCAGTCATCGAGCGCTATTGAAAAACCCTGACGACGACAATCGGCGACGAACTCGCGCAACAAACTTGGATCATAGGGTGTCGCCGATTCGAGAATTTCCGTCACGACCCGCGACTTTGAGACCGAGCTTTCTTGAAGTGCCTGCTCGACGATCTTCCAGTTGGTCAGGCCATAAAAGAAAAGTTGCGGGTTTATATTGACGAATCCCAAGGTTCTCAACGGCAAATTTTTCAGACCGCGAATACAGGCCATCCAACAAAGGCGTTCGATGGCCCAACGTTCAGCTTCGTTTCCAGCGTGCTGCAGCAGATCTCCAGCATTGAATTGCGTTTCCTGGTCCGCGTAATGCACCAACAATTCGTGCCCAAAGATTTTCACCGTGCTCCGACTGACGATGGGCTGGAAGCGGTTGGCCAGGCGGCCGGTAGCTAATTCCAGCCCGAGTCCTTTCAAAAAATAACGAGACCAAAAGTCAATCAATGGGATCCATTGATTGTCTCGGGCACTGGGCAAAGTCAACGTGACGCGGAAGCGATTCAAGTCCGTGTTGCCGAGATGTTGGCGCAGGATGAGAAGGGTCTTCCACAACTTCTCAGGTGTCGTCGTGGTTTCGAAAACCGGCTCTGCGTTCAGACTCTCCGGGCCGTCACCGTCCACAGAATTTTCGAGTACGAGCAGGCGCATCTCGACGGACTTCTGAGAGGCAGAATCAAAACGTGACGACATTCAATCACCTGAGGAGCGAAACTGCGATTCCCGATGGACGACAGGCACGTTGGATCGATGTGCTGTCGACAATCAAGCATGTGAACCTGTGTCACATTTGGTGAATTTATCGGCTCGTTGAGCCCGCGGGGTTTTTCTCAGTACAGTCGGAAACTGGATTTTGGCAGACTGAGCAATTGGATGAACCGTCAGCACCAGTCGTAGCGGAAATTCCGCCACAAGAGCCTTTGATCGTTCTTTGCGAAAAAATCGCTCCAACCGCCATGGCCAGAATGGCAATCGCGAAAACCGCAAACGAAACGATGAGAATAAAAACCGGTGAGCCCTCGCCTTGCTGGGAAACGGGCTCGGCATCGGCAAATGGGATTTCGCCGAATTGCGAACTGCGACACGACTCCCCCTCGCGTTCGAGAATGTAGATTCCAAGATTTTCGGACTTGGCCAACTCGCCGATAGCCTTCGGGCCCATGACCATTGCCGAGGTTGCGAAGGCGTCCGCCGACATGCAATCGGCAGCGATGACCGACGCGCTCGCCATTTGATTCTCTACGGGCCGAGCCGTTTTGGGGTCGATCGTATGCGAATATCTTTGGTTTCCAATCATTCGAAAATTTCGGTAATCTCCGGATGTTGCCATGGAAACATCCGATAGCTCAACAATACGTTCAACATCTCGGACGCCTTCGAGTGGCTTTTCGATACCTACACGCCATTTCGATCCGTCTGGTTTCTTTCCCGCCGCTCGAACTTCACCTCCAATTTCGACGAAGTGATTTTGGAAACTCAACTCGGCCAATCTAATTGATGCCAAATCCACCGCGTACCCTTTGGCAATTGCCGAAAGATCGACTTGCAGATCTGGAATCGTTTTGCGGATCGCAGGAGGCTCCAACCGCACCGCAAGTTTTTCAAAACCGACTCTCGCCAAGAGCGATTGTGTCTCTTCCGGCGTGGGCATTTGAAATTCACCTTTGTTGGCCCCAAAGTTCCACCGCTCGACAACTGGTTTGACGGTAATGTCGAAAGCTCCCTGGGTCTTTACGCTGACTTCGAGAGCGCGAGAAACGACTTTGGCCGTTGCAGGTGATACGGTGAACCAATCGGTCGTCGAGCTATTGTTGAAACGAGAGATTTCAGAGTCGGGCAAGTACGTTGACATTTGACGATTCAACAAATCAAAGACGATTTCGATTTCTTTTTTCAAAGAATCTACCGCCGTGCTTTCTGGAGCAACCACCTTGATTTGGTATTCAATCGGCCCCATGGTAGTGCCGGTCCAGCCAACAATTCCATCCTGGGCGTGGAGTAAGGCAGTCGGCAAAAACAACAGAACGAGCAGCAGGCCAATTTGTGGAAATCGTTTCATAGACCGCCAAACCTTTTTCAAAATTGGCTTAAGAATTGTTGCGATCGCGAGGGCACGATGGCCTAAGTCCGCATGCGGCTCAACGTTGCGAGATGCAATTATCGAATCAAAGTGCACTCAGGCCAAGTTGCCGCGTTGGACGCATTGACGGAAAAAGGTTAGTTCCGTCGGAGACGAAGCCAACCTGTAGTTTTTGTGTCGAATAAAATCGAAGCGGAACCGAGAGCTCGATTAGCCGCCGAAATCGTCGAAGGCGATATTTTCTGGCGGAACACCGAGATCGTCGAGCATCTTGAAGACCGCTTGGTTCATCATGGGCGGACCGCAGAGGTAAAACTCGATATCTTCAGGAGCGGGGTGTTTGCTCAAGTATTCATCGAGCAAGACCTTGTGAATAAATCCCTTATAACCTGTCCAGTTATCTTCTGGTAATGGTTCCGATAAAGCGATGTTGAACTTGAAGTTCGGAAAATCTTTTTCAATCTCACGGAACTGATCGATGTAGAACAATTCCCGCAAACTTCGACCGCCGTACCAGTAGGACACTTTACGATTCGACTTGAGTCGTTTGAAGAGTTCAAAAATGTGACTTCGCAGCGGGGCCATGCCGGCACCACCACCGATGTAGACCATTTCGGCATTGGTGTCCTTGATAAAGAACTCACCGAAGGGGCCAGCAATCGTGACCTTGTCGCCCGGTTTTAGGCCGAAAATGTACGACGACATTTTTCCAGGCGGAATTTCCGGGTTGCGTGGCGGCGGAGTCGCAACGCGCACGTTGAGCATAATGATGCCCTTTTCGCCAGGATAGTTGGCCATCGAGTAAGCTCGAATCACCTCTTCATCAACTTTGGAAACATATTGCCAAACGTTGTACTTGTCCCAGTCCTCATGAAAGCGTTCTTCGATTTTGAAATCTTTGTAGTTGACCACATGCGGCGGGCACTCGATTTGGATATAACCGCCAGCCTTGAAGTCGACTTGCTCGCCTTCAGGAAGTTCCAACACGAGTTCTTTGATGAACGTCGCTACGTTGTGGTTTGAGCGAACGGTACATTGCCATTTTTTGGTTTCGAAGGCCTCATGAGGGACTTCGATTTTCATGTTTTGCTTAACCGCAACCTGGCAGGAGAGACGATAGCCCTCGCGGACTTCTTTTTTGTTGAAGTGACTGAGTTCGGTTGGCAGAATATCGCCACCGCCTTCAAAAATTTTGACTTTGCATTGCGCGCAAGTTCCGCCGCCACCGCAGGCCGAAGAAACGAAGATTCCCTGTTCGGCCAATGCTCCCATCAACTTGCCGCCAATGGGCACGCTCAATTCCTTTTGCTCGTTGACCATCACTTTGACGCTGCCTTTGGAAACCAGAATATTCTTGGCAACCAAAATCAGGCCCACCAAGGCCAAGACGACGCCGGTGAACATTGCCACGCTGGCAATCATGCCTGCCGTGGACGATGCAGCCGGTGCCGAATTTTCAGCGAACGCCACTAAGTTGATAAGGATATTTTCCATTGCAAAATCTGCCCAACGGGTTTGATAGTGAGATTCGAAGTAGCCTAAATACCAGAGAATGTCATGAATGCCAGTGCCATCAAGCCGGCCGTGATAAACGTGATACCCAAGCCGCGGAGTGCTGGAGGAACGTCGGAATACCGCATCTTCTCGCGAATCGCAGCCAGCAAGATGATCGCCAGAGCCCAACTCAATCCAGAACCAACGCCGTAAACAACGCTTTCGTCAAATCGAAGCTTCTTTTGTTCCATCAGCAACGAACCAGCGAGGATCGCGCAGTTCACCGTGATCAGCGGCAAGAAAATCCCCAGCGTGTTGTAGAGTGCCGGAAAGTATTTATCGAGCGTCATTTCCAAGATTTGCACAATGGCCGCAACGATTCCAATGTAGGTGATCAAGCTCAAGAACGACAAATCGATTGACTTGTAGCTTTCACCCAACCAAACCAACGCACCAGGTTTCAAGAACCAGTGAAACATCAGGTTGTTGGCCGGGACGGTAATCATCTGGACGATTACCACGGCAACTGACAAACCAATTGCTGTCTTAACGTTTTTGGATACGGCCAAAAAAGTACACATTCCCAAGAAATAAGAAAGCGCGAGGTTCTCAACGAACACCGACCGCAAAAAGAGAACAACCATTTCGTAACTGTAATCCCACATGGATACTATTCCCTTTCTTGTTGCTCAGGATAAACCGTGCGCAAGACCCAGATAAACATGCCAATCAAAAAGAATGCACTTGGCGACAACAACAGCAAACCGTTCGGTGTGTACCAGTCTGGGTTGCTTAAAACCGGCAGCTCGTATCCAAACAATTTGCCCGAGCCAAAGCTCTCTCGAACTACTCCCACTACGAGCAGCACGACCATGTACCCTAGTCCGTTACCCAATCCATCGACGAAACTGTCGGCCACGCCATTTTTCATGGCAAAGCCTTCGGCTCGTCCCATCACGATGCAGTTCGTAATGATCAATCCCACGAACACCGACATCTCTTTGGATAAAGCAAAGAAGTACGCTTTTAAGATCTGATCCACCAGAATCACAATCGAAGCGATCACCGTCATTTGTACGATGATCCGAATGCTGCTGGGAATATAATTGCGAATGGCCGCGATGGCCGCGCTGGAAAAAGCGGTCGTCAGAGTAACAGCGACACCCATGATCAGGGCCTTGTCAAGCTTCGTCGTTACGGCCAGCGCCGAGCAAATTCCCAAGACCTGCAACGCGATCGGATTGTTTTTGAAAACCGGATCGAGCAAGATCGATTTCATTGATGACTTAGACACATTTCACCTTGGTTACGACACCTGGTTATTAATTCAACTGTAAATTTTTGGGCACCGATTCGCGTTAAACCGCACTTCCTCAAAAGCACGATTCCAGCAACTCTGATCATTTCGAACTGTTTGGTTTAATCGACGAAATAAACTTGCCGTACGCTTCAGGACCCAACCAATAGGTTACCGAATTCTGGACACCATTAGATGTAATGGTTGCGCCCGACAACGCATCGATTTCGTTGTTTTTGGATGCATTTTTTACGACTCGAAGGACAACACTGCTTTTGTCGTCAAGCACAACTTTCTCTGGCCATTGGTTTTGAAATGCAGCGCTATTGATTTCACCACCCAGGCCCGGCGTTTCCTGATCTTCGTAGAACGTGATGCCCCCAGCCTTGGACAAGTCAGCATCCAATGCCAAGAAGCCCTTCATCGTTGACCATAGTCCACGTCCGCGAATGGGAAAGACATACCGCGTTGGCGTCGGGTCATCTGCCGATTTTTTGACGATGTAAATGTGAGCGCGATTCTCACGTTTTTTGATTTGGGCAATATCCCGAGCGCCAATCAATACTTCATGCTTTCCATCTACTTCGGTTTCTGCTTCCGCATCAAATTTTTGGACATCGTTTCCGTACTCCGCCGTCACGTCTTTGCCTTCAACAAAATCAAAGATGCGGTCTTCGATCATGGTCTTGAATGTTTCTTCAACATCTTTGTCTTCGCCGCGCTTCATCAAGCCAGCAGCAATCAAGACATTTTTCTTTTTGTCGAGTGCCTTGTTCCTGTCCTGAATGGGTTTGAGCCCAATTGCGGCAACGGAAACGATAGCCGAGCAGACGAGGCAAAGAACGCCGGCAACGATCACCGTGTTGATTGGATTGTCTTTGTTAAACATGATTCGTCTCCTAAGCCGTTCTCATTTTTCGTTTTTTGATGTTGCCCTGCATTACCACCCAATCAATGAATGGTGCGCAACAATTGGCGAACAGAATCGCCAACATGACCCCCTCGGCAAACGCTCCATTCATCGCCCGTACGACAATCGTCGCCACTCCGATGAGGATTCCGTACACCCATTTGCCTTTTGGTGTCATCGATGCTGAAACAGGGTCGGTAGCCATAAACACCGCGCCAAACGCGTAGCCGCCCAACACGACATGCCACCAGGGCTCGACGTTGTAAGTTGCGCCAGTAAATGGCATTAGCCAGAACAGCGTCGACGCGCCAACCAAACCAATCAAGGTACCCAACATGATCTGCCACGAGCCGATTCGGGCCATGATCAAAATGACAGCACCGATCAAGGCACAAATCACACTGGTTTCGCCCATCGAGCCTTGCAAGTTACCCCAAAATGCATCCCACCAAGTGTAACTGCCTTCGATGACCTGGCCGCCGAAGTTGCCGTCCATATTGGCCATCAAGTCGTCCATCTTGGCTCCCGGAGGCGCCACTTTCACTGCGCCCAAGCCCGTGGCTCCAGTGAAACCGTCGACGGCCGTCCAAACGGCGTCGCCCGAAATATCTTTAGCATAGGCAAAGTACAAAAATGCTCGAGCGGTAAGCGCCGGATTCAAGAAATTTCTACCGGTACCGCCAAAAACTTCTTTGCCGAACACCACCCCGAACGCAATCCCAATGGCGACCTGCCACAGCGGAATGTTCGCAGGCAATGTGAGCGGAAACAACATGCCGGTCACTAAGAAACCTTCATTGATTTCGTGGCGGCGAATCACCGAAAAGATGACTTCGCAAATACCACCGGCAATCATCGTTACTAAATAGACTGGCAGGAAAAACAACAAGCCGTGAATCGTGCAAGGAACAATACTGCCAAAACTGAGAAACCCGCCACGGTCGGCGCGATAGTCGATTCCCAACGAATCCATGATCGAGTAACGCCACGCCCCATCCCACCAAGTGGCGGGCAATTCCACCGCAGATGCCGCGTGCAGAATCTTCTGCGCCTGATATCCGGTATTGTACATCGCCATGAAGATACAGGGGATCAAAGCAACGATCACCATGCTCATCATTCGCTTCAGATCGAGCGCGTCTCGGACGTGGGTCGTGCCGTGGGTCGTCTCGCCCGGCGTAAACAAAAACGTATCATTCGCCTCATACAGCGGATACAGTTTTTCGAATTTCCCTCCCGGTTTGAAAAGGGGTTCGACTTTGTCGAGCATTTTGCGAATCATATTGGCAGCCTGTCAATCGTCGTTTAAGTCAAGTATTTTCAATTTGAATTTTTGCTCGGTCTCTTTTGCCCTTAGTCATAAAGCACTGATCGCTTTACAACCGGCGCAGTCTTTAGCCGTCTTTCTCAATCGTTTGTAAACTTTCACGCAAGGCAGCGCCGTAGTCGTACTTGCCTGGGCAGACAAACGTGCACAACGCCACGTCCTCTTCGTCGAGTTCCAAACAGCCCAATGCCTGTGCGAGATCCGTATCTTTTGTGAGCAAAGCCCTCAGCAATTGTGTCGGCAAAACATCCAGAGGCATCACGCGTTCGTAAACGCCAATCGGAACCATCGCTCGATGACTTCCTCCGGTGCTGGTTGTCAAAGCAAACTTCTTGGGCAACCACGAACCAACAAATGCTTTGGTGACTGAGAACTTGTCGGCACCTGGCTTTTGCCAACCCAAAAACTCGCGCTGGGTGCCTTCCTCGAGTGCCGAGACTTGCAGATGAAACCGACCCAGGAAATTCTTGTTCGGCTCCGACTTGCGGCCGCATAGTACCGATCCGGAAATCACGCGGGTATTTTTGCCCTCAATGCGTCCAGCTGTTAGCTGGTCAAGGCTCGCTCCGAGTTGAGTCCGCAACAGTTTGGGATTCTTCATCCGCGGTCCACCGACGGCCACAATCCGCTCGTTCATCACTCGGCCCGTACGGAACAGATGGCCGATCGCGATCACGTCTTGATAGTTGATAAACCAAACTGATTTCTTCAATCCAACAGGATCCAAGTAATGAATGTGAGTGCCGGGCAATCCTGCGGGATGCGGCCCATCAAACACCTCAAAATGCACATTCGGAACTTCCTTGCCCGGAATGCGTGAATAATCGCGAGTGCAAACAAAGGTCTTGCCTCGGGTCAATTTCGTGATGACCGTCAGACCAGCAACGAAATAGTCCTTGTATTGCTCGATGATCAGTTCCGGTTCGGCGGACAATGGGTTCGTATCCATCGCCGTGACGAAAATACTGTGTGGCTCGTTCTCGGGAACTGGGGTTCGGTTAAACGGGCGAGTTCGGAAGGCGGGCCACATGCCGGTCTCAAGAAGCTGGCTGCGGACAGTGTCTCGGGTTAAAGCCTGCAAGTCGCCATGGCTGGCGAATTTGATTTCCTCATTGCCTTCGACGTTGATGATGAGCGATTCAAATTTTCGCTTCTCGCCGCGAATAATCTCCGCAACATGGCCGGCCGCCGGAGCAACATACATCACGCCCGGGATTTTTTTGTCTTCAAAAATGGGCTGTCCCAATTTGACCCGATCGCCCACCTGAACAAGCATTTTCGGGACCATGCCGATGTAATCATCGCCAATAATACCGACCTTCGTGATCGATGGCCCGTTTTCAATATCCTGGGCCGGTTCACCTGCTATCGGAATGTTCAGCCCGCTTTGAATCTTTATCATTTTGCAGCCTACAAGTAACAAATCAGAGTAGTGCCCTCAGGCAACCATTTCCGACCAACCACACCCGCTGATCATCGTGAAAAAATTCACAAAGTCGTCCTAAAAAAAATCGGCGTTAGTTTGGCTAACGTCAATTCTCAAAATCAACCGTTGTCACGATTTTCAGCTCAAAGAACCGCCGTTTTGGCGTAGAAAACGACGGTCTTGCATTGTGCCAAAAAAACTGGCACAAGCCAATGCCACTCGGAAATTTTACCGAAATTTTATCTCGCTTAATAACCACACAAGGGATCGGTTGAAAAGTTCCAGCCATGGCTGCACGCTCCAATCTCAAACTCACGGCTGAAATGCCACACCCAATACAGCGGTTCAAAAGACAATTGAACTGAAAACTAAGGCAGTTTGCCTATCGAGTTATTTTCTCTCGAAACCCCAAGAGTCTGTGTTGGCCAATGATGTCAGTTGACTCACGAAGGTAGGTCAAAGAATCACAGCTTTCATCGCAAGCGAATTTGCGAACATGGCCGTCGACCAATCCTCATCTGCTCGAAAGAACCCATGAGAACCAAATTCGGCCGACCGGCGTTGTAACAGCGACGACTACTTCGTTTCCTTGACGCTATCGATCAAGGAGCGGAAATGGGGTTCGTTTTTGCCCACGGTTTCGGCCGGGCCATAAAACTTGATGAAGTACAAGCCGTTGTCCTTGGTCTCAACGATCGCCGCGAGCATTCGATAATTGTCACGATCGGTTTTAGGACCTGCAGGGCCGCCCATCGAGTCCATAAACGTCCCGGTGATATCCACCACGTGCACGTCCAAATTATTGACGGTCTTCTTTTCAACTTTTACTTTGTCGTCGTCCGTGTTTTTGAACTGGCCTTTCCAGCGATCAATGTTCGCTTCGACCGTTCCGCCCGAGCTCATGATGGTCATGCGGCCATCATTCTCGTCGCTACCTTGTTTCGGAATTGCAAATTCGACTTCAACGATGTTGGACTTTGGTGAGACTTTTTTCCAAGTCCCCGAGGCTTTCATTTCGATTTGATCGTCAGCGACTTTGAAAACGATGTCTTCGACCGCACTCTTGTCCCCCGTGGAGGCCTTGGCAGGTTTCTTCGTTTCCTGACCGACAACAAAGGCAGGGATCAAGAACACGGCGACAATAGTGGATGTCATTAAATAACGGCGATTCATAAATGGTCTCCAAGACGTAGTTTGACGATGATGTTTCTCCAACTAATAGACGCAATCAACGGCTGAAAGGCAAGTCTCACGGCCCTCGCCGCTTCTGCAACCGTCGGCAGTTGCCAGTAGAAAAAGTGTTTTAATCGCTACCTTCAGCATTCAAGGCCGACTTTTTCTGAGGCGGATTACCGAAAACTTCCTCTCTTTTTCCCACGCGTGCTAGATTCCTTCGAAAGCTGCCCGATGATGCGCCTCGCCAACGGTTTCTAGGCACGCCCGCTGACTGGTAACGAAAACCAAATCTTCAGCACGAATGGCATTGGAAGTCATGTTCGCAAAGCGAAATATCAATTGGATCTGGCTGAGTCGCATTTTCTGGCTCATTGCCAGTTGTGTCGCCTACAGCTCCTCGTTGCCCCTGCAAGCACAAATTCGATTGCCGGCAATTGATCCAACTGGAACGCGGATCTTTGCGCCTGGGAGCACCACCTTGATGGGCCCGTTCCAATCTGGCCAAACGGGTCGAAGCGGTCTCTTTCAGCACCACAATTCACCTGGCGACCAACATCCGGGAGTTCATGGCAGCATCTTCAGCCGCAGCAATGCGAACACCTCAACCGTCGAACCGGCCTTCAAGCACCCGGGCGCGAACATTCCAAGCTGTGCCGGCGATGGAAAATGCGGACCATCGTGCAAACACATCATTCCAAAAATCAATCTTCCCGAACGTCCAGGCAAGGCCGGCGAAATCATCTTGACCCCCTCGCGAATCATCGCACCCGTTGGCAGCGAGGTCGTCGTGCTGGCAGGCCTTTGCGGCGGCGATGGACACTTCGTTTTGAACCAACCCCTTGAATGGATGATTTCCAACGACAGCGTCGGACAGTTAATCGAGGTTGGCGGCATGGAACATCCCAACTTCAATCGCATGGTCCCACCTACTTCGAAAAAGTTCGACGGTCAATACGCGACAGGTCGAACTGGCTTGAAAGAAAAAGTAGTCACACGCGGCACGCCAACACCATGCGACGACATCGATTTGGTCAAAGGCCAAACGTATGTCAGCGTCGCTTCAGCTTCTCCTGGAACAACTTACTTGACCGCGGTGGCGCCCAAAGCCGCCGGCTGGGACAAACGCCGCGCGACCACGATTATTCATTGGGTTGACGGTGTTTGGAGCATTCCACTCCCTGTTCGCGCGACGAGCGGCACTCTGCAACCTCTGACCACAACGGTCGCTCGCGTTTCCGATTCAAAAGGCATTCCCAACTGGAAAATTCGCTATTCCATCGTGGATGGTGCTCCCGCCGAATTCGCTCCGACCGGTTCGCAACAGGCCGAAGTCGAAACGAATACGGAAGGACAGGGCACCGTTCAAATCCGCCAACAGGCTGGCAAGCTCACGCCTGGCACAACCAATGTCCGCGTCGATGTCATTCGCCCCAGCATGCTTGGCGAACCCGAACTGGTCGTTGAAAGCGGTGTGACCAGCGTCACCTGGAGCTCGCCGGCTTTGGCGATTACTGCCAAGGGTCCCGAGAGCGCGGCGCTCAATCAAGCCTACAACTATCGCCTTGAGATCACGAACCCTGGCGACCAAATCGCCCAAAGCGTCATCGTGCGCACGGATGATTTCACGGAAGACCTGAAGTTTATCAGCAGCAATCCCAAGCCCGCCGAATACGGCCGCTCCTTGCAATGGGATCTTGGCAATATCAATCCGGGTGAACCACCACGCATCATCGACATTCAAATGAAAGGCGAATCGCGCGGGATGAAGCGATTGTGCTTCACGGTCGAAAGCCAAACCGACCGCCTGTCGACCGAGGCCTGCGCCGAAACCGAGGTCGCTGCTCCTTGCCTAGGGCTTGAGATTACAGGAAACACCGGTGGCGTCGTCGGACAACAGGCAACGTTTAACATCGACATTTTCAACCAATGCGATGAGCCGCTCGAAAACGTCAAACTTACGGCGTCGTACGAAGCAGGCTTGTCCGTTCCCGGAATGGGAAATCCGATCACCATGGAAATCGGTCGGCTGGAGTTTGGGGAACACCGCCAAGTGCCATTGATTTTCGATTTGGCTTCACCTGGTGATCAATGCTTCATCCTATCTGTCACTGCCGATGGGAATCATTCTGCGACATCGCGCCGATGTATTGAAGTTCGCCAGGCCTCCGTGGGCTCGGCAACGCTCAAGGTCGAGGGCGCGCCTCTGGTTCAACTGAACGATCGGGTTGAGGCCCGAGTGCGAATCGCCAACAACGGTAATACACCTCTGCGTGATGTCATCATTGTCAACAAATTTTCGCCATCCTTGCGACCTGAGAGCAGCACCGATGGAATTTCGGTGCGCTGGGCAGACAATGACATGTTGTTCGGAATTAGCGAAATTCCGCCCGGACAAGAGGTTTCCCTCGTCGTCACTTACATCGCAACGGACGTCGACGGAAATGCCTTTAGCCAATTTTCAATGACACAGCCCTTGCAAGTGGAAGACCGCTTGCCTCTGCGAATCGATCAGCGGATCGGAGGCGGGCAACCGAGTCCCAACGGACCGATTGGAATTCCGAACGATCCTGCTGGTGGATTATCGGTGCAAGTTACTTCCCCAGCGAATACGATTGCAGCAAACAACAGCGACAAGGCTCGTGTCGCGTTTAAAGTGAAGAACACGCGAGCGACGCCACTCCGAAATGTGGAAGTTCTGATGTTAGTACCAACAGGTCTGACCTTGGTTGGTTTCGACGATCAAGACCGAGTACTGCAAATTGACACCGCACGTAGCAACAACCGTCAGTACTTCATCCAAACTCGGAAAGAATTGCGGGCCGGGGAAGAACTGTCATTTTTGGCAGACGTCTCGGGCGACCGTCCTGGCCAAATGCTGTTCGAGGTACATGCAATCAGCGCCGACACGACCAATGCCGAGCGCGGTCAGGCAACCATCAACGTAACGCCCGCACAATAGACGGCTCACACGCGAGAAAACCCTGCTTTTCCACACCGAATTCGCCATTGGTGAATCGTTCGCGAACCGCTAAATTTGTGGGCTTCTGACGTTATTTTTTCTCCAGCGTCAGGCGGTGGTCGATTGGCCAACCGCGATGGATTGCCTTTTGCCAAATCGAATGGACGATGGATCGTCGACCCAACAATCAACTGCCCGAGCAATCACGAAAGCTTCGCTCGAGACTTGCCTGGGATCTGACACTGATTCTGGCAACGTGCCTGATTGTCTTGTTTGGAAATCTAGGTGCTGCTCAATACTGGGATCGGGATGAGCCTCGCAACGCCGGATGCGCCGCTGAAATGACCGCGCGGGGCGATTGGGTCGTTCCGATCTTCAATGACCAGCTCAGGCATCAGAAGCCCGTCATGTTGTATTGGCTGATCATGTCTGCCAATGCCATGTTTGGTGAATCGGAGTTTGCAGGCAGATTCTGGTCGGCGGTTCTGGGAACCGGAACCGTATTATTGACATACGCAATCGGATGGTTGCTGTTCTCGCAAGCCGTCGGGCGATGGAGCGCACTCGTCCTGTGCACGACCTTGATGTTTGGTGTTGCGTCGCGCGCGGCAACGCCGGACGCGACTTTGATTTTTTTCATGACCGCTGCGCTGACTATTTTTGTAGCCTCAAATCGCTGGACAGTTTCGACAGATCAACGTATTCAATTTCCGCAGCCAGGTTTTGCCGTCTTCGGCTTTTACCTAATGCTCGCGCTGGCGGTGTTGACGAAGGGTCTGGCAGGATTTGTCATTCCGATGGCAATCGTTGGTTTGTACCTGTTGTTTGAACGATTGCCTCCGCTGTCTGTTCAAGGGAATTCGGAATCAGGACTACTCCGACGACTCTTAACCAGTTCAGTCGTGAGAATCTGGCATCCTGTACATTTCATCAAAACACTTTTTTCGATGAAGCCGCTGATCGGCGTGCTCGTATTGCTGGCTGTTGCCGGTCCCTGGTATGTGTGGGTGGGCTTACGAACAGAGGGTGATTTTCTCCGCCGGTTCTTTTTAGAGGAACATCTCGGACGCGCCACGACATCGTTTGAGAACCACTCCGGCGGCTGGTGGTATTATCCCGTCGCTATCATGGTCGGCTTCTTCCCGTGGTCGATCCTCACGTGGCCGGTTGTAAACGATCATTACTTAACCCGAAAAGTTGAACGAAATCGCTCGAGCACTTTTTTGCTGTGCTGGATCGCGGTTCAGGTGGGAATCTTTTCGTTGGTGGCCACGAAGTTACCGAGCTATGTGACACCTTGTTTTCCAGCCCTGGCCGTAATCGTCGGAGCTTCACTCAATCGATTTGCGATGGGGTTGCAACTCGGCAAGATCTTTTGGTTTCGGTTGTCTTTCGTGACATTGGCTATTGTCGCTGCTTTGATCGCCAGCGGATTGGGATTCGTCGCGCATCGATTTGTTGACGGCAAATGGCAACTTGCTCTGATTGCCATTCCGCTATTCGTCGGCGCTGTGTGGGGGTTCATTTCGTCCAAGTCCTCCAGTGAAACGGCCCTACGCATCTTGGCCGCATCGGCAATTGCTTTTTGTACCTTGCTTTGGTCTTGGGCGACCGTTGTGGTCGACTCAACTCGCGAATCGCAATTGGTTTTAGAAAAAATCAAGGCTCATGATCCCGGCCTACCAGTCGCCGCCTACCGCTGTCTGGAATCGACTTGGGTCGTCTATGGCCAACATCCGATTCACGAACTTTCGATGCAACCGCCAACCGATTTGGCCGATGCCCGCCGTGAAAAGAACTGGAAGCCCTTACCGCAGCTTGCCCCAGAGACCTTTGCTCTGCTGCATCCAGAAGCGTTATTCATCACGACGGATGAGCACTTTGACGAACTGAGGGCCCGTCTGCCGAAAGACTATGTGGTCGAGGCGTCAGCGCCTTACTTCTTGCGCGACAAACGCTTGATTTTGCTCGCGAAAAAACCAGGTGAAACTCGCACGGCGGGCAAGCCCACTGACCAGCAATAATCGCGATTACGAGTAGGTCCGCCAGATGCCGTTGCGTAGTCGTTGTTGGGGCAGAAACCGCGATTTGTATTTCATATGTGCCGAGTCTTCAACGTAAAACCCAAGGTACAAATAAGTCCAATTCTTTTGCAGGCATAATTCAATTTGTTTCAAGATTGAATAGGTCCCCAAACCAAGCGACTTGACCTCGGGATCGTAAAACGTATAGACCGCAGACATGCTGTCCTGACCCGAATCACAGACCGCGAGGCAAACCAGTTGATCATGCAGATAATAGGCGATCTCAAAGCTGTCGAAACAACTCTTGACGAAGCCCCATTGATATTCATCGCGGTCGATGTCGTTATCGTCCTTCGATAATCCCCGCAACCGGCGATGTTTGTTGAACAAGGAAACGCGAACGCTATCGCAGCGCAGCGGTCCAATTTCCTGGCGGAGTGTACGATTTCCACGTTGAAGCACGCGGCGCCAGCTTGTTCCAAAAGTGAATTGGCGACAGTCGATTCGAATGGGCTCGCACGCGCGGCAACGGGGGCAATTGGTCTGGTAGATAAATTCGCCCGTCCGACGATGGCCCTGTGCCAACAGTGTATCCATCGACTCCGGGGTGAGCGGGCGCAAGGGCATGCGCAACGGCATCCGCGCCGTTTCTCCCGGCAAGTACGGGCACGGCTCGACCTCATCAATGATTACTAACTCGTTCTTATTTCGCATTCGGGCAGTTTGAAACTCAAGGCTGGATGTTCAAGGCAACAGACGTGCGGCACTCGTTCAATCATTGCGAACAGTAAATAACAATCAAGGATTGCCCTCCAAAGTTGGACTATTTGATTTTAGCGGATTCGCGGCAAGTTGCTTAACTTTTGCCAAGTTTCGTTGGAAATAGTCGTTTTTTTACGACCTCAAGGTTTCGATTGGTAACATGCCGAAACGGTCACGCGATAAAATCCAATTGACTGCCCATCTTGTTCAACCTAAAAAACAAGCAAATTTTCGTATCCGAATCTGAAATTATGCGAACCAACCGACCATCGGAATACGATTTGCCCACCCAGCTTGTCGAATTTCTTTCAAGGGCCCAACGGCTGTTGCGCTGGCATTTCGCCGTCGTTCTCCTAGCCAGGTTTTTGACGATCGTAATCACGGCATTCGTCGTCAGTTGGCTCCTCGATTATTGTCCAATCTGGTTTGGCGGATTCGAATCGCCGACTTGGGTTCGCGTCATTCTGCTTTTGGCAATTGGTTTCATCACGTTGCCTCCGTTATTCCGGGGATTGAACGTCTTGCTAGGTCGACAAGTCAATGACGCTCGCATCGCCTTGCTGATCGAAGCCAAGGTTCCCGCGATCCGTAACGGTTTATCGACATTGCTCGATTACCGAAACTTCGATGCGCCGCTATCAGAAAATTCTCGTTTGATGCTGTCGAAGACTGAGTCTCAGGTACTTTCTGCGTTGCAGGGATTCGACCTCCGTTCCCTGTTTGACCACCGCCATAAGGCAACTTGGGTGGCGGCGAGTGCGATAGCCGTTTTGACGACCGGAGCCCTCGCATTCCTGTTTCCCAGCCCGTTTCAGTTGGCAGGACAACGGCTATTCCTCCTGGATTCGACCCGTTATTTGCGACGGTTCGAAGTTCAACTTTTAGGAGCCCGTTCGAGGCACGAAAAAATCGTGGACGACTTGCCGGAACTGAATCGGGTAAGACCGTTTGACGAAAACAAAATCCTGCATGTCGCGAGAGGTGATTCGTTAACTGTATTAGCCGAAGGCCGTGTGATCGATTCTGCAGAAGATCAGACCTTGTCTTGCGAACTCTCGTATCGAACGAGCACTGGATTGAGTGGCCGAGTATTGCTGAAAAAAGTCGGACGAACCAATAAACAAGCACAGTTGTTCGAGCTGGATGGCCCGCCCTTTGATAAATTGGCCGACGACATTCGCTTTTCGTTGCGTTGCGGCGATTACAGTAGCGAAACTTTTCTCGTCCGCGTCGTCGAGGCACCGGCTGTGGTTTCCACCGAATTGGATTGCCGATTTCCCGATTACATGGTCGACCCGGTATCGCTACGGTGGACGCCTCGCACGATGCCTTGGAATGTAGGCACAAAATTACCTGAGGGAACGCGAGTTAAGGTGCGCTGCGGCACCACGACAGAACTTGCCAAAGTTTACGTTGCAACTTCAGACAACCTTGGTGACACGCAGTCCTCTCAACTGCAGGAGATCCTTCCAACGGAGAAACGGTTTGAGTTTTCCATCGACTCGCTTTCACAAAACTTCCAATCGCGAATCTATCTCGTCGATCAAAATGGCGTGGCCACCAGTGAACCGTTTGGATTTTCTTTGGAAGCCATCGCCGACCGACCGCCGAAAATAGCGACGAAGTTGAAAGGGGTTGGCTTGTCAGTCACTCCACAAGCCCAATTGCCACTCGTCGGAAATGTCGACGACGATTATGGAGTCAACCAAGTTTGGGTTGAGTTGGATTTGCCTCAAAATCGAAGCCTTCGGGAGCCCGTCCCCTCATCTCAATCGGGCGATATCCAATCGGTCATTGATTTACGCACCTTGAAGGAAACGGACTCGACGTTGCCGTTGGATGCCGGGTCCGACAGGTCATTATCGGTCGTCGTGAAGGCCAATGATCGCTTCAACCTAAAAGCGGAGCCGAATCAAGCGACCGGTGATAAGTTTGAACTCGATCTCGTGACTTCCAATGACCTGTTGAGGATTCTGGAACGGCACGAGTCTGCGGAACGTCGGCGCCTGGAGAAAATCTATGACGAACTTTTTGCGGCTCGCGATTATCTGGAGCGAATTTCCGGGCAAGCCACAGGCCAGAATTCGGGCACAAAGGAGCCTGGAGACATTCCCAAAGCAGAACCGGGCGAACCAAACTCGCTTACCGATTTGGACAAACAACGATTGCAACGAGAAAATCGAGCGATTTATTCCGGGCGTTTCCGAACGCAACTCGAGAAATCAGCGGCGGAAATCTGGGGAACCGCCGAGGCCTTCGACAACCTGCGCCTACAACTGATCAATAACCGCCTTAACGCCGTCGAACGCGAAAATCGATTGGCCTCACAGGTTGTTGCACCCTTGAACAAAATCACTTCCGACCTTCGCGGCAGTTTGAAAGATCGAGCCCGTAAAATCCAAACCACATTGCAGAGTCATCCGCTTGATGCTCCCGTTTCCGAAGAAGTGGAAGAGCGTGTCTTGGCCGAATCCTCGGCAGCCGCGGATGAGCTAAAGGAAACCTTGGACGAACTCCAAAAAGTGATTTCCATCCTCGTCAAATTCGAGACTCAAAACGAGCTGCTGGACATCGTCCGAGCGATTCTCAAAACGCAAACTGAACTCCATCGTCGCACTCAAGAACAGCGAAAAAAGGACGCGTTCGAAGGGTTGATCGACTAATCGAAGTTCGCTAATGACTTTCCTAATATCCTCACGAGCCCCTCAGGTTTATCTCGCCAGCGTCGCTAGCGAAACAGACTCACTAACCCGCAAAGTTTTCGCTTTCCGCCTGACTTAACGCCCAGTCATCCGTTCTTTGCTTGTTGTTCCGAATGCGGCCGCACCACGACGGCAACAACCGTGGGTTTTTCATGAGTTTGCCGGATTGTCGATCGAGATTTCTCCGATTAATTCGTTATGCAATTACGAAAGAAATCGAAGACTAGCCCGACGATGGCAAATGGCCTGCGGCACTGGCCAGCGTCTGGTTCTGGCCGTTCTAATTCGCGCATGGGTAGACTGCCAGTCAGCTTTGCCGTTTTGGCTTTGGGGACTTTGTTTTTTTTCTCCCTCCGAGCTGCGATCGAAACGCCTACCGTTCGGTCGCCGGGCTCTGAACAATTCGCGACCGGCACTGCCTCAAGTCGGGTTCCCGCGAATTTTGCTTCGACCAACCAGTCCTTACGCAAACCTGCCTTGATTCGTGCGGCTGACAAGAGCAATCTGGTCACCGCGATCGACCAGCAATCCGTGATTCCACCCAGTCGCGAAATGGTCGAAAATCCGGCGAATCAGGACACACCATTTTCCAATCCCTTGATCCACGACGACAACCAAATTACTTTCGTCTCGCATCAGGCTGAGCAAGTTGTTGCGAACGATTCTGATGAAAAGGGAAAGAACACTCAATCACCGACGGCCAAAAAATCTCTTTTTGATTTAGTCGCTGAGTCCTTGGAACTTTCCAACTTGGAAGCAAAACAACACGACCTGCCATCGGGTCAAGTGCCAAGTCAACTTGCGGCAAATCAGCCGCTCGAGACACTTGTTCCACGACCAGAATTCGAATCGGAAATGATTCCCGGTAACGGAACGCAAGTTCAGGTCTTGTCTCCGAAGCCGCTCGAACCAATTTTGCCCTTGGTCGCCCAGCCATTCGAACCAAGTCAAATTCAGGCCGCGACGATCACCGATTCACCCACCTCACCTCAATTGACACTCCAAAGTGAATCGCTTCAGCGTGCTGCGACGCTTGCCAAATCCTCGAGCGAAAACTCCCCGCTGAAGAAAGGCAAAAGCGAACCGCCGGTTTTCCAATGGGAAACCCCGACATGGCTGTGCTCTCGTTTGGAAGGACTTCGCGAGTTTCCCTCCACTGAAGCATGGGCTGGATCGGTCATCGAGAATTTACGGGCACTTACGGCCGTCTGTTCTTTCAGCGATCCGCAGACGCTGGATATTCTTGAACAACTGCAGGCCAATGTCGAAAACTCAGAAAAGGTCTTCGAACGAGCGATCCGAAACGAAGAGCAAGAAGCTGCTTCCATTCTACTGCGAATTCGTTACGACCTGGTGAAATCGATCGCGTTGTGGCGAAGTTGCGTTTCGCTGGGTTCCGTATTGGAAAACCGGATTTCAGATGGCAGTTCACCTTTTCAACAAGCGTCGTTCATCCGCCCAAGCTTTCCAAAATTGGAAACTCATTGGCAGGAATATCTGTTACTCGACAAATTGCAGGAGGTTCTGGCTGATCCACAAGCCAATGAGGCCAGCAAACGCCGCGCAGCTCGCGGGACTCTCGCGCGATACTCCTCGCCGGTTCTCAGCGATTCGCAGATCGAGTACTTGAAATCAGCGATGCCAGCAGGACTCATCGAGGAACTGCGCGAGATGGCCACCGAGGAAGTGAACTTGCCCAAGCTGATGAAGAGTTTCGAGACCTTCATGGCGAACAAATCCGGCGTCCACGCGGCGTGGATTGCTCGTGAGTATCAGAATTTGACTTGGCAATCGCAACCTGAAGCCAACGCATTGGCCAACGATATCAACACTCACTTGCGCAATGCAAACTTCCGCATCTCGGTATCCGACCGTTGGTTGAACAGCCTGTTGCCGCCGGTTCAAGAGACTCGCGAACCCGTAAATGAAAACGTACTGGGCGCCGACGTGCAAGGTCAGAGTCAGATCGCTAATCGACTTCAATTCCGATTCATTCCTGACAACTCACGAATTCACGTTCTATTCGAATCGATTGGGCGTGTGATTTCTTCGACGGAAGCCAGTCGCAGCGGCTTTACGGTGCAAAACCAGGGTAACGCTCGGTTCCACGCCGCAAAGAGCCTGTTTATTGGAAAACGAGGGATCGAAACCGAAGCCACCCAAGCCCGTTCGTCGTCCACCAACAAAGTCGTTGGCATCGCTTCGAAACTTGACAACATCCCCTTGCTCGGCAGCATTGCTCGAAACGCGGCCAAGCGTGAAATCGACGCCCAGCAGCACCTGGCAAAACGGCATGTCGAACGGAAACTTGAATCGACTGTAAAACAAAGATTTACAGAAGAAATCGATACACAGCTCAGCCAGCTCCAAAATTATCTGTTCACCAATTTAATTGAGCCGCTGACGATCCTGGATTTGGAACCGACGCCGATGGAAACTCGCAGCACATCGGATCGGATGATCATGCGCTATCGTTTGGCCGGGCGCGATCAACTGGCGGCAACAACTGCTCGACCGGCTGGCCTCGAACAAAGCCTGATGAGCATGCAGATTCACGAATCGGCAATCAACAACTTGCTGAATCGCATGGAACTTAATGGCAACGAATTCACGGTCGACGGCCTTCGCCAACATCTAAGTAAAATGCTGAGCTTGCAAACCGAAGCGAGCGAGGAACAAGGCGAGACGATTGATGCGACAATTGAATTTGCACCCTTTGACCCCATTCGCCTTTCGTTTGACAGCGATTTGGCAACCGTCGAATTCAATCTGAAGAGTCTGCAAATTGGCAAGGGCAAGGTTTGGAAAAACATCACCGCCAGTGCCAACTATCAATATCAGATCAACGGCTTGAAATTGACCTTCAAACAGGATGGTCAAGGAGTGAAGGTCGACGGACATCGCTTTAACGGCCGTGACCAAATCGCGGTGCGGTCGATTTTCACAAAGATCTTCCGCAATGATTACTCGCTCAATCTCTTGCCGCAAGGAATCGTCGAAAAACTCCATCAACCCATGCACGTCACTCAGTTCGACGTGATCGACGGTTGGATTGGAGTTTCGTTTGACAATCAAACGACTACGCCCGGTACTGTCTCGCAAACTGCTGAGGTCCCACAAAGGCTGCCGATCATTCGCAGGAAGTAACCCGAATCGAACCGGCAAAGGTCATCGTTCATCGAACAGCTATTCGGCCAATTAATTCTCGATTGAATTCTTGTCGTAGTTGGGTTCTGGACCGTCGAGGAAACCGCTCAAGGAGCGACTGCGGAAGGGTTGTTGAAGCTTGCGGACTGCCTTGGATTCGATTTGACGAACGCGTTCTCGAGTGACCGAGAAGATACGACCGACTTCTTCCAGGGTATAGGCGTAGCCGTCAGTCAAACCATACCGCAGCTTGAGAATTTCTCGTTCGCGAAAGTTAAGGTGTTCCATGGCTTCTTCGATGCGGCCCTTCAAAGCGATTTGATTTGATTCGTAGAGAGGATCATCGTCTCGGTAGTCCTGGAGAAACTCGCCGAAGTAGCTTTCGTCGTGGTCGCCCACAGGCTGGTCCAGCGACAATGGCTGGCGAGCCATTTTCATGATCACTCGAGCATCATCGATGGACATTTTGGCACGCGCTGCCGTTTCTTCCGGACTTGGCTCACGGCCCAGTTCCTGAACAAGCTCGCGGATGACGTTCCGCACCTTGCTCATGGTGTCGATCATATGAACGGGAACGCGGATGGTGCGGCTTTGGTCCGCGATGGCTCGGGTGATCGCCTGGCGAATCCACCAGGTCGCATAGGTGGAGAACTTGTAGCCTCGTTTGTGCTCGAATTTGTCGACCGCTCGCATCAGACCTGTATTTCCCTCTTGAATCAAGTCGAGAAAACTCAAGCCACGATTGCGATATTTTTTGGCAATCGACACCACCAGTCGCAAGTTCCCGGCCGAGAGAACGCGTTTGGCCGCATCATGAATTTGCGAGTAGCGTTTGGTTGCTCGAATTCGGCGGTCCAAGGTCGCCGGGCTTTCTTGAACCTGTTTCATGATCAAATTCAATTCGGCTCGCACTTCGGCATAGTTGCCGACCGAGGTATTACCCCGTTTCGTTTCGATCAACAGGTTTTTCAATGCCTTCATGCGTTCGTTCATCAATTCCAGTCGCACGAAGAGTGGGTGCAAACGGCTATGGCGAAGGTTCAGTTCCTCGATCAGTCGCACACATTTGTTACGGCGAATCACCAGTTTTCGCCAAGCGGCATGTCGGACCTTGCGTGGATTCTTACGATTAATCGCGACGTAAAAGTCGTGTTTGTTTTGGGCGAGCAAGGCCGACAGGGTTTTCAAGTTCGGTCCGATTCGTTGCATGATCCGTTTCTTTTCGGCCTTGTTAGTCACCGAGACTTCGATCGTGCGATCTAGACGGAGTTGGCTCAGGCTTACCTTTTTCAGCATTTCGTAAGCACCTCGCAGCATGAAGTCCGACGAGAGCATCAAATTTCGGAAGGTATACTTCGTCGATTCAATGCGTTTCGCTGAATCGAGTTCCTCTTCGCGAGTGAGCAGCGGAATTCGTCCCATCTGCATCAAATACATGCGGACCGGATCGTCGATTGAACTTTCTTCTGAATCGTGTTGTTCTTCTTGATCCGGGATTTCTTCGGCAACGACTTCCGCGACAAACTCCAATTCTTCGTCGGCGACCAAATGTTGATCGTCGACCAGATTTTCGAAACCTTTTTCCGAAGAAGCTTTTTTGGGTTGTCGTCCGGCTTCTGGTTTGTTTTTGGTCATGTGGGTCTCCCTGGTTTCGTGGCGAAGGCGATGTCAATGTGGGAAGCAGAGGAGATGCCACGATTGACGAAGGCGAGTGGAAATCTGAAAAGCAGCAAAAACACAGGGCTTTTTGCTTGTTTTTCGGGTTCAGCTCAACGATGCTTGGGGAGACGTGTTGAAAAACAACCGCATCGTGTTGTGAATTCTTGGCATCTGTTGATTTTTGGCAACCCGTTTTTCTCAACGGCTCGCATGCATCAGAAAACAGCCAAATCCTACAACCGTCACTTAAAGCACAATCGGTTCGGACCGTGTTGGTTGCGGAAGGGATCGTCGTAAGAGTAAAATCACGGGACACGAACGCAGTCAATCGACTGCCTTTTTTTGTTTTTGTACAACTATGGCGAACGAAGACTACTACAAAATCCTGGACGTTCCGCGGAGTGCGACCCAAGCCGAAATCCAAAAGGCCTACCGCCGTTTGGCGAAAAAATATCATCCCGATTTGCACGAAAACAAAGAGGGTGCCAAGCAAAACTTTCAGAAGATTCAACAAGCGTACGATGTGCTGGGCGACGAAAAAAAACGCGAAATGTACGATCGCTTTGGCCCGGATTTTGAGCAGATGCGCGGGCCAGGCGGCCAACCGTTCGAGGGCCAATACCCGCCCGGAGGAATGGACATCGACTTCAGCCAGATTTTCGGGGGCCGCGGCGGACAATCCGGCGGAATGGGCCTCGACGAAATCTTGCGGCAATTCGGAGGAGGAGGACCGCGCGGCCGCGGTCCCGGAGGCATGCCTCCGCAGCCGACTCCCGAGCAGAACCTGGACGTCGAAATTGACATCACGGTTCCATTTGCCGTAGCGATTTTGGGGGGAGAACATCGGGTCACCATCGAACGCAAGGGTGCGCCCGAGAATATCGCGGTCAAAATTCCCAGGGGAATTGAAGGCGGAAAGAAGATTCGTTTGCGAAATCAAGGACAGGTTGGACGCGATCGACGTCAAGGCGATTTGCTGATTCGCGTTAACGTGGCCCCTCATCCGTTTTACCGTCGACATGGTTTGCATTTGCAAGTAAACCTGCCGGTGACCGTGACCGAGGCCCTGTTCGGCACCAAAGTCGATTTGCCAACTCCCTATGGAACCGTTTCCGTTACCGTACCGGCAGGTTCCAGCAGCGGTCGAGTGTTGCGTTTAAAGGGTATGGGCGTCCGAACGGAAAAGGATGAGCGCGGTGACCTGTTGGCCGAGTTGGAAATTGTCGTGCCCGACAATATTCCGACTGAGGTGGCAACAAAACTGAAACTCTTGCTTGAAAATGTCGAGCGCGAAGATCCCCGCGGCGAGTTAAGCTGGTAGTTTATTGCCAGGGTAAGACTATGGATTTTTCGTTTCCGAAAAAGAAAAGAATTTGTCGCCATTTCGACTTTGATGCAGTGTTTCAAGCGAAAGTATTTTCCGCGGACGAAAACCTGGTCGTGAACGGACGGGCCCGTGAGGAACGCAGGTCGGAAACACGCCTCGGCCTTTCGATCGGTCGTGTCTTTGGAAACGCTCCCCAGCGAAATCGAATGAAACGATTGATTCGAGAGGCATTTCGTTTAGAACAGCATCGAATCCCGACAGGATTGGATTTGATTGTCCGGCCACGCAAGGGTTCAGATCCTACGCTGGCCATGATTCGCCAATCCTTGTGTCGACTCGCGCAACGTATTGATCGTCAATTAACGCAAACGCCAGACCAACACGAGACTTGATGCTCGTTGGCTATGCGTAAACAAACATTGGTTGAAAGCCGCCATGTCTAGAACATCGCTCGAGAATTTGAACCTCCGCTCCCGCCAGCTGATTGAACGATTGGGGGGAAGCCGATTGGACGAATTGGATGTTCGTGTGATCGCCGGCCCGCTCGGCTGCATCATCTTGGACTTCGGAGTTGACCGATTGGGAACGATTGCTGCCGGAAAGATCTTGGCCGAGATTTGTCTGGCCGACCTTGCCAAAGTCTCTATTGAGCCATCGAATCGCGCTGAGTGGCCGATGCCCATCGTTGCAGTGGAAACCGATCATCCGTTGAGCGCGTGCATTGCGTCGCAATACGCTGGCTGGCCGGTATCGGCCGACGGGTATTTTGCTATGGCCAGCGGACCTGCGCGATTGTTGCGTGGTAAGGAAGACATTTTGGCCCGCTATGGACTTGCTGAGGTCGCCACGCAAGGCGTTGTCATTCTGGAGTCCGGCGGACTGCCAACGGAGTCGGCTTTGGAGAAAATGGGGCTCGAGTGTCAACTTGCTCCAAATGAGTTGACGCTGTGTATTGCCCGCACAGCGAGTTTGCCAGGCACTTTACAAATCGTTGCCCGCTGCATTGAAACGACACTGCATAAACTGTTTGAATTGAATTTCGATTTAACTCAGGTAGTGAGGGCCTACGGTACGTGTCCGCTGCCGCCGATCGGCAGATCCGATTTGCAGAGTGTTGGCTGGACTAACGACGCCATTATTCTGGCGAGCGACGTGACGCTGTGGGTCGATTGTGCTGATAGTCGCGTGGAAGAAGTGGGCGAGCGACTCCCCAGCAGCAGTTCGCAGGACTTCGGGCGTCCCTTCATCGAGATTTTCCAAGCCTACGAGCGCGACTTCTATCGAATCGACAAAATGCTCTTCAGCCCGGCCCGGGTGACATTTAACAACGTCCAATCCGGTCGCGTTTTTCAGTTTGGACAACAACACTTTGAGTTGCTCAGGAAGTCCGTCGGCTTGACCGCGGAAGATTAATGTCGAAAGTTTCGCGATCGATTGGCGTGCTGGGAAGAGCAGGGGAATGGCACTGGGCAGATTTGACTCGGGCTGCAACAAACCGTTGCTCCCTCGTCCGCTGCCAATTTGAGAACCTTGTGGCCAAGGTGAACGCTCACAGTGCCACCGTCTACTCCGGAAGTATTTGCCTTAACGAACTGTGCGGAGTTATTCTGCGCGCGATGCCGCGGGGCTCTCTGGAAGAAATCATTTTTCGAATGGATGCCGTCGCGACTCTTGAGCGAGCCGGCATTTGTGTCGTCAATTCGGCAAAGACTTGCGAGACCTGCATCGATAAATTTGCAGCTCTCGTACAACTACAATCTGCTGGCTTATCGGTTCCACGCACCATCGTCTGCCAAACCAAAGAAGCAGCCTTGGCGGCTTTCATCGAACTCTCTGAAGATGTGGTGTTGAAGCCTGTTTTTGGCAGTGAGGGACGCGGGCTGCTCCGGCTGCGCTCCGTCGAACTTGCCGACCGGCTATTTCAAACCATGTCGCAACAGGGTCAAACCATTTATTTGCAGGAGTACATCGATCACGCAAACTGGGATTTGCGTTTGCTGGTTGTCGACGGCGATGTTTATGCCATCAAACGGCACAATGAACTCGACTGGCGATTGAATGCCACGCGCGGAGCAAGTGTCACCGCTGTTCAGGCAAATCCGGAGGAACTGCGGTGGGCGAGACTCGTGGCAGAGATTGTCAACGCAAGATTCTGCGGAGTCGATTTGATCTACGACCAAAATGACCAACCGTACATTCTGGAAGTCAATGCGTCACCAGGCTGGCGCTACGTGTCCCAAGCCTGCGGCGTAGACATTGCGGCGCGGGTGCTAGACCTGATCCTCTCATCTCGGTAGACGACTATTCGTCGCCAAACGTTTTGCGAATTTTTTCGATCACGCCAATCTTGTGGCAGAAGGCATCGAGTACCGCTGGATCAAATCGCGTACCACGGTCTGCCAGCATGATTTCAAGAGACTTCTCGATGGCAAACTCCGGCTTGTAGGGACGCTGACTGCACAAGGCATCATAGACATCCGCGACGGCGGTGATTCGGCCTTCGATTGGGATTTGCTCACCCTTCAGCCCCATCGGGTAGCCAGTGCCGTCCCACTTTTCGTGGTGAGTTTGCGCGATACGAGCTGCCATTGTCATCAGTGGTAATCGCATCGACTCGGGCAATTCGTTCTTGTTGATTGTCGGGTCGCGGAGCAATTCGACTTCCTCCGCCGCGAAAGGATCCAAAATTCTCCGGCCAATATCGCAGTGTCGTTTCATTGCATCAAATTCATTGGCCGAGAGCTTATTCGGGCTCAGGAGAATGGAATCTGGAATTCCGATCTTGCCCAGGTCATGTAATGGTGCGGCCATTTCGATCTGCAGGCAAAACGTCTTTGGCAGCTCCAGCTTCTCGGCAATGACGCGAGCGTACTTTCCGACCCGCAACACGTGTCGACCGGTTTCGTTGTCGCGATACTCAGCAGCACGGGCCAAACATTGCAGAATTTGAGCACGAGATCGTTCGAGCAATCGCGTCCGCTCCATGACCTTTTGCTCCAGGTCGCGAGCATAATTGGACAGGTGATCAAAGTGCTGTTTCACGATCAGAGTATTCTGGACCCGCAGAATCAATTCGACCTGTTCGACAGGTTTACCCAGAAAATCGGTTGCGCCCAGCTCAAGGGCTTGTTTTTTGGTCTCGCGATCCTGACTCGCACTCAGAATGATGAACGGCGTGTACTTCAATTCCGGGATCGACTTGCGTTGGCGCAAAATATCTAATCCAGTGATTTTCGGCATGTTGATGTCCATCAAAACGGCATCGGGTCGTTCCTTGATCATCGTTTCGATGGCAACGGTCGGATCGGTCAAGATCACAAAGTTCTGATAACCATCACCCTGCAGGAATCGGCGGACGACGCTGATGATCAACTTCTCGTCGTCGAGAATCATCAGCTTGGCATTCTTCCGAATTAGCTGTGTGGCATTGTATTCAGCAACTTCAGCACTTGTCTCCGCAGCAGTTGTAACCACAGCTGGAACCGGAGTATCCGTCGCTACAGGATTCAAAATTTCAATGGATTGTGACATTTGAGGAACTCAAAAAGACTAGGACAAATATCCAGGGTACCGCACTTAAACCTTTTGGGGCATTTGAATTCGAAGGGCGATTTCGCGAATCAAATTCAAATTCTCCATGCAACCAAGCTCATCACACTTAAGTGCGGCCTCTTCCAGCTTGCAACTCGGCGAATACAGCGCATCAAAACCACAGGTTCCGCCTGATCCCTTCAGCCAGTGGGCTTGTTTCGCCAACTTCGAATAGTCTTGCAGTTCAACACATTGGTACATTTCATAGACGGATGTGTTCAACTTTAGGATGAAGTCGTAAACAATTTCGAAGAATTCCGGATCATCCATCGACAAAGTCGTATGGATGGGCGATTTTCTTGCCAACATTTCTGTCTTGGCTGCGGGCTTCGGTCGGCGTGAAATCGCCGTCTCTCGTGGATCGGTGTCCATGGCTTTTTTCGCCAATGGTGTGCAGGTAACAGGCATGGTTGGTTTTTGCTCCAACTTGGTGGTTGAATTGTGGCGTATTCCGATTCGATCCAACTGGCTTGTTAAGGTCGAAATCAGCGCATCGATGTTGATTGGTTTCGTAAGGAATCCGTCAAAGCCCGCTTGCAGACACTTTTGCCGGTCCTCGGGGCTGGCGTTCGCGGTCAAAGCAATGATCGGCTTCGAATATCCAGATTCACGCAGCATGCGAGTCGCGGTGAGTCCATCCATTTCCGGCATTTGCATGTCCATCAGGACCACATCGAATTTTTCTTTAGCGATTGTTTCCAGGGCAACGGCACCATTTTCGGCTTCGGCAACGGTGGCGTTGGCTTTTGTCAGAAACAGCTTGATCAGGCGGCGGTTGGATTCCCCGTCATCCACGACCAGAATTCGACAGGGCGGCAGTTTCGCGGACGATTCAAGGCCCTTCGCCGAAGATTTCTCTCGTTGACGATACTCTTCCAACGACAGACAAGGAAAGGTTGAAACGTCACCGACGTCCACGAAAAACTCAAAGGTACTGCCGGCACCCAATTCGCTGGATGCGGAAATCGCACCGCCTAACGATTCAACGAAGCTTTTGCTGATCGTCAGACCAAGTCCGGTGCCCCCAAACTTTCGCGTGACCGAAGCGTCAGCCTGCTCGAAAGGGTTGAAGACCTTTGACAGTTGTTCCGGTGACATCCCGATTCCTGTGTCGACGACAGCCACTCGCAATTTGGGAACGCCATTTCGCTCAATCAGTCCAGCTCGAATCGTAACCGACCCCTTCTCGGTGAATTTAATGGCATTACCGGCCAAGTTCGTAATAATTTGACGGAGTCGAACATCATCAGTAAATATTTGTTCCGGCAGTTTGCCATCCAGCTCAATATTGAATTGAATCGCCCGATCCTGGGCTCGAAACTTCAGCAGGTTATGTACTTCCACCAGGACTTGATGAGGCTCAGTCCAATGAGGACTCATTTCCATTTTGCCGGCTTCAATTTTGGACAGATCTAAAATGTCGTTGATCAGCTCAAGTAAATGGGTTCCGCTGGAGTGAATCGTCGTCAGGTACTCCACTTCTTCTTCGCGATTTTGGGCAAATCCGCGTCGCAGCCAATCGGCAAATCCCAGAATGGAAGTCATCGGCGTACGGATTTCGTGACTCATATTGGCCAAAAAGGCTGACTTGGCAGCGTTGGCCGATTCCGCCGCACGCTTGCTGGCCTCCAGCTCAGTAACGTTTTCAAAGCTCACCAATACGCCGTTCTTTTTCGACGATGCCCCCAAAACCGGAGCACAGTTTACTTTGAAAATAAATCGCTCTGCCGCTTGACCGGCACCTGAAACTGTCGCCTCGCGTTCGAAGATCAAGATCTCATCGACGATCGATTCGCCAGTCGACATCGCGCGCGTCCAGGGCAATTCCGAGCACAACTCGCCCTCGCGAGTAAGCCAACGGAATTCCTTCTCTGGCTGTTTGCCGATCAATGATTCGGCATCGACACCAACAATCTTGCAGAATGCATCGTTGGCCAACGCCACACGAGCCTTCGTATCCAAAACCAAGAGTCCCTCGGTCAAGTTGTTCAACGCAGTGCGTACACGCGAAGGCACGGTTTTAGACGGATCGAGCTGCGTCAGCATCATTCGCAAATAAATGAAATACGAAATAAAGCATGATGCCGCCAGAAAGATCGGCAGCCGAAACGTCATAAAAATATTGGCCAACACTGAATTGCCGGCGCGGCTAAGGGGTCGAAAGTGAATTTCAAATTTCCCCCACGGCTGATTATCATTCGAAATTTCCAGTTCGAAATGATCAACCGATTTATATTTTTCTTCACGATTATTCCAGATGGCTGAATGGCTGTCGGTGGATGCTACCAACCGCCCAGCCAAATTGCGCACGCCAACCGAATCGATTTCCGGATGAGTCTTTAGCAAACGCGATAACAGCGAGTCTAACATTCGCCAATTGTTAGATTGAACGAGCGAACTGGTTGAGATGGCTACCGTTTCGGAGACGGCAGCTCGATCAACCATGCGTTCTTTAGAGAAACTGGGAATCAAGTTCATCGCGGTGGCACCGGTATACGACAACATCATCAGCCCAATCAGGCCGAGCGTGAGTCGTAATCTAGTTGTAAACCATCGCATTTTTGTATTCGTTCTTCTCTAACTTTTTGTTCAACTCTTTTGGACTTCCACCATTTCGTCGATGCCTTCGTCGTTTTCGTCCGATCGATCCATCCGTGTTACAACGGGGAGTGGGTCGAATGACTGCCAGGTTGGCAAAGACGATGCAAAAGTTGTTAACAAAACACCGCCTCGGATCATCCAGGTCAGGTAACCCAAGGAAATCAAACCGGCCGCGGCCGATGCCGTCATTGCCGCTTGACTTTCTACTTGAGCGAACCATTCCTGAGTGTTTTCAGACAGTGGTTTGTATGCGGAATTCAACCATTCGAGTCGATCGCGACTTGAATCGTTCCCGACATCACCTGCAGAGACATACTCGCGCAGATCGAAGGATTGAAAACCCAACCGGTTACTATAGGACAGGGTTCGCGTGCTACTTTGAATCGTCTGCGATTTTGGGGCAATCACATTGGTTTCTTCAGCCTTTGGCAACATACCAACCAATTTGTCGTCCGAATTCTTATCATCGTCATTATTAACAGGATCTGAAAAAGCGAGAGAATCCGCCGTCGTCGTCGATGAAGTAGGGGATGGAACAATTGGCACCGGTGGCTTCTTGGCCTCATTTTCCGTGTCAGATGACGTTGCCGGTGCAGTTATCCCGGTAACGGTCAGATCCACGGTAGCCACGTTGCTGACTCGGCCATCGACTATGGCCTGATATTGAAACGAAGTAATTCCGCTTTGGTCTTGGGGATTGAATGTTATCGATCCGTCAGGATTGGTGGTGATCGTGCCGAACGCTGGTGGGCTAATGATCACCATCGTGATGTTTGAACCACCCGATTCATTGCGAACCAGTTCGGCAAAGCTGAATTGCTCCGATCCTACGCTGACGATTGTCGCGTCGCCACCGAGTGCGAGCGGATTCATCAATACCGAAATATTCACCGTTGCCGTGGAAACCGCTCCGGAGGCTTCGATCACCCGGTAGGTAAACGAATCCGTAGGCAGGCGGGTGCCGTTATGTTGATACGAATAAGTTCCGTCGGGCAAAAGCACCAAATTTCCATGGGCAGGGCCTGACACGACCTGCAGTGTTTTGGAACCTAAGTCAAAAAACTCGTCGTTTCGTAAAATACCTCGAATCAAGCTTGTATGCGCGGCACCTTGGTTAATCGTTAACGAATCGTTACGAAGGATGCCGGGTTCTAGCACGTTGGTGACTTCAACTTCAATCAACTCATCCACCGAGTTTACGCCATCAAACGCGCGAACCACGACTTGGTAAGTACTGTCGCGATTCAAATCGCCAAAGGCTTCGTAATCAGGTGGGGTGACGAACCGTAAATTTCCATTGTTGGAATTGATTTCAAATGCACCACCATCCAAGAGATTGACGAGGGAATAAGTCAATCGCTGCCGCTCCGGATCAGAAAACTCCACTTTAAACGGCGAACTGCGGTTTTCCGCATAAGAAAATCGGTTCGCCGTCGTCATGACCGGAAGTTCGTTGACGTCTAAGACATTGACTTGAACGGAGGCAATCGTAGATCGCCCGGATGAGTCCGTTGCGACAAAATTCAATTGATACGTGTTGTCTCGATCGGTGTCCGTGGGCGATTCATAATCTGGAGTGCCCACAAAGTTAAACCTGCGGGTAAGCGGGTCAAAGATAAACTTCGAGGCGTCTGCATTGGCCTGTAAGGAATAGGTGATGACGTCATTGTCCGCATCGGTGGCCGCAGGCAATTGGAACGAAGGTGAAGTGTTTTCGTTCAGGACGTAGGGAATGATACTTGGGAACACTGGAGCATTGATGCCATTAAGCACAGGGATGTTATAGACCCGCGTGGCGAGTCCCCCGCCCGATGTCGTGGCCTGTATTAAAACCTGGTAAATCCCATCGTTATCCGCATCACCAAAAGGCTGAAAGGCCGGCGGCGTCAAAAATTGCAGGCGACCCGTCGCAGAATCCAATGAAAATTTCGCGTCATCTGGACCCGTACCTACCAAGGCAAAAGAAATGGTGCGATTTTCGGAATGCGTTGCCGTAACCGTTCCGACATCAGTTGTATTTTCAAAAATCTGTAAGTTAGGACTTCCCGTGAAAACTGGATGGTCAATCACGTCATTGATGGTGAAATTCACCACGCCGTCGATGAAGCCGCCATTCTGATCTTCTACTCGGTAAACAAATTGGTCGGTTCCATAGAAGTTTGAATTTGGCGTGTAGGTAAATGTTCCATCCGGATTCAAGACCAAACTACCATTGTCCGGAGCATCGACGAGAACCTGCGAGACCAGCAACACATCTCCAGCGATATCGAAGAAATTGCCAAGTAGCCCGCTGCCGATGTGAATGTCGTCTTCGTCCATCGTAATGTTGACGGTCGCGCCGGGAACAATTTCTGTTGGCAGATCGTTCAAACCATTAATGGTAAAGGTCGCTGTTGCAAACGATGATCCGCCGAACCCGTCACGCACCTCGTAATTAACGACCTCAGTGGCGATTGCGCCAAGCGGCAAGTACTCAAATTCGCCGTTCAAATCGTAGCTGAAGGTGCCATCGGCTTGTAAACTAAACAATCCGCGTATGGGTCCGGATTGCAAGACGTACGTGAGGGTATCACCATTGGGATCGATGTCATTTCCCGCAACCGTCCCCGCCACATTGGTGTTTTGGTCGGTCGCGAAGGACTCTGAGTTTGCAACCGGGGGTCCATTGACTTGAAGCGAAACCGTTCCCGTGATCTGATCGTAGGTCGACCCTAACGATGCCACTTCAATCACACTCAGGGCCCGTTCAAACAACACAATGTCGCCGATCGCACCCTCCATGAATCGGGTGACGGATTCATCCGATCGGCTACCGATAAACAGATGGCCGTTTGGGTTAACCCCTCCATCGCCTTTTGTGGTTGATCGCTGCAGCATTCCGTCGACGTAAACCGACGATCCGACTCCCTGCTGAACAACCAATGTGTACCGATGCCAACCTCCGATCAAGCCTGACGCATTGATATCCAGTTCGGAAATTGACAGAGCGTCATTGGAATCGCGAACGATGGTCGAAAGCATTTCGTTGCTTTCATTCAAATAGATCTGGACGCCAGTACCCGGGGCTCCATGGCTATACAGGTAGCGCAGGTCGTTTCCGCTCAGGTCATCCACGTAAAACTCAAAATCCAAGGTGAAACTATTGGCATATCCAATATCGTCGATTTCCAGGAAATCTTCGTTATCCGCATCAAACCACAGGCCTTTGTTTCCAGGACCGACGGTTGTGCCATTAACCGTGGCGTCTTTACCTCCGGGGAGATCATACCCTTGGTTGTCGAGGTCCCAGTAATGTTTAATTTTTAAGTCGTCGTCGGCGACTTTGTATTGAAATGAATCTGGACCTGCGTAGCCTGAGCCAGGCGTGTACCGGATATCGCTATCTGTTTGACTTCCAAAGGTGCCATTCGTCGGCCGTGAAAAGTCTATGACCTTAATTCCGTCGCCTTCAGGATCGGTGTCATTTGCTTCAAGCGTTGAATAATTAATTCTGGGGCTACCATTGATCCGGCCGAGGTTGTCATCGGCTGCGCTTGGCGGCGAGTTGGGCACCACCGGTGTCGTGGAGAACGTGCGAAAATAAACGCCGGTCGCTGTCGTCGGTCCTGCGCCAGAAAACGCAAATACCATCTGATTCGTGGACTGCATCGCACCGGAAATCATTTTTTGATCACCAGTAGCAAATAAATTGACCTGATTAACGAGCGACGTGGCAATACCGGCAGTATTGAATGTTTGATAGTAGACATCCATATCGCCACTCAACGTGTAGCCTTCCCAAGTGAGCGCGAAATCTCCAGCTCCTGTGCCGACCAATGAAGGATTGCCCAAATTCGTCGGCGAAAAAAGATTGACTGTCCAAATA
This sequence comes from Pirellulaceae bacterium, assembly GCA_040081565.1. GTDB lineage: Bacteria > Planctomycetota > Planctomycetia > Pirellulales > Pirellulaceae > BJ22. The sequence continues at coordinate 34,783 of JBEBGH010000004.1, forward strand.
CTCGACTGCGTGTTTGAATTCGAATAGGTGTTCATCACGATTTGTTCAATGCCGAAGACAGGAGCAGAATAGGCGGTCGCAAACCTGCCATCATCAAACAACAGAATAGACGTTCGACCGGCCGCATTATCATTGCTGATGTCAATTGCACCGCCCACAATGGCACCTGCCGCGCTGAAGCGTTGCGCGTGAATTCCCGTCGTGTCCTCCCAAGCGACAATGAATGCTCCAGAGTCATTTATCGAAATCGTTGGGTGGACCTGATTTCCTGACGTGGCTGTGTTTACTAGAGTCTGCCCGCCGGCAGTCGTTCCGTTTGAATTGAAGCGTTGCAAGTAAATTCCGTAGGTGTCAGCGGCACCGCCATCGCCCTCCCAGGCAATGATAAAGGAGCCGTCATCATGAACGGCAATCGTTGAATTTCGTTGAATGCCCGTGACGGTTGAGTTGACGGTGAACTCACCGGACTGTGGTGTACCGGTTGCTGCATACCGCCGGGCAAATACGTCTTGCGTCGCTCCATCATTGGTCCACGTGATGACAAAGTCCCCGTTGTCGGCCATGCCGATCGAGGCCCAATGTTGATTCAGGGCAGTGGTCTCGCTAATGTGCAGTTCAGGACCAATGGGAGTACCGTCTGCGGCATACCGTTGCGCGTAGATCCCCCAACCATTTCCGTCTGCTTTCGAAGAGTAAACGCCAACAAAACTGCCATCAGAGTGCATTGCCACAGCTTGTGCCGTTCCGGACCCACTGACATGAGTGCGCTTTTCGATGAGTGCACTTCCTGCGTCGATTTCGGGCAAAGTGCCCTGCCATGTCAATTCCGAAAACTTCTCCAAATCCGCGCCGGTCGTGGAAAATTCTAATCTCCAGTCTCCCCCTAGTTCGTCGGCACCCGTAACATTGGAACTGGCGTAGAAGTCGGCATCCGTGAGCTGCGCAAACAACGAAATGAACTGCTGGCCACCTTCAGTTGCGGCAACATTGCAACCGTAGAGCATGACCCGCCCGTCATCGCTCAGCGCAGCCCGCAAGGCAGCCACCAATTCGGATTCGCGCAACAGCGCAGAAGTGTCGAAGTTTTCTTGCCCTAAAACCAGTGATCCGTCGGAACCGTGAGTAAACACGTGAACTTCGTCGACTTCATCGTATTGACTCAAAAGAGCCGTGAGGTCTGCCAAAGAATTTTCTTGTGAAGAAAATTGAATGACGCTGGCAGCAGAACCAAACTCGTTCTGGACCTCGTGGATCAGCGACTGGATATCGTCAATCGTGGAATCAGCGAGAATCAAACGCGATGTCAGATCTTCGGGCGCTGCCGTATCGTCAAAGCCCACAAATAATTCGTTGGACGCTTGCATTGCTGCATCAAGATCGACGGTAGCGTCAACGGGTGCACCGCTGAACAAAACTCGTGGCTCCAAAGCCAACAGGTGGGCTGGCCGATGCTTTGAAGCCGTTGCATCTGGATTTCCGGTGGTGGCCTTCGCGAAAAACGACGAACAAAACTGGCGCAGACTTGTGATGGCGGTCGAAAATTGCGGCATGGCGGGGTGAACTTTCGCGGGGTCAAGTTACGAAACGTGTCACAGGTGTTTTTGAGGAGCGTATTCTTCTTCCACAGTCCGGTTCCGGGTCATTCGGCACAAATCCAGAAGTCGATCTGAAAGAGTTGCGAGATCGTCCATTTCGACGCCACGTTTTTCCACAGCGTCTCGCAGTTTTTCAACCGCGTCTGACGTAATGGAGCAGGAGAATTGGCTGGCTTCCTCGTGAATTCGTCCAACGACTCGGCGTAAACGAGTGAGGTCTTTCTTCGACAACGCCCGGTAAAGTTCGTGGATGTGTGCGGAAAGGGCCATTGAGGCATCGGAATCCGACTGGTCGATTTCCTGAGCGTTCGCGAAGGCAAACGGCTGGCTGCTTTGGATCCATTCGTCGATTGATCGCGCGATGGCCGAGGCAAATTCTGGTTGTTCATTGATCCAAACCGCGAGAACGACTGCTGCCGAAATTCGCCGTGCTCCACTGGACTCGTAGACATGCAGAAATTCATCGCACATCGACAGTAACTGTCGGGCTTTGGTGAGGCCCGCACGAGTCAGTTCCGCCAATTTCTGGTAATCATCGGATGCTTGATCAGGCTCATCGATGACCCATGAAATCATTTTGTTTCCAAACGATGAATCCACGATTTCGCAACTGGTTTGTTTGAGTTCTCGATAGACCTCAGGTGTCTGCATCGTTGTCGAGCAGTTTTCCTCGACACCTCGCCCCAGCCAACCCAGTTCATGTGTGAGCGCGGCGACCTCGACAAGATACAGCGAACGTGGATCCAGTAACTTTTTGCCAACGGCCACGCATACATCGGCCAATCGGGCACTATGTGAGGCAGCTGCCGGATTTCGATGCGACAGTGCGGAGTGCAAGGCTGTCGCGGTGGAGTATCGGATATTGGACTGCCACATGTCTTCGTTTTGACAGGCAGAATGCGATAGTTCTTTTTCGGATTTGTTTGCTATTTGGTCGAAGCGAACCACCTGGTTGCGGCCATTTCGTTTGGCTGCGTACAGACACTGGTCGGCTTGGTCCAGCAGATGTTGGGTGTCCATCGCGCCGAGGCTACGATTGGAAATACCAATGCTGGAGGTGATTTTCAATCCGCCTAAACTGCAGCGTTGGAAGGCATCGAAGATTGCTTCGGCCACGGCAACCGCAGTTTCAAATTCCATGTTGGGCAGCAAAACCGCCATTTCTTCACCACCGAAACGGCAAACGGTTCCGTGCGGTCCGATCAGTTCCAGCAACATGGCTCCGACCTCACGCAAAACTTCGTCGCCTTTCGAATGTCCGAAGTTGTCGTTGATCGACTTGAAATGGTCGATGTCAATGATGACGATGTTGAGCAGGTGTTTCGGGTACTCTTGCCAGGATTTTTCGAAAATTTCCCAGAAGGATCGACGGTTGAAACACTTCGTCAACGGGTCGCGCGATGCAAGAAATCGCAAATGATGGTTTTGTTTGGTGATTTCGTCGCGCGATTCCTGTAGGGATTCGACGGTTTTCGCCAAGTCTTGTTTTTTCTGCTCTAACACCGTCACATCGTCAAAACTGACAATCACCGCCTGCCCAATCCCCTTTTCGTCGGTGATCGGATTGGCGTTCACGTTGTATTTCGATGCGCGATCTTCCGCAATCAATTGAATCAGTTTGCCCGACACTCGAGTATTCGATTCGAAGGCACGATCCCAAGGCATTTGTTCGTCGTTGGATGTAGGGGTCCAAACGAAGGTCTCCAATGAACCGCCCACCAATTCATCCGGTGAGTGTCCAACCATATGACCAAAGGCCTGGTTGGCATGCACGATGTTTTTCTTGCGGTCGATCAGTACGAGGCCTTCGGTCAATGAATCGAAGGCCGTGCGGACTTGCCCGGCCACCACCTTGACGGGGTCCAAATAACGGAATTTTTGATTGAGCGTTAGCCACACGAGTAAGCAGGTCAGCGACGTCGTAAATGCGATGTAGGCAGTGGGATAGCCAATGAGTCGTTGGAGTGGCGTCAGTTTGCTTGCCGGTTGATAGCGAAACTCCAGGAACCCTAGCGGACGAGTTTTGTACTCCAATGGGAAACTCATCTGGTTCGCATTTCTTGAACCAGCTACCCAGTCCTTCTGGTGCGGTCCTAGAATCAATCGATATTGCTGAAGGTTGGGATAGGTAACCCCAACACTGGTAAGATCTTCGTTAGTCTTCAGGAATTCACCGAGGACTTCTTCGATTTTATTGAGTTCGTTACTCTCGATTAACTCGGCGATTTGCCCGGCCAATGAAAATCCGGACCGAGCGCGGGCTTCCGCAATCGGGTCATGTGCAGAGGGAAGGATCTTGAGAATCACTCCCAACCACAGATTGCCACTGACAATCAGCCCAACGAACAGGGCCAACCGCGCTGACGTGTTAATATTGAAAAAAGACACCATGGAAGCTCAGAATTGTTAGGTTTCCAACCGTCGAAACAAAAATAGCCCCTGCTTGGCGAAAAACCTTATCTGACTGGAAAAGTCAGCCACTTCGTTCCGTTATTTTTCGCGAAAAACGGCAGAGTCGTCGAAATCGATTTAATTGATTTAATTGGACGCTGGTGACTGCCAGTATTTGAGTGGTCGGACTTTGGCGATTAGCCAATTCGAAACTGTTGTAAGTATTGTCGTGGCGAGCATCTGGCATTTCCGGCAATTTCGCCAGTCACCGATTAATCGATGCGTCCGCTATTTGGCGATGAATACGAATATCCGTCACCAAAGTGCGAGATTGCATGAGAACCTATTTCATCGCTTTGACATTGTTTGCGATCATTTGTGGAACCATCGTGTTTCAAAAATGCCAAACGATGACCGCCCTTCACTCGGTCTCGAATGCCAGCAACCAGCAAGCACCTGATTCCACTTCCTCAATCGTTGTTCATGCAACGAAGCCTGGAACGCTATACGCACGAGTGGGTGGACGTCAGGAAAAGAGCCAAACTGCGGAAGGTGCGCACCAAAAATTCGAGTTTTCGAACCTCCCTCAAATTGGTAAACCGGACGCCATCACGCTGACCCCACTACCAACCGCCCCGCAGCGGCAAACAGATCAGCCATCGAATGCCGACTCCAAAGCCCGAGTGATTCGCAATCGTTTTGCGTCAGAAGACATCGTCCAGACGAAGAAGCCTGCGGCAAGTGAAAGCCTGCTCCAGGTAGCGGATTTGCCACCCCTCCCTCCGGCTATTCCAACACTTAATTTGCAATTAACAAACGAGCATCAGACATTTCCAACGCTCGCCAATTCAACTGTTCCTTCAAGTCCAGAAATCAACGAGCCAATTCCTGATTCAATTTCTGCGGCATTAACCTCGGAAAACGCCGCAACGGCTAAAACTGAAAATGACGCTGAATTGACGCTGAGTCCTTTACCGCTCGCTACACAACCCAACAACTTGGAACAAGTGCTGGCAGAGTGGAAATTCGAGCCGATTGTTCGACCGGCACCCGTGCAAGAACAACAAACTAGCGATGTTGATTTGGAGGCAAACGCCAATGATTTCGTTGCACCTAGCAGCGCTGCAAGAGGTTCCAGCGAATCAGCAGCGGCACCTCCCGCGATTCTTGAAGCCGCGACTAATGAAACTTGGTGGCAACAACGCATGTCTGGTCCAATTCTGAACTTGGAACATCATGAGTTCCTTTCCGTGCAAGATGCGATCTATCAAGCGCTGGAAAACTCACAATATATCCGCTGGATCAGCCAAGACCCTGCAATCCAAGAAACTGAAATCGATCTTGCCAACGCGCAGTTCGATCCTACCCTTCTCGCGAAATCGATTTACAACGACAAGGTCGATCCGGTTGGAAACACGCTGACGACGGGCGGGTTGCCGTTCCTAAAAGACAATATTTGGACTGGAACCGCCGCGCTAAAACGTCGTACGGCGACCGGAGCGGATGTTGGGATCGAACAAAAACTAGGTTTTCAAAACAGCAACTCTCGCTTCTTCACGCCGCAAGATCAGGGGACCGCGGTCCTGTCATTGAACTTCGAGCAACCGTTGTTGAGGAACGGTGGCCGAGTCGTCAACCGCACGCAAATTCTTATTGCGGAAACCACCGCTGATGTGGCGTGGGATGACTTCTCCGTCAAATTGCAGGACGAGTTGGTAAAAGTCGTCGAGACCTATTGGACTCTCTACGCCGCAAGGGCAACCTATTTGCAGAAGCAACGGGGAGTAGAACTCGGCTTGGCCACGTTGAAGATGGTTGAAGGTCGGCAGGGTCTCGACACCCAGGCGATTCAACTGGTCCAGGCGAAAGCAGCTGTCGGTGTTCGCCGGGTGGAAATGGCAAATGCCTACCGGGATATCCGGAATGCGGAGGCCGAATTGCGACGACTCTTGGGAATCGGAAACCTGAGCCAAAACCAAAACTCCGAGATTATTCCTTCCGATTGTCCGACCTTGGACGAAACGGAAATGGATATCGTGAGAATGGCCGAAGTCGCACTGCAGAATCGTCCGGAGCTGCGACGAGCGATCAAACAAACTCAAGTTGTGGCAACCGAAAATCAGTTTAATTCCAATCAAATCTTGCCCGATCTGTCCCTGATTTTTGGAACTTACGTCGCGGGATTGGCAGGAGATTCTGGTATTGAGACGGCCTGGCAACGCCAGTTTAAAGGCTCAACTCCCGGCTATTCGGCGGGTTTGTCCTTTGAGTTTCCTTGGAGGAATCGTGCCGCACGCAGCCGCCTTCGCAAATCCGAATTGCAACTCGTTCAGGCTCACGCGATCGTTGAACAGGCGACTCTGGATATAACCACTGACGTTCAAAAGGCTTACTGGCGAATGAAGTCGGCGGTGGAAACTATCGAAACTGCCAGACTTTCACTGGAAGCTGCGAACGCCGAACTCGGACAAAACGAAAAACGCTGGGAGACCTTTGCGCTCACCGAAGGGGATTGGTCCGAGGGACAGACGCAAAGCCTGATTCTGGACCAACTGCTGGCAACCCAGTTGAAAGTCGTCAACGCCGAAAATATCGTGGCCCGAGCGGAACAAGAACTGAAGAGCGCCCAAGTGTTCGTGCGACGTTCCCTCGGAACTTTGCTGGAGTGCGCACGACCTTCAGAGCTGATCGCGCCGATTGACTATTTGCCAGCCCAGTTACCTGATTCAACGATTGAACAGTCTCCCGGCAACATTCCCAGCCAAAATGGAAACGAGCTGAGTCCAGTAAATCCATCCGCTCCAGCTGTTGACGGAAGCGAAACACCCCAAGCCGTTGACCCATCTACTCAAGACGAAAACCCCGAGGAGGTGACGAAGTCCTCGAACGCGCCCATCTGGAGTGGGCGAACCGCAAACGCACTCGACAAGTCGTTCGGATCCTTTGGCTGGAGCCGTTAACCACTTCCGCCTCTTCAAATTCAATCAGCGCGGTCCGACTTGTGGACC
>JBEBGH010000481.1:0-3225 GCA_040081565.1 Pirellulaceae bacterium
GGTCAAGGATATTCCGGAAATCACACCTGGGACGTATGGGCCGTCAGTAGTTGAATTGACCAATTGCATGGGCACTTTGTTCTTCGTCGTCGGCGGAGGGCGAACGCAGAGTCTTTGGAAATCAGATGGGACCGAAGCGGGCACGGTTTTGCTGAGAGAATATGTTATCGACAGCACAAAATTCCCGCCACTCGAGGGTTTGACAAATGTTAATGGAACATTGTTTTTCACGGCCTATGATCCCATTGCAGGATCTGAATTGTGGCGCAGCGATGGAACTGTCGCAGGTACCGTTCCCGTCAAAGACATCTTTCCAGGAACCAAAACAAGCCCTGGCGGGACCTATCCGAACAACGGCGCTCCAGTCGAGTTGACGAACGTGAATGGAACGTTATTTTTCGAGGCGACTTCGGCGACAGGCAATGCGTTGTGGAAGAGTGACGGCACAGAAGCTGGAACAGTTCGAGTTTCGGATGCTGTTTCTGGCGACTCAGGCATAGATGAATTGACTAATGTCAATGGTGTACTTTTCTTCTCATTCAACAATGGAACTCGTGGACAAGAACTTTGGCGCAGCGATGGAACAGTAGCCAGCACGACGCTCGTAGCCGATATTAATACCGCCAGCCTCGGCGGAGGAATGACGGAATCATCCTATCCTAAGCATCTGACCAATGTTAACGGCACACTGTTTTTCACGGCTGAAGATACCGCTGGCAATCGGCGCTTGTTCCGTTCGGAAGGGAGATCAACCAATACGCAACCAATAGCGAACGTGCCGGTTGTCGGGCATGACTTCACGATTAATGCCGAACGATTGGTGAATGCCAATGGGTCCCTGTTTTTCTTTTCGAAAGATGACACTGGAATCGGAAGAGCCTTTAAATCCGATGGTACACTCGATCAAACGCGCGGATTGTCCAACACTTTGGAAGTGTTTGATGACGGCCCGTTTAGCCGCGGATTGAACGTAAACGGTCGATATTTTTTCAACGCAAAAAACGCGACCAGCGGTTTGGAATTGGCGGTGTTTGATGCGGGCGATGAGCCTATCGTGAAATTCGATGGCGTCAAAGGTCCGTTCGTCAAAGGACCCGGTGTTCGCTTTCGAGGCATCAATGGAGCCGGAGTCGTCAGCTACGGGCTTATTGGAACCGGAACGGCCCCGCCCTCGACGCCAACCGACTTGGCGGTGATTGATATTGCTACGGGCGCGCCCGCTTCTAACCCATTGAACTTTACCAACGTCAACGGAGCGATGTTCTTTTCGGCGATCGGCCCGTCGGGTGATCGTGAACTGTATCGCTCAAACGGTGAGTTTGCTACGCGGTTTGACCTCAATCCAGGCATCGGTTCGTCGAATCCGCAAAACCTGACCAACGTCAACGGTGATCTGTACTTCACAGCCGAGACCCCCGGCCAGGGTCGCGAGCTTTGGAAATATGATGGAACCACCGAATTCGCGATTCGCGTTCGCGACATTTGGGACGGTGTCGATGGTTCAACGCCTCTCAATCTTACTAACTACAACGGACGATTGTTCTTCACGGCATTCACACCAACCCACGGTCGTGAACTTTGGACCACTGACGGAACGAATGCCGGCACGATAATTTTGAAAAACATCAACGCGGGCGGAGCGAGTTCCGATCCCGCGTGGCTGACGGTCTCGCGCAACACCTTATACTTTGCGGCTACGACGGCGCTAGGGGGCCGGGAACTGTGGAAGAGTGACGGCACGACGACCGGAACGATGCAGGTCAAGAACATCAACCCCACCGTCTCGCCGGCCATTGGCAGTTCCAATCCTACCGAGTTAATTGACGTCAGCGGACTACTTTACTTTGTTGCCGACGATGGTAGTAGCGGCAGAGAACTTTGGCGCAGCAACGGCTCGATCACTGGGACGACTATCGCTGCCGATATTCAAACGGGCGGCAGTTCCAATCCGGCAAACCTGACGAATGTTCGCGGGAACCTGTTTTTCCGCGCCACGACAACGGCAAGCGGTGCCGAACTTTGGCGACGCAATCGCTGGGATGGCGCTACGGAAATGGTCGAAGAAATAGCCCCTGGTGCAATTTCGTCATTTCCGACGTCCTTGACCAACCTTAACGGGATTCTGGCCTTCATAGCCACGACATCGGTCAATGGAGGCGAATTGTGGCGCAGTAATGGGACCGACGCTGGCACATTCATCGTGAAGGATATTCGACCTGGCGCAACCGGTTCCAGCCTTTCGAGCCTTTACAACCACAACGGTCATCTGTTCCTCTCGGCCAATGACGGTACCAACGGTGCCGAAGTATGGAAAAGCCGATTGACCGACGCCACGACAATGATGGCCAGCAATATCCGCGCTGCAGGAGCAAGTTCCAGCCCGACAGGTTTTGCCAGCGCGGGGGCACAACTTTTCTTCTCCGCCGATGACGGGATCAACGGCCGAAAGGTATGGGTGTACAACCCCGATGAGTCCGCGGATATTCCTCCGAGTCTGATGTCTGCCACACCCAGCCAATCTGATCCGCCAGCGTACATGTCGTCGGCCGTTGGTTTGAGTTGGGCTTCCTCCACGACGAATAGTCCGGATGTTAACCTTCGAACAATAGACGAACGTCTCGACCGGCACGTCGCTGCTGAAACGACCACGCACCGCGTGAACTCGATTGTTAGCCAGGTTGCCAAAAAGCAGACCGAAATCGTCGCTCGCCAAGCCGCGAACCAGTTGCAGTCGCAACGAGACGAGCTTTTTGCCAATAGGGATTACAAGTTCGAGGCTGATTTTTCGGACGAACTCATTGTTTGAGATTGCTCAGACCAATAGCTGCAAGAATTCTCGAAAGGTGACATCAATCTGTTGAGCGTTCGCGTCGGGGTTCTGGAAGGCCAAGGCTTGGCGCAAGGCCACGCTAAATTCTTCGCGAGCCGTCGCATACTCGTGGTGCAATTTGGCGGCGTCTTCATTCCACAGCGCGGCGATATCGCGAATCGGGAGCCCATCCTCAAACCGTAGTCGCAACAACTTCAAACGCTTGACGGCCCGTTCACCGGACTCCGTTGCCATTTTATCCTGGAGCCGAACCGCTTCTTTCAAGATCAGTTGAGCCCAAGCCCGATCGAATGCCCTTGAAGCACTGGCATCGTCTGAACTCACTTCTGTCAGTAACGGCTCGGCCGCTGGCCGTTGCGTTTCGCGGCGCAGTGCGACGTTGCGCAAGACCCCAT
>JBEBGH010000482.1:0-3201 GCA_040081565.1 Pirellulaceae bacterium
GATTGATTCCGAGGCCAGTCGCCGCCCCAACCTCAGCCCGGAACAATTGGCCGCAATCGGTGAAGAAATCGCCGACATTTTTTGCTACACGTTGGCGCTCGCCAACGAATTGGGGCTCGACATGACCGAGACCTTCACTGCCAAAATGCAAAAGAACCGCGCAAAATACCCGGCGGATAAGTATCACGGGAAGTTTTAACGAGCCTCCATCTGATTAGTCGCCCGGTAAGGCCTGCTCTTTTTTGGCCGTTAATTCCTCCGCCTTCGACTCGCGATTCTCATTTCGCCACACTGCCGTGACGGTCTTTTGTCAAACGCAGTGAAGAACTGACCACGGATGACTCCAGTCAAGCAGCTTTGGTGAACGACGTTTCGAATGATCCAACCGCACGAATTCACTTGATTTTGCTGTTTTTTTGTTAGTGAGAACTGCCGGAAAAAAATCCGGACATTTTTTGGCCGCAAACCAGCCGCGCTCTCGATTGGATTATGGCAGTCGACGGGAGTTTTCCCTATCCGATTTTGCATCGAGTGAATTTCGCGGAGAGATGTCATGGCAATTTGGGAAAAAAGATCATTGAAGTCACTATTCGCTCGCTCATTTCGAAAAGCCAGCAGCAGGTCTCGAAAACAAAACGCGGCACACAACGCTTTGAACCTTACGTTCGAGAGTCTTGAAAATCGTCAAATGATGGCTATCGACCTCGTCGCGGATATTGTTCAAACCCCTAATAGTTCAGATGTCACTGAGATCATAGACATTTCTACATTCGCGTCTAAGGGTATGGCGATGTCGGCGTTTACCCACGAAGGGTGGGAATTGGTAACCCAAAACGACTCCGGTGTCCGAACCATCCACACGTGGCCAAACACCGATCTTAGGCCAATGGAGTTGACTCATTTTCAAGACAACATTGGACAGAGCTGGGTTTATTTTTCCGGAGTGTCAGAATTCTCGGATCGCGAACTCTTCCGATTGAAGGTCGGATTCAATGAAGTTACTCGTGTCAAAGACATCAATCTATTCGGTTCGTCTGATCCGAAGGACCTGACGGTGGTCGGGAATTCGATTTACTTTACGGCGTGGACGTCAGTTTCGGGACGAGAGCTTTGGAAGACCGACGGAACAAGTGCCGGTACAGTCTTGGTCGAGGATCTTAAGTCGGGTTTCGGCAGCGGTTCCAACCCTGAAGAACTTACGAAGTTTGGTAATTTGTTGTTGTTTTCGGCCAACGATGGCGTCGCCGGAAGAGAACTTTGGATTTCGGGCGGAACCGCAAACTCAACGTTCATGGTAAAGGACGTCAACCCTGGCATTGCAAGTTCGAATCCTCGCGAACTGACGGTTGCTGGCGACAAAGTTTTTTTCTCAGCGTTCAATCATGATTCGGGTCGCGAAGTTTGGAAATCGGACGGGATTAGCACCTCGATTTTGAAAAACTTGAGTCCGGGGACAGGATCTTCCAATCCCGAAGAGCTTACGGCCAGAAACAGCCAATTGTTTTTCACAGCCAGTCTCTCCGGGACCGGTCGCGAACTGTATTGGTACGAGCCGACATCAATACAGGATACCGTGTTGGTCAAAGACATTTTTCCAGGCACCGAGGGCTCTAATCCCAAAAACCTTACTGTCGTGGACAATAATTTGTTGTACTTCTCAGCGCACCATCCCACATCGGGACTCGAACTTTGGAAGTCTAACGGATTTTTTGCCGGCACGGTGCTGGTAAAAGACTTGAATACGAACGGCTCCTCGGCCCCCCACAACTTGGTTGCGGTTGGAAACCGTTTGTACTTTGCGGCAACCGACCTTACTCAAGGGACCGAGTTGTTCAAGAGTGATGGCACTGCCGCCTCGACCGTCATGGTCGCTAACATGAACTTGGGCGGTCCTGGCTCTTACCCCTCGGTCATGACTCCGGTCTTCGGTAAACTCGCTCTTAGTGCGGACAACGGCTCGAGCGGTGCCAAGGCCGGTCGAGAGGTTTGGACGACTTCAGGGGCCGTCGATACCACGCAATTACATGACGTCTTTCCCGGGAACCAGAGTTCCTATCCAGATCAACTAACCCAATTAGGGAACGACATCTATTTTATTGCCTACGCATCGGACGGGAACGCAAAGCTCTTCCGCGCAAACGCTGACGCTCTTGGTACTGCCACCGAGATCGCGACAGGCGACGCAAGCTTTAGTTTGAACTTTTATGGCACAATCGCGGCTGTCGGAAACAATTTGTACTTTACGAAGAGAAGTCTTACTGGCAGTGATCGCATTCAATTGTTGAAGTATGTGCCAGCAACTGGCACGACGACGTTAATGAAGGAATTCAATGGACCTTTTGGAAACAACAGGCCTTCCATGATCGCGTCCGGAAATTTCCTGTATGTTGTGGCGCAATCTGCAGACAATTCGTACCAGCTTTGGACTAGTGACGGATCGGCTAACGGCACACTAAGACTGAAATCCGGGACGAACTTTACTGATATCTCGTCAATAACGGACGTCAATGGAAAGCTTTATTTTCGAGCGACGGTCGGAACTGGCACTGCTCAATTGTGGCGTAGCATCGGCACCAATGCCACGACGATTGCGATACCAAACTTGATTGACCCAATTGGGTTCATCGTCAAAAACGATCAGATTTATTTTTCTGCCAGCGATGGCACGACAACGAACTTTTACCGAATCAATATGACCAACGCACCGGCTGTGATCCGTGCTGGAATACAATGCAGTAGCCAAGGCGTCAACTTGAATGGAATGATGTTTTTTGGAGCCATCGACTTGACAAACCAAGCGGTCGGCTACTAGCTTTGGAAGAGCAATGGAACGGCATCGGGAACTTCGTTGGTCGAAGTCATTAACAATGCAGGTTCAAGTACGCCGCTGGAATTCCGCATTGCCGGCGGTACCGTGTTTTTTATCGCGAACTCCGCTACTTCCGGTCGCGAATTGTTCAAAACCGATGGGACCGCAGCGGGTACTTCGCAAGTCAAGAACATTGGTCCTAACTCGACCGACGCGAGCATCATTCCGCTGGCGACCTTCAACAACGAATTGTACTTCAGGGCATTTGATGGAACGAATTGGGCGATTTGGAAATCGAACGGAACGGCAGTCGGAACGACGAGAGTGACCGAACTCAACAATCGGTTTCCGGATAAGGAATACAAGGTTTCCAGTCGATTCCTCGCCATTGG
>JBEBGH010000150.1:0-12012 GCA_040081565.1 Pirellulaceae bacterium
TTCACGATGTCTCCTTCATCGAGGTCAAGCCGCTAATAAACGCTAATAAACGCGAATGCAGCGTAGCTGTGGAACTGACAGACTTCTCGGTTTTCTATTCGCAGGATTCCATCGCCGCCGCCGAAGCCGCTTTGGGAGACACCAAAAAAGGGGGAAGCAAAATCGTCGTGGAAAAAGGTCAAATCGTGAAGGTGACCAAGAATGCCAAGGGGATCATCTCGCGGGAAGTGTTGACCGAGAAGTGGACGGACTGGGTCGATTATTGGGCGGTCGATTTCGATTTCGAAAACAAACGGGAAATGATCCGGGTTCCCAAGGACGAATCCCAATCGCAACCCGAAGCGTCAGCGAGGAATTCTGATTCGCCGACCATTGAGTGGGAAGAGAAATGGACTGGCGACTTCATCTTCGAAAATGAATGGCAATCCTTCCGGACGAAGAAAGACCGGACGCTGGAGCTGACCAGTGCCTGGCACGAATGCCAACCCGGTCGTCGCAAGATCGCCGTCAAAGTCGTGGACATCTTCGGCAACGATACGATGACGATCGTGGACGTAAACGTGGGCAACGGGAAAAAGAAAGGAAACTAGACATGGCGAAATCTGCCAAGTTGACCGTTTTGAAACAGCCGGTTACGGTAAAGCAAGTCGCGGAACAGGACTATGTTAGCCTGACCGACATTGCCCGCTACAAGGATGCTGAGCGGACGGATTATCTAATTATGAACTGGCTGCGGAATCGAAACACGATCGAATTCCTGGGCATCTGGGAGCATCTGAATAATCCTCAGTTTAATCCCATCGAATTCGATGGGATTAAAAGTCAATCTGGGCTAAACAGCTTCATTTTGACGGTAAAAGCCTGGGTTGAAAAAACAGGCGCGATCGGAATCATCTCGCGGCCCGGTCGATACGGTGGCACTTTCGCGCACCTCGACATCGCACTGGAATTCGCCTCATGGATTTCTGTGGAATTCAAGCTTTATTTGATCAAGGAATTTCAACGGCTCAAGGAAGACGAGCGGAAAACTCTGGCCTGGGATGTCCGCCGAAACCTGGCGAAAGTCAATTACCGAATCCACACGGACGCGATAAAAGGCAACCTGATTCCCTCAACTTTGACAAAATCGCAATCGAGCCAGGTTTACGCCACAGAGGCGGACGTACTCAACGTCGCCCTGTTTGGGATGACGGCCAAACAATGGCGCGATGCAAACCCTGGAGCGGACGGAAACATACGGGATGACGCCAACGGCGCGCAACTGGTTTGCCTTTCGAACCTGGAAAGCCTCAACGCGGAGTTGATCAAAAAGAAAGTCCTGCAAGCAGAGCGATTGCGCACACTCAACGCGGTTGCGATCGATCAAATGAAGCTTTTGATCGAAGACACGTCAATCAAGCGACTGAAGGGCAAGTAGCACATGGCACTACATCCGAAGTTTCCCGATTCACCTCATGCGATTCTCGACCCGAGCGTGCGCTGGTTCCCTGCGGACGAATCGCTTCGAGAATCGAGCATGGAAAAGCTGATGCCGCCACTGGTTGCGCAACTGCGCCGCAGAGTCAAGGATTGGCGGGACAGCGATTACGTTGGAGCAACCGAGACCAGTAAGAGCCTGCTGCATTGGTGGTTCCTCGAGCCACACTTGTTGGAACAGTCTGACGGAACGATGGAGGAGTTTCAGTATTTCTTCGCTCAGCGCGAGGCGCTGGAAACGATTATCTATCTGGTCGATGTGGTCGGGATGCAGGACAAGTTTGACTTGATTCGATTCGACAGCAGCGGTGCGGTCTCAGCCAGCATGTTCGACGAGACTTGGCGGCGATTCGTGGTAAAAATGGCCACCGGGAGCGGCAAGACCAAGGTGCTGAGTCTGGCATTGGCCTGGAGTTTCTTCCACAAGTTGTACGAAGCCGATTCGAGTCTCTCGCGTAACTTCCTCGTGATCGCACCGAACATTATCGTGCTCGATCGCATCTACAAGGATTTCCAGGGGTTGAGGATTTTCTTTGCCGACCCCGTGATTCCCGATAACGGATTCGATGGACACAACTGGCGCGACGACTTTCAATTAACGCTGCACGTCCAGGACGACGTACGTATCACGCGTCCAACGGGCAACATCTTCCTGACCAACATTCACCGCGTTTACGCCGGCGATGATATCCCAGCGACGGCCGACGATGAAAATACGATGGACTATTTCCTGGGCAAACGGCCGAAGGGAGGAACGACGGATTCCAAGGTGGACTTGGGAATGATCGTGCGCGACATCGACGAACTGATGGTGCTGAACGACGAAGCACATCACATCCACGATAGCCGTATGGCTTGGTTCAGGTCGATCCAGGACATCCACAATCGGTTACTCCAGAAGGATTCGGCTCTTTCGTTGCAATTGGACGTCACGGCAACCCCCAAGCACAACAATGGAGCGATCTTCGTGCAGACCGTGGCAGACTATCCCCTAGTCGAAGCCATTTCGCAGAACGTTGTTAAACACCCGGTGCTGCCGGACGCGGCGAGCCGTGCGAAGCTGCATGAACGCCAAAGCGCCAAGTTCACGGAGAAATATGCCGACTACCTCGACCTGGGTGTGATCGAATGGCGAAAGACTTCCGAAGAACACGCAAAAGTTGGCAAGAAAGCCATTCTGTTCGTGATGACTGACGACACTCGTAACTGCGATGACGTCGCCGAGTATCTGGAAGGGCACTATGCGGACTTGAAGGGTGCGGTGCTGGTCATTCATACCAAGAGCAACGGCGAGATCTCGGAAGCCGCTTCCGGCAAGGCCCGCGAAGAACTGGAAAGGCTGCGGAAAGAAGCCAACGAGATCGATAGTACGGAAAGTCCATGGAAAGCAATTGTGTCGGTGATGATGCTGAAAGAGGGCTGGGATGTTCGCAACGTGACGACGATCGTGGGGCTGCGTGCCTATGCCGCCGAAAGCAACATTCTGCCTGAACAAACGCTGGGGCGCGGTCTACGGAAGATGTACCCTGGCAATATCGAAGAATATGTGAGCGTCATCGGCACCAACGCCTTCATGGAATTTGTTGAATCGATTCAAGCCGAAGGTGTGGTTTTGGATCGCCGGGCAATGGGCGAAGGAACGAAGCCAAAAGCCCCTCTGGTAATCGAAATCGATGACCAAAACACCAAAAAAGATCTGGATGAGTTGGACATCGAGATTCCAAGGATGACTCCCCGCATTTATCGCGAGTACAAGAATCTGGCTGATCTGAGCATGAACGGAATTGGACACAAGCGTGTGACCTATCAGCAGTTCACCGAAGAACAACAACGAGAAATCATCTTTAAGGAAATCACGACGGGCGACGTCACTCACACAACGATTCTCGACAGCGCCGGAGTTGCGGACTATCGAAGCGTGATAAGCTACTTCACGCAGACGATCATGAAGGATTTGAGATTGATCAGTGGATACGATGTGCTGTACGGCAAGATCAAGGCGTTCGTGCAAGCTGAGTTATTCGATCAGTCGATCGAATGGGAAGACCCGAACACCCTGAGAAATTTGTCTGAACTGGCGGCCACCAAGACGTTGATCGAATCCATCAAAAAAGCGATCAATGCGTTAACCGTTCAGGACAAGGGAGACGCTGAGATCAGGGACAGCATCAAACTGCGCCAGACTCGACCTTTCGTCACGAAAGAACAGGGCTATTTGATTC
The DNA here is from genome assembly GCA_040081565.1 of Pirellulaceae bacterium. GTDB lineage: Bacteria > Planctomycetota > Planctomycetia > Pirellulales > Pirellulaceae > BJ22. Next base: position 3,699 of record JBEBGH010000150.1, read on the forward strand.
CGAAAAAAAGCGTCTTCAACCGGATCGTCGGCGACAGCCAATTGGAATTGGAGTTCGCCAACTTTCTGGAGAACTGCGGCGACATCGTTTCATACGCGAAGAACTATCTCGCGGTGAGTTTCAAGCTTGACTATGTCAACGCCGACGGTGGCATCTCCAATTACTATCCGGACTTTTTGGTAAAAGTTAGCTCGAAACGGATTTACGTAGTGGAAGTCAAAGGTCGTGAGGATTTTGATTTGCCACTCAAAATGGCACGGCTGAAACAATGGTGCGAAGACATCAATCAGGCCCAGGCTGAAAGGCAATTCGACTTTGTCTACGTCGATGAGGACAGTTTCAAAAAATACGCTCCCACAACATTTGCGGAATTGGTCAGTGCCTTTCGCGAATTCAAAGCTGAATTGTGAATTCGGTCCAGCTGACTTAGTAAGGCACGTTCGAATTCCTTTTTTGGTCACCGGTCCCGTTCCGACTTAAGTTCTGCGAGTCGGGAAAATATTTGCTCAAGGCATTCTTTTTGTGATTCGAGTTGGTCTTTTTGCTTGCGAAGGATTTCCTGTTGGTTCGCAATCAAACGATCCTGGTCTTGGACGACCTTTGTCAATACGGCGACGAAATCCATCGGCGAAAGTCCCGCCCGGTCATTTTCGGCGACCAATTCTGGGACGTCCTCGGCGATGAAGCCCGCGTGTTTTTCCTGCGGTTAGGAATTAGGAATCGATATTTGCCTTGACGGCAGCGGCCAATTTGTGAATGCATGCAAGGTTTTTAGTCCGCCCTTTGTCGAGTTGGGAGGAAGCGATTTCCTCGAATTATGCGACGACAGCAACTTCGACTTCATGGCGGTGGATAGTCTGAGAATGAAATCCATGAAAAAAAACCGCGTGAGTGCAAGACAATCGTAGTCTTGATCAAGCGTCATCAAGGCGAATCGACCAGCGGACCAATTTAAAGGTGCCGTAACTTATAACTTATGACGGCGCCAATCTACATTGTCACGCTTCTTTTTATGACCTTCCACGTTCCCTTGATTGAGGTTCGCTTCGCACTGATTTGCCTTTCAATTCCGGGTTCTTCGGATCGGCAAGATCGCACGCAACTTGGGCTCCCGTAGATAAATACCGAGCCAAACCAGAACTCCAATCAAAATCTGCGGAACAAACATTTCACCAACTCGCCAGTGGGTGCAGATCGCGCCGCCCATATACCCGGTCAACAGAATCGCTCCCAACACCGCCGTCTGGGGAATCAAATAAATTACGACGCATACGGTTTCCAGAATCGCCAAGGGCAACAGCATGGAAACGGTCAATCCCATCGGCTCCAACTGCTTCGCCACATCCGGCCCTCCCGTCAGTTTCATGACGGCGCTCATCAGAAAAGCGAGGCCCATCAGGCCAGTGATCACTCGACCAGTCCAAACCATTGCTCCAACTGATTTTGGCGCTTCCACACTTTCGATCTTGTTCATGGTTCCTCCGTTTGAGAATTGTAATCAGGATTCAACAAAGAAAAACTGCATGTCAAACACGGAAGGCAATTCGCCGTAGGCCATCCAGTCGTTGGTGATGTCGAGCTATTAATCAGAAACGGCCAACCCTGATGGTATAGCCGATGACGAGCAGCCGGAATCGAACCGAATCCAGCCTGCTCTGTAGAAAAGGTATTGTAGCAGCGAGCCTCGGGCAAGTACCGCCGACTGATGCAAACTCGATTCGACGAGAAAGCCTAATGGACAACGCTGGCAATGCGAAACCGTCGTAAACATGATCAAGCGTCATCAAAGCGACGCCACGCGCGGACGAACCAACTGAAGTCAATGCCGTGAATTTTTTTAAGGCGTTAATCCACAATTTCATTGTTCTTTTTATGGACTGGCACCCTTTCTACAGTGCATACCTGAACCCGATTCTCCGCCTCGCGCGGATTTTCGTGCGCATTTTCGCGCTACGGTTGAATGGATGTTAGCCGCCGAGTAGTTTCCTCTCGATTCCCTTAACCGAACTCGGTGGAGCCATTCTACCGAGCCATGGTGGGGGCAAGTGCTGGACATCCTCGAGCGCTGGAGTAATAAGTTCGTCTGGCAGAACTATTTTGATGAGATATGGGTTTTCACCGACCAAGGCTCCCTTTTCCTTGTTGTGTTTGGAACACAGCGGGCGAAAGTTATTGACCGTCTAATGAAGTCAATAGCTGAAAACGGGCAGCTTGCGGCCGGTTTGGCTCATCCCTGAGTCGCCTTTCGCTCCGCGAAAGCAGCGTCAATGGCGAGAACTTTCGCGAAGCGAAAGGCGACAAGAATTAAGGTCAACAAATCGCTTGCGCTGCTCCGCTACTGATAGAATATTTTCCGTTTACACCGGGACCGTTCGTTCGTAAGCTCCCAGATCAACTCCACCGCCTAGCACTCGGTCTTGTCGGTCCAAATCTGGTGTTGTTTCTGTAACGTCGCTATCTTGGTCGAGGTCAAACAGGTCGAGGGTGAGTGCATCCTCAGAACCTCGATCCAGGAGCGGCGAGTGACGGCTTAAACGGTAATTGCCTTGCCCCCAGTCGACGAACCGCGGGTTCAGGTCGGTATTGTGATTGGCCGCGCCGCCAAACGCGATTGAGCCGTCCCCAGGTTGCTCATCTTGCAGGTCGCAATACGTGACACGAATCGTTGCCAAACCGTGGTAGTGGCGGTTATTTTCGGACATGTTACCCCACAAGATGCTATTTACCAATTCAATGGACAGCAGCGAATCTAAGTTGGTGGACTTATAGGCGATCGCAGCACCTGAAACGCCGGCGACGTTTTTGACGATTGTGTTGGAGATCAATGACAGAGTTCCGCCGGGAGCCGAAACAAAAATTGCACCGCCGAGTTTTTGACTACTATTTTCATTGATTAGCGAATTCGTCACGATGAAATTCGGTGACCCTTCGCTAGGTGCCGACAACCAGATTCCGCCACCATTCCCCAGCGGATTTGTATTGCGAGAAATCTCGCAACCAATCACGCGGGCAGTTCCAATCGTGTTCAAGTGCAAGCCAGATTGCCGGTTGTCCCGGATCGTTGAACCAATCACTGTGTAGTTTTCTTGCAGGTCGAAATTCGTTTGAGTCCTAATTCCGCTTCCCGAGTTCAAAGCGAACAGTGAGTCTCGGACTATTAGTTCTCGTCCATGAAATGCCAATCCATCACCGAATGCGGCCCCGACGGAGGAACTGTTGCGGATCTCGGCGAATCGTGAATTGACGATGAGAGTCGCCGCTGGATTACTGGGCAATTGCCGTAAGTTTCCACTGAATTCGCAATCGGTGATTCTTAGCGTTCCAATTCCGTATGCCGCAACCGCTCCAGAATTGTGGTCTTGAATCTTGACGCGGTCTAGTTCCAGTTCGGTCTCGCCCAAAGCTTGAATCGCGAAATTCTGGGTATGGGAAATTGCAGAAGGTGTTGGCAATTCGCCGATAAAAATTGAATTTCGCACCACGCACTGGATCGAAGGCTGAAACTGTAGACCAAAACTAAGCGAGAATTCACGATTTTGAGCGAATCGCGAATGGGTGACGGTGGTCGGCCCCAAAGCTTCAACACCCCAAAAATTGCGAGTGAATCGGGAGCGATCGATAATGGTTGGACCGGAAGAGTTCACCGCTACCGATTGGTTTCCAGCGAACGCGGTGTTTGTAATTTCCAGCAAGCCTCCATTGGCAGTAATTACGGCGGTCGGGCTCGCGTTGGCCTTGAATAACGAATCCGAAATCCGCATCGGAGTGTCGAAAGTTACCATGGAACGATTCGATAGATTCGCCACCGTCACCGAGTTCAGTACCGCGTTGGAATCCCGCAACACGATCGCGCCAAAAAAGAAGTTATTCGGCGAACTGATCGGCACATTGGCAACTAACGACGACTCGTACATTTCCAACTTGCTGCCGATTCCCGCACCGTATATCGAGGCGCCTGTGCTACGGCCGGTCGCCACATTGTCTTGGAGAACAACATTTTGCAGAGTGACTTCTGCCGAGATAAACCAAATGCCACCTCCCCGAGAGTTCTCAGTTGGTCGGGCTGTACTTGAGACATCGCCACCGCTGATCCGCAGTCCCTCGAAGACAACTTTCGAGCCGACGTGCACTTGAAATACTCGATCCCGCAGACGTGCATCCACCACCGTTTGAGCAGCGCCGGCACCTTGGATGGTCAGCCGATGTCCACCATCCGGCAACACGTCAAAGTCGCCAACTTGTCCCGCATTCTCCCCCCTGCCCTCACGAGTGATTTCATAAGTTCCGGCGGGCAAGACAATCATGTCGTCCTCGGCATTGGTATTCGATGCGAGGATTGCTTCGCGAAGCGACAGGAAACCATCCCCCGGATCAACCACGTCGGCAACGGTGTCGACCTGAAGGGTGGCGAGTAATTGCCGTCCTTCCATTTTCTGGTATGTGCAACATTCGCGGCGAGCTCGACGCTTGATCGGTTTGCGTTTCATCAACATCTCCAGTCAGAAACCACATTAAGGCGGGGAATTAGTCAGTGGGTGGGGCCCGGATCGGACAAAGTTATGCTAGTCCGACAACGCGCGCGGAGCAATAAGGTCTACGAAACGTCTACGAAACTCAGATCATTTTACGCGGCGATTAACGACAACTTTGGCCGGCACGATGCCGCCCTTCTTCTCGGCCATTGCCAGCCCTTGCTCGACCGCTTGTTCGATCAAATGGATGATTGATTTTTGTTTAACGTCCGCAACTTTGTTGAGACGGATGTGGCGGATGCGTTTGCCGGTTCCCTTGAGAAGCCCATCTGGATCATCGAGCTCCGAGCCATGGTCGAAGCCAAGATTGACGTGCCGGGCATAGGTTGCAATGTGGATGAACCCCTGTCCTTGTTTTCCCGTGAATGTAAACGCATCCGAGACACAGTAAACTTCGTAGATCAACTCGCTGCATTTGCCGGCGGCCTAGAGCACAGCTTTTCTAGCCGCTAGGGCGATCTTCACCACCTCATCCGCTCGATCCCGCATGAGTTCCCGCAAGACCAATTCAGTTTGTAGTTTGGATTGAGCCATGTTGTCGTCCAGAAAATGTGCTGCTTCGAGATTGGTTTTCTTAATTCTTGGTGATTCGGTTGAGCAAGCCCCAAGCGTGTCTTAGCCCAATAGGAAATACAAAATATGCCCCACCAGAAATCAAGATGGAAAATATCGCTAACGGTTGCATGTTCATCAGTCGGTATTGGTCATTCTGAAATGCAGCAATGACTTGGTCGGCCAACAGTACTATGGAAACCAGCATCGGGATAACTACAAAGGCATATTGCCATTTGGGGCGCGGCAAAAGTGCGTTTGTCTGATCTTCATCCCGGCACTCCGCCTGTCGCGAGGCCTCGTGAGGATTTTTCTGCGATGGCTTCATCTACATCTTGGACCCGGGTTTCAAAAGATGGATTGTAATGGCGATTCACGGGGTGAAACTTGAAAACGGCCAATTCCGTGGCCGATCAATTCGCCATCCGGGTTCGCCATCGGTATCATAGACTTATTGCCGATACCGTGCACACGACAAGTCAAAGAAAACGATGAGCCGCACCGCGAGATTTCAAGCGAAATTAACACGAATCCTATTGTTGCCCGTTGGCCTGGTTTTGCTGGCCGTGATTTTCGCGGCTCCCACTGCTCGGGCCCAGGACGCCATGGGGCGGGGGACGGGTTTTGAACCGCGGGCGGCGAAGTTGCTGGCCGATAGTTGTTATGGCTGTCACGGACACGAGGAGCCGGCTGGGGGACTCGACCTGGCGCACTTTCGCACGATCGAAAGCATGCGACAGACGCCGGAAGTGTGGAAGAAAGTCATGCGGCGTGTGATCAACGGCTCCATGCCCCCCGCCGATGCCGACCCGCTCGCCGACAACGACAAAGAATTTCTGAGCAAATGGGTGGACAGCGCACTTCATGACATCAAATGCACCGAGGTGTCGTACCCAGGCCATGTGACGATCCGACGTCTCAATCGTTTGGAGTATCGAAATTCCGTCCGCGATTTACTGGGATTCGACTATGAGCCCGCCGCGTCTTTCCCCGGAGACGACACGGGTTACGGCTTCGACAACATCGGTGACGTCCTGAGTTTACCCCCGGTCTTGCTGGAAAAATACTTGGACGCCGCCGAAGCGATCAGTCGCGAAGTCATCCCCTCACCGGAAGACATCGTTCCGCTTGATCAACCGTTGGAGATGGCGAAATGGAAGGCCGAAGGCGCGATCAATACCCAGGCGGGCATCTTGTCGTACTACTCCCAGGGAACAGCGACGTTCGATTTGTCATTTGCCCGCGCGGAGGAGGTCACCGTCCGGATTCGAGCGCGTGGTGACCAGGCCGGCGACGAGCCCGTGAAGATGCTGGTCTTTCACAACAAGAAAAAGCTGGCCGAGCAAAAGGTACCAAACGATACCGTCGACACGTTCGATTTCGTAACCCGCATTCCAAAAGGCAATTCGAAATTGCGGATCAGTTTCGAAAACGATTTCTACGATCCGAAGGCGGCCGATCCAACGGCTCGCGACCGAAATTTGATTGTCGAAGCTGTCACGTTGATTCGCCAAAAACCGGCGAACGAAAAAAGCGGTGAGCTGCGCAAGAAATTTATGTTTGTCGAACCGAAGACCAAAGCCGAAGAAGCGGCGACGGCCAAACGCCTCGTCTCGGTCTGGTCCAGTCGTTTCTTCCGCCGTCCGGCCGAAGCGAGCGAAGTCGATCGTTTGTTTTCAATCTACGAAGCGGCGCGAAAGGACAAGGAATCGTACGAAAAAAGTTTGCAGTACACGCTGCAGGCTTTACTCGTTTCCCCCAAGTTTCTCTACAAGGTCGAGCAGCCGCCGCCCGCCGACGGCAAGCCCTCACCGCTTTCGAAATTCGAATTGGCCACCAACCTGTCGTACTTTTTGTGGGCCACTACGCCCGACGCCGAATTGTTGAAAACCGCGCTGAACGAAAATCTCCAAGACACTGCGGTCTTGCGAAAGACTGCCGAACGGTTGCTTCGCGACGAAAAAGCAAAACAACTCAGCGAGAGTTTCGCCGTTCAGTGGTTGCAACTGCGCGGCCTTGCTGCGTTTGAGCCTGACCCGAAACAGTTTCCCGGCGCGGATCAGGTCTTGCTCACCGACATGCGCCGCGAAACCGTGATGTTCTTCCAAGAAATGATTCGCGAGGATCGCAGCGTCCTCGATTTGCTGGCTGCCGATTTCAGCTTTTTGAATCGTCGGTTGGCGAGGCACTATGGGATTAAACCCGAACCCAAAGACGACACGAAGTTTGAACGCATTAGCTTGGTCGGCACGAATCGCGGCGGGTTGTTGACCCAAGGCAGTGTGCTCGCCGTCACCAGCAATCCCACTCGAACCAGTCCGGTGAAGCGTGGCAAATGGATTATGGAAAATCTATTGGGTGACGCTCCCCCCCCTGCTCTGCCTGACGTCATGCCGCTCGAGCAACAGAAACTGTCTGGATCGTTGCGCGAGCAAATGGAGCAACATCGACGCGATCCGAATTGTGCGTCTTGCCATGAGGTCATGGACCAACTGGGTTTCGCGTTGGAAAATTATGATGCGGTCGGGCGTTGGCGGACGAAAGATTGGGGAGGCGAAATCGATGCCAGCGGAAAACTGCCATCGGGTGAGGAATTTCGCGGTGCGGATGAGCTGCGGAACTTGCTGCTGAACACAAAAAAGAAGGAATTTGTCCGGTGTTTGACCGAGAAAATGTTAATCTATGCATTGGGACGCGGCCTGCGTTATGAAGATCAATGTGCCGTGAATGAAATTACGGCTAGGCTTGAGAAGAACGACTATCGATTTTCCGAGTTGGTTTACGGCATTGTGGAAAGCAAACCGTTTCGGCAACGCCAACTTTCAGAAAGGGATCAGAAATGATTAACCAACCCATTTCGCGACGGACCGCCCTACGGGGCTTGGGTGCCACAATCGCTTTGCCATTGCTCGAGGCAATGTCTGGTGCGCGTCTGGCGTTTGGTGCGGGGACCTCAGGTACCAAAGCGGCCACCGAACCGGTACGGCTGTTGTTCATGTACCTGCCGAACGGTCAGCACATGCCGGATTGGACGCCGAAAGAAACAGGCACTGAATTTGAGTTGCCGCCGATTTTGAAAAACTTGGAAAAGTACAAAAACGATTTCAATGTCCTCAGCGGTTTGACGCTTAACGGAGCAAGAGCCCTCGGCGATGGCGGTGGCGACCATGCCCGCGCAGTGGCGGCTTACCTAACTGGTTTTCACCCCCGCAAGACTGACGGGGCCGATA
>JBEBGH010000483.1:0-3175 GCA_040081565.1 Pirellulaceae bacterium
GTCCAACGGCTCCGCGATTAATCGTTTGAGATCGACGCCCGCCGAGAACACACGGCGGTTCCCAGTCAGCACCGCTACTTCAATTTCAGGATCGCGCTCGAGTTCTTCAAAACACCTTTCCAGTGCCAGACACAAGTCCAAGTCCATGGCATTGACCTTGCCATGGCACATTTCAATCGTAGCGACTCCTGCCGATCGATTGCACCTGATCAATTCAATAACCATGGGAGTTGCGCAGCCACTCGAACTTACCGACAAACGAAAACAACTGGTTGTCTAATGAGCACCGCTATGGCCCATTTCTTTTGGCCGATAACCGCCGCGAGATTGAAAGTAAGCGATCAAAATCAAGTAGCAAACCAGCATGACACCCGGAAACACCGTGACCTTGGCCAACGCACTTTGTTTCGCGTTTTTGACAACCGCAGAAACCTTGGTTTGCTCGTCTGCAGGCAAGGCCTTTACCTTTTCCTCGTCAACTGCATCGTAGTTGCCAAGGAAATAGCTGTCGGTCTTGGCAATCGTGGCATAATCGACTTTCGTTTCAGTCGATGCAACGACAGCGGCTTTAGCCGAATCTTCCTGCATCTTGCCGATGAACGGTCCGCCGATAATACCTACCGTGAGCATTCCAATGCCGGCGATCGCATTAAGTGTAAGCGCTCCGCCCTTCGGAAATTGTTCCGACACCACGCCCAACGTCGTTGGCCAAAAGTAAGTTTTGCCGATGCCATACAAAGTCGCGGCAGCGAAAATCGCAGCAAAACTGTGAGCGCGGGAAAGAAGGAACAGGCCCACAATAGCGAGTCCAGCACAAGTGGCGAGCAGCCCTAAAGGCGTTAACGCATTGACAACCGGTCCAACGAAGAATCGCAGGATCATCATGATCGCCGAGGTGTAGATCAAAACCCACAACGGGTTGTAACCCATCGCCTTCATGGGCTCCTCCATGATTCCGGTGATTGCGGCGTCTGTTCCCAACTCCGTAGTCGCCAACGGCATCATGATCAGGCACAAGAAAATCATCAACGGACGACCCAACGATTGGCAATACAATCCGTATGCAATCGTCGCGAGCGCGATAAATCCATACACAAAATACGTTGCGTTGGTTGGTCCCAAATAATCACTGACCTTAAAGACATCAGTTACTTGTTTGACGATCAAGAACGTTGCAATCGCAGCGCCGATCATCCCAAACTCACCCAACATTTCTTTGTAAGTCGCTCCACCGGCAACTCGTTCGCTGACCGGAAACTTCGCGGCGAGCAACATCAGCAGGTAAATAATGGCAGGGATCGCAATGACGTAAATCAACAAACGCCAATCTTCGGTAGCCTGTGTTCCCAAACCAAGCGTAATCAAACCGCCCAATACCAATCCACCCGGCCACCCGGCATGCAAAATATTCAACCATTTGGTTTTGGAATGGCTGAACATGGTCGCCACAACAGGGTTAATGAAGGCCTCAACGGTTCCATTCCCCAAGCCCAAAATGATGGACCCATACGTCAAATACTGAAGACCCAGTTTTCTCGCTTCATCCAACTCAGCGCCGCTGAGCCCATCAGCCTTGACGATCGAGTAAGCGTACAGGGCAAACGCTGCATAAATTGCGTAACAAACAAAGCTGAACAACATCGCCACACGATAGCCAATTCGGTCGATCACAAGGCTGAAGAGAATGATGCTCACGGCAAATGGCCAAATCCCGTGCCCAAACAAGGTTTGAGCTTGGACTTTATCCATGTTAAAGTCTGTGGGCCACATCTCCGGAATATTGATCATGAAGGCCCGCGTGATAAACGCAAAAGCCGTCGTGATCAAAGCAATGAAGCACCCCCAAAAAACCAAATGATTTGAGTTGTTTTCCGGTTGATTTGTCATCACCTGCTCCCGCTGGAACTGCCTGAAAAGAGAATTGAAACGACGGCCAAATTTGCGACTGCTGCAACACGCTAGCAACGGCTGGCGCGTGCGTCAAGTATTTGCGAGCAAAGTCGACCAAGTTTCGCAATGTTTACTTCCTGTACAGTTAGTTTCTGTCCGCCAAGTTTGCGCAGCCTACTTCAAAAAAAGAAAAACCAATGTTGAAACTCGGTTCTCATATGTCGATCGCGGGGGGCTATTACAACGCCGTGGAGGCTGCCGCCGCTGCGGGTTGCGATTGCGTTCAGCTCTTTACCAAGAACAACAATCAATGGCGAGCCAAGCCGATTACGAGCGACGAATCCGCGGCCTTTGCCGAAGCCTTGCAACGACTCAAGATTTGCGACCCGCTTTCTCATTCGTCGTATCTGATTAACCTGGCTTCACCCGATGAAGCCCTGCGCTGCAAAAGCGTGGATGCCATGGTCGTCGAACTCGGTCGAGCCCATCAACTGGGCATCTCGGGCGTGGTCATGCACCCTGGAGCTTTTACGACGTCGAGCGCAGAAATGGGCCTCAAGGCAATCGCCACATCGCTGCGCGAGATCTTCGCCGCCACCGACAACATCGCGACGCGAATCCTGCTTGAAAATACTGCGGGCCAAGGCTCGTGTCTGGGTTGGCAATTCGAGCAGCTGGCCATCATGATCGACAGCGTGCCGGAGCATTCAGACCGGTTGGGTGTTTGCATTGATACTTGTCATGCTTTCGCTGCCGGCTACAACCTGACGACTGATGGCGGATTTGCCGATATGGTCAAGGCCATGAAGAATACGTTCGGCTTAGAACGGATTAGGGCTTTGCACTTGAACGATTCAAAGAAGGAGCTCGGCTCGCGCGTTGATCGCCACGAACACATCGGCGACGGTGAACTCGGGATCGAGTCCTTTCGACGCGTGCTGACCCATCCGCAGCTCAAGAAGTTGCCCATGTACCTCGAAACGGAAAAGGGAACTGATCCACAGGGTGTTGATTGGGATGTCGTCAACTTGCAACGCTTGCGAAGTTGCGTCGCCAAGTAATGAACGGCGACCATTCGCGCGGATTCGTCGCAGGTTTGGGCCATGCGAAAGAAACCGGCATCAGCTAAAATGGTCGCAGGCAAACCTGGCGGAATTGAGCTCTTTAGAAATGCAAAATGGCCAAAAAACGGCGTGATCCAAATTCGAAAATCTTTCACGTCTCGGCCAATCATGTCGGTCAAACCGTGGCATCGGTAATTAAGGCGTTTGAGCCTGACTTGTCG